>DATKZQ010000018.1:0-10590 GCA_035527895.1 Desulfatiglandales bacterium
GCGCAAGCGCGTGGCACCTCCACATTCTTCGGCGGAACCCGCCGAAGCATATCCGCCTTCGTCCCAATAGGACTACGGCGGATTACCCTGCCGAGCATTCATCCACGGGCAAGCCCGTGGCTTTCTGCGTAGGCGGGTAAAAGAAATCACGAGTCATGCTTTGAGAGACACAGCACCATGAAATCCACCAATATCATCCTCACCGGATTAGGCGGACAGGGCATCCTGTTCATGACCAGGGTTCTGGCCCAAACCGCCCTTGATAAAGGCTTCAATCTCATGGGGGCAGAGACCCACGGCATGGCCCAGCGAGGCGGATCGGTGGTCTCTCATCTCAGGCTGGGTTCGGCTCAAGGCTCCCTAGTGCAAACGGGTACAGCCCACATCCTATTGGCGCTCGATGAGCATGAGGCCTATCGAAATCTCCCCTTTTTGTCTCGAAAAGGCAGACTATTCGTAAACACAAATGCCAGTCATTTTCCCCGCGATGAAGTAAGGGTCTTCTTGGACAGGAGGGAGATTACATATCGGGCCGTAGCAGCTGGACCCATAGCTCGCGAACTGGGAGCAGCACGGTCCAGTAACCTGGCATTGCTCGGCTTTTTTTCCGCGTTCAGCGAGGAGCCGTTCACGCCCAACGAAATACTTCGAACCATCCAAAAAATCAGCCCAGACCGATTCAAGGAGATAAATCGCACGGTCTTTGAGGCCGGGCGCGAAAGGGCAAAGGGATTTACCGGCAGGTTTTGTAATTGACTGCGAGGTGTTCCTTTCCTATACTGGAAATAAAAGCCTCGGCATCCGCTTGTCGCTATCGCCAAATTCTTGCAAAAGAAAGGAGGTGAGTAAGAGCCCTTCGGTAATAACTGTTAATCTCAACATAAAAGGAGGCGCCAATGACACCTGGAAGCACTTACAAGATTATCGAGCTTGTCGGGACAAGCCCCACCTCATGGGAGGAGGCCGCAAAGAATGCTGTTACAACAGCTTCAAAAAGCCTCAGGGATTTGCGGATCGCAGAAATCACAAAGCTGGATCTGACCATCGAGGACGGAAAGGTAACAGGCTTCAGGTCCAGGATAAACGTTTCATTCAAATACCTGGAAGAATAACGAATTTTTCTCTTAACGAATGGCCTGATAAGCCCGCTTATCGGGCCATCTTATACCAAGTTGCATTCATGTCATTGCGAGGAGCCCTTCGACTTTGCTCAGGATAAACTCCGCGACGTGGCAATCTATCCTATGGAGCCTGCCCTGGCGCGACGTGATTTGTATATGCTACTGTTCCCGCTGAATCTGCATAGGTGCTTCTCCATCACCACACTTATAGGAGCCAGGTCTGGGCCAGGGATTGCTTCACATTCGTTCGCAATGACGTCTATAAATAGTAGCCTTTTGAATGCAACTTGGTATTAGTCTCTTCTCTAACCTGTTTGTTTTTTTACAGGCGAACCCCTCCGGAAAACCAAACCCTCTACTCCTGCCCTTCAGTTCCGCCAACTACTATCAGGGGGATTCTTACGGTTGGCTGTGCATCAGATACCGGTACTCCCTGCCCGTCTTTACCGCAGGTACCGACATCGAAGCCCAGATCATGGCCCACCATGTCGATCTCTTTGATTATCTGGGGACCATTGCCGATGAGCGTTGCCCCCCGCACCATGTCACTCATTCGACCGCTTTTCAAGAGGTACCCTTCGCTGACCTCAAATACGAAATTCCCATTGACCGTGTCAACTTGGCCACCGCCCATCTTGAGCACCAGCAGACCCTTGTCTACAGAGCTGATAATCTCCTCCGGATCAGATTTTCCCGGGGCAATGAATATATTGGTCATTCTCGGAATCGGAGAAAAACGGTAAGACTCCCTCCTTCCATTCCCCGTGGAAAGAGCACCATCTTTCATTGCAGTCAACTTGTCATACAAATAGCCCTTCAATAAGCCATTCTCAACGAGCACCGTTCTTTGGGCAGGCGTACCCTCATCATCATAACAGAAAGACCCCCTTTTTGCGTCGATAGTCGCATCGTCGATAATCGAAATTTCCTCAGCTGCTACCTCCTGGCCAATCTTGCCCGAATAGACCGACAGTCCCTCCTGTGCAAGATCTGCCTCTAAACCGTGTCCAACCGCCTCATGGACCATGGTCCCTCCTGCGTTGCTCGAAAGCACAACGGTCATGGGACCTGACGGAGCCGGCCTGGCATCCAGCAACCGGACAGCCCGTTCAGACGCCCTTACGGCAAGGCCCTCTACCCTTTCCCGGCTCAAAAGCTCAAAGCCCCTTGCTTCGGCAGTTTGCTCGCGACCGGTCTGGATAAGATCTCCCGTTCCGGCAACCACATGAACCATAAAAACTGTGGATACTCTTTCTTCTCTTCTCGCCTCACCATCGCTCATTGCCAGCGCGATCTTTTGCTTAGTGGCACGGTAAACAACTCTCACCTGTCGAACGCGAGGGTCAACCCTTCGAGCCACCTCGTTAGCCAGATTGAGCAAATCTGCTTCCTCTTGAACCGAAATCGCCTTGGGATTCTGAACAGTCTCGAGCGTATGAGGGAGTGAAGGGAAGGCCCACGTTCGCTTGGAAAAACCAGACCTCCCATCCAACATGCCTGCCATTTCCTTTGAAAGCGCAATAGTGGAGGTCTCTTTACGTTCGTTGGTGTAAGCATACCGTGTCCTCAAGTCCTTTATTGCCCGCAGCCCCACACCAGTGTCCTGACCACCCACCACCTTTTCTATCCTATTATCCTCTAATACAATACTCTTGATCTCGGCATCTTCAGCGAATATATCGGCATAGGAAGCACCTTTGGCAAGAAGGGGCCTGAATATCTTATTGAGATCCCAATCTTCTATCATGTTTCCTCTCTTCCCTAACCCCCACAGGATCTATGGCGCATTCCAGCATCCTTCCTTCCCTGGTGCCCTTCAGGATATGAGCCCATCTTTGTCTCAACCGGTGAATATCATCAATCTCGCCGAGGGCCCATACGGCTCCACCTCCGCCTGCACCTGCAAATCGAGCACCGCATCCCATTTCCTCAGACTCCTGGATCAATCTGCTAATGATTGGGGTAAAGGCTTGGGGCGTTATCTCTTTCCGTATCGCCACTTCGTCTCTCAGCGCCTTTGCCCCTTCCTTCCATTCTCGCTCTTTCAGATGACGGGCAAGGCGATTGACAATGCCGTTCACCGCTATCCACCCGGACCTCGTTTTCCCTTCCAAAAACTCTTGTATCCACGACCTGTTTATCCTGGCCGATACGTGGGTTCTGCCGCTATGCGCCACCAGCATCCTTTTTGACAGCTCACGTTGTCCTTCCGCGTTGAGAAGGGCTTCCCTCTCATACGGTCTCCCTTTGCGAGAATAGCCCCAGCTCCATTTATTCACTCCACCGTAAACCGAGGCCCCCTGATCTTGCAGCCCGCACGTCCCCATATTCACCGCGTCCTCCAGATGAAAAGCGAGATGAAGAATATCACTCCTTGCAATACCCTTTTCATGCAACAGCCTTTTGGCAACGGAACATGCCTTTATGGCTGCCACTGCGGCGGTGCTCGATCCCCCAAGACCTGCCTTGACCGGGGAGGCAGATCTGACCTCAATCTCCAGTCCGTGCAATTGGAAAAAGGATGCGATGGAAAAAATGAGCCCGAACTGAGAATTAAAAGGGATCTCAGCGAAGGGGTACGCTTCCTGGGCATCGAAGCTATCGGAAGAGACTTTGACCCACCCGGGTGTAAATGGCAGGAGCGTGACATAGGTCCTTACGTTAAGGGCAAGGTTCACGGTTACGGGCCTCGTGTGCTCAAAAGGAAGCGCCAAGGCCTTGATATCCCACGTACCGCCGGAGTCAACCCTGCATGGGGCTGAACTCATAATCGGTCTGTGTTCGAGAAGCGCCCTAAGGCGATTACCGGGTGTGAGCATAAGGGAAGTGTTCTGTAATTCGGGGGTTGATTTAGCCGACTGGCACACCTCCTGTCAGGACGGGAGAAGCATGAGTCTATCAGGAACTTACTCGCCTGCTAGAGCCTTTTGAAGCTCCGTAGGGCAGCATCAATGGTGTTTGTTATAGCCTTATCATTATGAGCAGCAGAAACGAAAAGAGCCTCAAATGGTGACGGTGCCAAATAAATCTTTTGAGCTAACATCTCTCGATAAAAGGTTATGTATTTCGAGCTTTCGGTCTTCTTAACGGACTCAAAATCAATAACCGGGTTTTTACCAAAGAAGATCGAGCCTATTGATCCAGCGCGATTGATGACGAGATCTATCCCTGCCTGCTGAGCTGCATCACGAAGACCGGAGAAAAGGAGCTTTGATTTCTCCTCTAATTTGGCGTAGATTTCCCTGTTCTTGAGAATCCTGAGGGTTACCAATCCGGCGGTCATGGCCAGTGGATTACCTGACAGGGTGCCCGCTTGATAGATGTCGCCGACAGGGGACACACGAGACATAATATCCCGCCTGCCTCCATAGGCCCCCACCGGCAGACCGCCGCCGATTATCTTACCCAAGCACGTAAGATCGGGCTCGATATTGTAGAGCTCCTGGGCACCACCGGGACTCACCCTAAATCCGGTTATGATCTCGTCAAATATGAGAAGAACTCCATGTTCTTTTGTTATACTCCGTATCCCCTCCAAAAATCCGTCCTCGGGTAATAGAACACCCATGTTTCCGGCGATAGGCTCGACAATAACAGCAGCTAGCTGGTCGGCGAACCTTTCGACGGCGGCCTCTACCGCCTTGAGATCATTGAAAGGGAGGGAGATCGTCAGCTTCGCCAACTCGGCCGGCACTCCGGGACTGCCAGGAATGCCAAACGTAGCTAATCCGGAGCCGGCCGAAACCAGGCAGCTGTCGGTGTGCCCGTGGTAGCAGCCGTCGAACTTGATAATCATATTCCTGCCGGTAAAGCCCCGAGCCAGACGAATAGCGCTCATCGTTGCCTCTGTCCCTGAGTTGACCATCCTGACCATCTCAATCGAAGGCACCGCTTCGACAATCATCTCTGCCAGACCTACCTCCAACTCAGTGGGGGCACCATAGCTGGTGCCGTTCTCCAGGGCATCACTGATTGCCTGGATCACCTCCGGATGTCTATGGCCAAGTATCATAGGTCCCCAGGAACAAACATAGTCAATGTATCTCTTTCCGTCCACATCCCACAAATAACAGGCATCCGCCCTTTGAATAAAGGGGGGATCGACTCCTACGTTCCGCCCGGCCCTGACAGGGCTATTAACGCCGCCCGGGATAATCGCTTGTGCCTTGAGGAAAAGCTCTTTCGATTTGCTGTTCATACAGTTTTGCCTCAGAAATATGTTGGACTCGTCTTTTTATACTCCTTAAGGCTTACAAGGAGTACGTAGTCATCAATCCCCACCTTATCTGCGATTCTCTTGGCCACCGATTCACAGTCCTTCTTGTTTTTGCCATGGATCATAGCGAACAGATTGTATTCCCACTCTCCTTCAACTCTTCTCTGGTAACAATGGCTTACCTCTTTGAAGCCTGCCATTATCCTGCCCGCTTGATCAACTCTTTCTTCAGGGACACGCCATGCGACCATGGCGTTCGCATTAAATCCAGCAAGTTGGTGTCTCAGCGTTGCCCCGAAACGCCTGAGAATACGGTGCTTTCTTAACAGTTCAACCCTCTCCAGGAATTCTGCCTCGCTAACCCCGATCTTTTTTGCGATTACTGCAAAAGGACACGCTGTTACAGGAAGATCTCCCTGGAGGTACTGTATGATTTGCTTATCGACCTCATCAATCATCCATATTCGACTATCCCATGCCCCATGATATGTCAAGATAAAAGCAAAAGAGAGATTAAGCTTGAAAAAGCCCCTGTTACAGTATATAAAATCCCCCATCCTGAACCTAACATCGGCCTTTAGAAAAACGAAAGGATGCGATGCCCCCTTCCCAAGATATGACAGAAAGGCTCGAGACCCTCAATAAGATCGGGATCGCTCTGTCGAGTGAAACGGACCTGAGCCTTCTGCTCGAACTGATCGTAAACGAAACACGCTCCTTTACCAATGCCGATGCCGGCAGCCTTTACCTCGTTGACGAGGATAATGAGGCCCTTCACTTCGAGGTTGCCCAGAACGACACCCTCAAAAAAAGGGCCGACATGAAACCGGAGACGTTCAAGCCATACTCCCTGCCCCTTACTAAGGATAGTATTGCCGGATACGTCGCCATAACCGGTGAAACCCTAAACATCCCAGACGCCTACAATCTCTCTCCAGAAGCTGGGTTCGAGTTTAACAGAGACTTCGATAAGAGAAACAAGTACAGAACAAAATCTATGTTACTCGTGGCAATGAAAGACACGGAGGGGAAGATTATTGGTGTCCTACAGCTGATAAATTCGGTTGATGGCGACGGAAACGTCGTCCCCTTTGATGCAAGCATAGAATCCCTGGTCTCATCTCTGGCCTCACAGGCGGCGGTGGCCATAAAGAACGCACAGCTTATCAAGGAAATAAAGGCTGTTTTTGAGGCCCTTATCCAGTATTCGGTTTCGGCAATTGATGCGAGGAGTCCCTTTACGGCAGGGCATTCAAAGGGAGTCGCGAAGTATACCATGGCTTTGGCAAGAGCCATCAATGAGACCCATGATGGACCTTACGGGGCTGTCTCCTTCAGCCCTGCCGAGCTTGAAGAGCTCAACTATGCAGCGTGGCTTCACGATATAGGTAAAATAGGCGTTAGGGAATGGGTGCTTGATAAACGGAGCCGCCTTTCAGAGGCTGAAATACAGGCCCTCATAAGCCGTTTTAAGAGTATCAAAGCCTTGGCCATTGTGGAAACGGAGAAAAAAAGGGCGGCGTTGGCGCAAGGCGGGGGAGCGAAGAAAAAAGAGGTCGACGCCCTCGATGAGGAGTTGCGCCGTCAGCTGGGACAAATCGATAAAGACCTCGCCTTTATTAAAGAGATCAATGGCAGTAACTTTCTGGACGATCAGGGGCTCAAGGAACTGGAGGAGATTCTGCAGAAACAGTACAAAGATTTCGACGGGAAGAGGAGCAAATATCTATCCGAATTCGAATTTGAAAGCCTTTCAGTAAGAAAAGGAAATCTGACCAAGGGTGAGATCGAAGAAATCCAATCCCATGTTATTCACACCGAAAACATCGTCAACAAGATACCGTTTAAGGGCTCCCTGAAAAAAGTTCCCCTTTTCGCCGCAGGGCACCATGAAATGCTGGATGGATCGGGTTATCCGAAGCATTTGAACGCCGAAGACGTCCCCCTTCAGGCGAGAATAATTACGGTAGCCGATATCTATGAGGCATTAATAGCCAAAGATAGGCCCTATAAGAAGAGTATGGATTTAACGAGGTCCCTGGCTATACTGGAGGAGGAGGCTGCAAAGGGCAGGCTTGACAAGGCACTGGTAAGGATTTTCATCGAAAACAAGGTTTACGAAGCCAAATAAGCTCATTACGATCCCCTAACCATGGATATAAAAAGAGACTATTACGAGGATATTCAGTTCCTTGACAGTAAGGTGCTCTGGTTCTGGTTCCTCATGCTCATTGCCGGCCTGACTACCTTTCCATTTGTGGCATCAAACTACCACATTTACATGGCCAACTATATGGCCATCAACGTTCTGGTTACGGTCGGCCTGAATATCCTGGTAGGCTACACGGGCCAGATATCTCTCGGCCATGCCGGGTTCTTCGCCATAGGGGCCTTTACCACCGTGATGTTGATGGGAAAGCTCTCATTCCCCTTTCTTGGTGCTCTCATTGCCGGAGGTCTCCTTTCAGCCCTTTTTGGTTTCTTCCTTGGGCTCCCTGCATTGAGGTTGGAGGGACCCTATCTGGCTATTGCTACCCTTGGTTTCGGTATGGCTATTACTCAAATCATAGGGCGTTGGGGGTTTTTTGGTGGAAGGATGGGCATCCAGGCACCCCCCCTCGACCTTTTCGGCCTTTTCTCCATCGCAAGCGACAGGGGCCTCTATTTCATTATTGTTCCCATTACCTTTCTTTTGACCGTGGCCGCCAGGAACCTCATGAAAACAAAGGTCGGTAGGGCCTTTATTGCCATCAGAGATTCCGACATCGCCGCCGAAACGATGGGCGTTAATCTCACCTATTATAAAACGTTGGCATTCGCCGTCAGCGCATTTTACACGGGCGTAGCGGGAGGGTTGATGGCCTTTCTGCTTGGTTTTATCAATCCCAGTAGTTTTAACTTCATTCTTTCAATCTATTTTCTGGCATTTGTGATTGTCGGAGGGGTCGGAACGATATTCGGTTCCATTATGGGCGGTATCGTAATGACCTGGTTGATCCTCATGCTGGATAAGGTTCAGGACTTGCCTTATCTCGGGGAACTATTAGTGACCGTTTCAGAGCGGTGGATGACTGTCACCGGTATTCATAACGTTGCAAGCATCTTCCTCGGGTTAATCATTGTCTTGATCGTGGTTTTTGAACCCCTCGGTCTTTATGGGTTCTGGATTAGGACCAAGATCTACTGGAAAACGTGGCCGTTTTAATATTCAGGTCAGTTGGCAGTAAAGCAGTAGGCAGTAAGCGATAACAAGCAACAAGTAACCAGTAACAAGGAACGAAGATCACATGTTTCTACAACTCATCATCAGCGGCATTGCTATCGGGAGCATTTACGCGCTCGTGGCACTGGCGATGGTTATTATCTATAAGACCTCTGAGGTGCCTAACTTTGCACAGGGTGAGATGGCCATGATCTCCACCTTTGTCGCCTTCATGCTTTTGGAGACCTATGGTCACTCTTTCCTTGTCTCGTTCACAGGGGCCTTGCTATTTGCCGTTTTGTTGGGCGCATTCTTGGAGTTCGTTTTCCTGCGAAGGGCAAAGGACCCCAATGTCCTCAGCCTCATACTCATCACGCTCGGATTCGAGATGATGCTTTATGGCATAGGCAGCTGGAAATGGGGCGCCGAGCAACACAGCTTTCCCTTTCCCGTTTCAGACTATGACATAATTAATGTAGGCCCTGCGGTGCTCAGCTACCTGAACATCGCCACGCTGCTCGTGGCCCTCTTTCTGATGCTTGCCCTTTTCCTTTTCTTCAAATATACCAAGGTCGGCATCGCCATGAAGGCAACGCAGCAGAATATGATAGCTGCGAGAATTAACGGCATCCGGGCTAACAGAATCCTGTCGATAACCTGGGCCATGAGCTCATTCATCGGCGCTGTGGCCGGGATGATGCTGGCACCCATAGCCACATTGGACCCGAACCTGATGATGGATCCACTGCTAAAGGGCTTTGCCGCTGCCGTTTTGGGAGGAATGACCACCTTGGTGGGTTCTGCTCTGGGAGGATACATCCTTGGCATCATTGAAACCTTATTTGGTGGATATGTTTCTTTGCAATTCAAATCAATCGTAGCGTTTCTGATCATCGTCCTGGTACTCTGCTTCAAGCCGAGTGGTCTGTTCGCCAAGCACTACGTGAGAAGGGTTTAAACAGCAGAAAAGACCTCATGCTCGTCCCACACGGTTATGTTTAATGCAAACAATAACATGCTCTCGTTAGTAAATCTTTGAATAAGCTAAAGACCCTTTATGGATGCTGTTGAAAGACAAATAGAAAGAGATTTTTTTAGCGTTGAAAGCCTGTCCATCAGCTTCGGTGGGCTCACGGCTGCCGACAATGTCAGCTTTGGCGTTACAAAGGGGTCTCTCTTCTCCATCATCGGTCCTAACGGTGCCGGAAAGACCACCATTTTCAATTGCATTAACGGTCTTTATACGCCAGACACCGGGAAGATAATCTTTAACGGTGAAGACATAACAGGTCTCAAGCCTTACAAGATCGCGAAGAAAGGGGTTGCCCGCACCTTTCAGAACATCGAGCTTTTCTCAAGGATGACCACCATGGAAAACCTGATGCTGGGCAGGCACCTGCACATAAACACAGGCGTGTTCAGTGGGGCCACCTTCTTCAGGCGGAAATCAAAAGCGGCCCGCGAAGAGATAAAACACCGGGAACAGGTAGAACGGATCATCGATTTGCTAGACCTGCAATTTGCTCGAAACCAATTTGTTGGCGGACTTCCGTACGGGACTCAGAAACTCATTGAGCTGGGCAGGGCCCTGGCCTTGGAGCCCGAACTCCTGCTCCTCGACGAGCCTTCTGCCGGCATGAACACCGAAGAAAAGCAAGACCTCATCTTTTGGATTAAGGATATACAGGACGAACTGGGGATAACCATCCTCTTGATTGAGCACGATATGAGGATGGTTATGGACATATCGGACAGGATTCTGGCCATAAACTTCGGCAAACCAATCATTGAGGGTAACCCTGAAGAGGTCCAGAACGACCCTGAGGTTCTGAAGGCATATTTGGGAGAAGAAGAAATTTAGTACAGCATTTCAGTAAAACAATGACAAGAAATCGATAGTATTATTATACAACGTGCCTCTTAATGATTTTCAGCCAATTTCACAGGTACATGTGACAGGCAAGCATTTAATAATCGTAAAGGAAGCTCAGGCTCCCAGAAACGTCGGTTAAAACGATAACTAAATTCATCAAGGTACTCCTGGAGATACT
>DATKZQ010000019.1:0-7249 GCA_035527895.1 Desulfatiglandales bacterium
GGCAGCTTCATGATCAAACCGGCACATGGCGGTGGTGGTGAGGGAGTGATTACGGGGGCCACCTGCCTCAGCGAGATCCTGTCGGCCAGGCAAGAATACCCTACCGATGAATACCTGCTGCAAGCCCAAATCGTTCCGGCCAGATTTGGCCCGTACCCGGCATGGTTTCGCGTCATCTACTGTGCGGGGTCCGTACATCCATCCCTGTGGGATCCTAGTACGCATGTCTATACTCCCGTCACTCTCCTAAAGGAAGACCAGTTCCGCATTGATTCACTGCACGAGGTAACGACCTTTATCGCGAGCATATGCGGGCTTGACGTGTTCTCCACCGAACTGTGCCTCACTTCCGATGAGCGTTTGGTGATTGTTGATTACATAAACGATCCGATTGATCTGCGCCTGCAATCAAGGGCATTTGATGGCGTCCCGGATGAGATCGTGCATGATATGGTTGGATCTCTGGCTGCTCTTGTTGCCGACCATTGTCAGCCTTTCATAAGCGGTGAGCGCTCAGACGGTTTCTCACCAGCAGTCGCCCAAGACAATGACTTAGGCCTTGCTGGGAGGAGGATTGCATATATTCTTCGAGAGCTGAGGAATGCTTCTCTTCGTACTGAACTACATCAGGGTTCAGGCGCGGATATCAATTTCATCGTTAGAGCTGCGGGCCGTGATGGAATACTAGATTCCCTCCATCCTTTCGTGTGTATCAGGGTAAGCCGCACTATCATGAACTCATGCGAGACCGATTTTGTTTCCAGTGTTAAGAAGGGGATCGAGATCTGCAAGCGAATTATTCAGGAGCCACCAAACAAGACTAGGGCATATCAAGGCACTATATACCTAAGTACGAGTGTTTGGTTCAGCTATCAAGGGCCTGATCGGCGGCTTGGAGAACGGCGTCAAGGAGAACGCAGACAGAGCGAGAGGCGATCAAGTGGCATGTCTCGTGACTGGATTCGAGAGGACGAACAGCCATGCGGCTTTGGCATGGATCGTAGAGGAATCGATCGCAGGAAACAAGAGCGAAGAAAAGGGGACCGGAGGGTGTCTCTAGTGTTATGATTTTATAAGGGGTCACATCTTGCATTGTGAATTAGCCGATTTATATTCTTCATTCGTAACCTTTCTACAATTCACAAAACAAGATGTGACCCCCCTCTCACAAAAATGTTGACCTGTGAAGTTCTTTTTGTGTCCAGAAAAGCTCCGTGCGATATAGAGTGCGCTTTTGCCCTTGCTATAACCAACTACCTGTGCCACCGAATATTTTGGTGCAATCGAGAGCAGCATAAGAACATGATCTGGCATAAGATGGCCCTCAACCACCCCTCCTTTTGTAACGATAGGTCTGTATAAACCCCTCCGAGATATTTTCGGAGGCGTCCCTATAACAATTTTCTCCGGTGCTTCGGTATGCAGATGAGATGGTACTTGCAATCCCATGTTTTATGTCTTAATCTTCCAACAGTGTACATTTAGAGCCTTCTTTGCGGTGAGCTTTGAGCGGTTCACACGGAGGAGGCTTTCTTATATTCCCGGAAATGTCAAACTTCGGGAGTCCCCCGGCAGAGCCGGGGGTTTACCCGTGATTATTAACAATAGGGCACTCCAGTTAATTGGTGGGTTCGGAGGAGAAGAACTGGAAGGCAGTAATGTGAAACCTCTTTTGCTTTTCTTGTGTGATTTAAGAAATAAGCTTTCCTTTTAATGCGATTTATCCACTTCTCTTTTGATTAGTAAAGGTTTGGAATGAAAGGGATTCTCTTCTCGAAGATTCGGCAAGGTTTGAAAGATACTATGATAGCCTTCACCCATCGCGAGCATCTTTTAATGATCGTGATGGGAGGAATTGTAGGTGTAGCAGGGGGATACGGCGCCATCGGGTTTCGAAGGCTCATTGCCGTTACGGCTCAAATCGGGTGGGGGGATGTGACCAGAATGGAGGGAAAGGATCTGCTGGTTATGGCCCTGGCAGCGCCCATCTGGGCAAAGATCCTAATCCCCACAATGGGAGGCCTGTTAGTGGGGATCATTGTCTTTTTTTTTGCTAAGGAGGCCAAAGGACATGGTGTGCCTGAAGTGATGGAGGCTGTAATTTTAAGAGATGGTAGGATGAGAACCCGTGTGGTCCTCGCCAAGGCCTTTGCCTCTGCTCTTTGTATCGGTTCCGGTGGCTCAGTGGGCCGTGAAGGTCCCATCGTGCAGATCGGCTCCGCCATGGGCTCGACTATCGGAAGATGGTTTAAAATGTCCGGGGCACGCCTGCAAACGTTGGTGGTTTGCGGTGCTGCGGCGGGTATCGCCGCTACCTTCAATGCCCCTATTGCCGGTACGCTTTTCCCCTTAGAGATTATCTTGAGTGAATTTGGTGCCTCGCAGCTTATCGCCATCGTTGTCTCCTCTGTAACTGCCACCGCGCTGTCTCGCCACTACCTGGGCAACTTCCCCGCCTTTAAGGTTCCACCGTACGAGCTTTTGCAGCACAGCGAGTTGTTCCTCTATCTGATATTGGGGGTCTTGGCGGGGCTGGTCGCCTATGCCTTTATTCGTCTTCTCTATGGAATGGAGGATTTTTTTGAACGATGGAAGTGCCCCGAATTCATTAAACCCGCCATCGGAGGGGCTATTATTGGATGCATCGGCCTCCTTTTCCCACAAATCTTCGGTGTGGGATATGAATCAGTTACCCAGGTCTTAGGCGGTGAGGTATTGGGGATTACACTTGTAGGGCTCCTGATTGCCAAGATGCTGGCAACCAGTATCACAATCGGGTCTGGAGGTTCAGGAGGGATATTTGCGCCATCCCTCTTTATGGGAGCGGTCTTAGGCGCTGCTTTCGGTCAGATCGTTCATTTCCTTTTCCCTTACGCTACTGCGTCGCCTGGTGCATATGCCCTCGTGGGCATGGGGGCGGTAGTTAGCGGTACCACCAGGGCCCCTATGACCGCCATGCTCATCATCTTTGAGATGACCGCAAACTACCGTATCATCCTCCCGTTGATGTTCGCCTGCATTATAAGCCTGGTAATTGCAGCCCTCTTATCAACAGATTCGATTTATACCCTTAAACTGGTCCGCAGGGGGGTGAATATCTACGGTGGAAAGGAGCTGAACGTTCTCAAGCCTCTAAAGGTAGCTCAAGTGATGGCTCCCGAGATTGAGCTGGTATCTCCCTCAGCTCCCTTGCCCGACCTTGTTGCCAGGATGATGATGGGTTCCCATTCACACCTTTTTGTGCTCGGGAATAACAAAAAAATCCAGGGTCATATTTCTCTAGAGAATTTGCGACCCATTCTGAAAGATTATGAGAGTGTTTGTGATGTTGTAAATGCCTCAGATCTGATGGACCAAGCCATAACGGTCGTGGATACTGAGGAATCCCTTGATGTAGTAATGCGGCTCTTTGAGAAACTTGATCTTGATGAAATTCCTGTGGAGAATAAAGGGCAGTTGGTCGGCACGATAAGGAAGAGTGATGTAATAAAGGCCTACAACCGGGAGATCTTTAAAGCAGATATGGCTTCTGGTTTGGCCACCTCTCTTTGTCTCCAACAAAAGATGCACCCCAAACAAGTGAGTGTGGGGGGAGGATTTCTTATATTGGAGGCTGCTGCTTCCAGGATGTTTGTGGGTGAGAGCTTGGAAGCATTAAAACTCCGGGAGCGTTTTGGAGCCACGGTTTTGACTATCAAAAGGCGGGCGAAAGAGCAAGGTGGTGAGGTCTCCTACCTGCTCCCTGCACCTTCAACTATTATACAGGATGGCGATGTGTTCACAATCTTCGGCCTTCAGAGGAATCTCTCCAATTTTCCCTGTGATTAGGGACCGTTGGCTTAGAATTGTTACAGTGGCTGAATGCCCTTGCCAAGGTTCCCCAATTATGTGTAGTAAAATAGTAACTAGAGGGAGACAATGCACGGGAGTCCGGAAATGAAGAAGCTCAACTTCACATAATTTTGAGCTTCACATAACATGCCTTATGTTGAGCTCAACATAAGAAATGGTTGGGCAGTAAGGCCCACGCATAGCAGGCCGTTTTCGTCTCGGGCAGCAGGTGTGAGAGGCGTTCACAAAAACCCTCGCGATCCTTGTTATTGAGGAAGATCTTGCGACGCTCTATCCCCCGGATCATGATGTGATGCAAGGCACCGGGGGCGTCAAGTCGAGCTAACCGTGGCATGGAAGGTATGTGCCACATCTCTCTTCTGGCTTCAAGTTATTTTTCTATCACCGTCCCTATTTTCATCTATAGGCGTTACTGGCAGTGGATTTGAGCGGGAAGAATGGATGACTAGTCCCTGATCCTCACCAATACAGGCAACATTTTTTGCATTTTTTTGCTTTTTTTGCTAAACTCCCGCTCGTGCATTCCAGATATTGCCAAGCTCACTCGGCTTTCAACCAATTGGAATTGATCTCCACCTGTTTTGCGCCTTAAGTCCCATTGCAATGGGACGCTCCTCAAACGCAGTGGTCCTTCAGCGCAGCGCTCGTTTTTCTTCATAGGTATTTCTACTTAATTTGCCGTAGTGGTTTCTACGCACGAAATTCAGTATTGACTTTCCCGAATTTTTTCAGTACATTACACACAGTTGAAATAATGCTGCATGATTCCTGTATCCTGAATCGCCTTGCACCTCAAATCCTGCCGCGGGCAGGATGATCCTCAAGCCTGCCCTGTGGAATCAAATACTCTGTTTAAACCGGTTTCACCTGCACTGCCCGTTACTCAATCACTCCAGAATCACAACTACCAGAGCGCTGCCATTCCACCGGGGCGAAAGCGGTCCTCAAGTCCCGCTGTGCGGGACGCTCCTCGAACGAAGTGGTCACGAAGTCTTCTTGATTCACCCTTAGAGAGGGTGCTATGCCTCATAAAATAGCAAATACTCTTTGCAAAAAGCTCCATCAACTTGGTGAGTGGGTGGAGCTTTTTTGTTCAAATGGGCGACGCTGAGATTGCTACATGTTGTTACCCCTTTTGCCAAGCACTGAACCGTGGTGAGATGGAGAATTTACCGAAAACTACCCGCCAAAAAACGGCGGATAAACCCGCCAGACATACGGCGGGCAAGCCTTGAGCGGAAATCGGTAAAAAATCGTGTCGAGCAGGGGGAAGGTTATTGCGCAAGAGTCAGGAGCGGATTTCATTTCTTACAAGAGATTTTGTACATCAATATTGATGTTGACATAGCATGGAATTTACCTTAGAGTTCTATGAAACAAGCGCGGGCAGATGTCCTGTCCGTGAATTTCTCGACGAGCTAAAGAAATCCAATCCCGATGATTTTGCGGCGATACTGGCAGGTCTCGCGAAGCTCCGAAACAGGGAATATCACAGACCACCTCTATCCAGATCTATCGGAGAAGATCTCTTTGAACTGCGGCACGTGGGGAAGCTAAACACCCGCGTGCTCTACTTCTTCATTAAAGGCAGGCGAATCATCCTTGTCCATGGCATCAGGAAAAAGACGAGAGCGCTATCAGCACGAGATCGCCAGGTTGCCCTGGAAAGAAAAAGAGATTGGCTTGAAAGGTATGCAACATGAAGGGACGAACAAACTTTGATCGCTATCTTGAAGAACAGTTGGAAGACCCCTACTTTGCCGCGCGCTTCAAAGAGGCAGGTGAGGCCTGGGACGTGGCCATGCAGCTCGCAGCGCTCCGTAAGGAGTTCGGGTTATCCCAAAAAGAGCTCGCCAAACGCGTAGGAACGTCTCAGCAGCAAATCAGCCGTCTTGAGTCTCCCGGCTATGAGGGTCATTCCCTGAGCATGGTACGCCGGGTTGCCGAAGTGCTCGGTGCTACAGTCCGAGTCCGGATTCAAGGGAGTAAGCAGGCGAGGAAGCTTGGCGTGGCAGAACCCAGGGCAAAATATGGGGATAAGCCAAATGGAAGCTAATCCAGGATTACAGAGCGAGGTTCCATGCTGACACAAGGCTCAAACGGAGATTTATCCCGCCTGCCCCGCCCGCCCCGTAGCTCCGGGAGATGGTACTGGGGTAGGTAGGAACTATCGTACTGGGGTGGAATTTAAGAACTATTCCACTGGGACTTGACCCCATTCTAAAAGATATGGGTGGTGACGACAGTCAGAAGCAAACCTTTTTCCATAGAGGTGCTCTGGTATGGCTGCTAAGAAAAGGCCTACAGCAAAAACCACGGGACAGCATCCCGCGCGAAAGGCAAAGGGCGTCAGTGCAAACGATTTATCGCTGCCATCGGGATACCTCGAAGCCTTTGAAGACATCAAAGCACGGGTCCGCGCAGCCCGGATTCGAGCGTCGCTTTCTGTCAATCGCGAATTGATCATCCTCTATTGGGAGATCGGGCACCTGATTTTACAGCGCCAGCAGACAGAGGGCTGGGGTACCAAGGTGATCGACCGTCTCTCGGTTGACCTCAATCGCGAGTTTCCCGATATAAAGGGGTTTTCATCGCGCAACCTCAAATATATGCGGGCGTTTGCCGGGGGGTATCCGGCACAAGCATTTGTGCAAGAGGTTCTTGCACAAATTACCTGGTATCACAATATTACTCTGTTAGAGAAGGTCAAAGATCCTGTCCAGCGTGAATGGTATACCCGGGCGACCATAGAGTACGGCTGGTCGCGCGCTGTGCTCGTTCACCAGATCGATTCCAACCTGTACACTCGGCAGGGCAGAGCTCTGACGAATTTCCCGGCTACCCTGCCCGCCCCCCAATCCGATCTGGCTCAGCAGCTCATCAAGGACCCGTACAACTTCGAGTTTCTCGGGCTCGGCCCGAACATCTCAGAACGGCAGCTCGAAGCGGCGCTCATCGACCGTTTGAAGGATTTCCTCATTGAACTGGGCAAAGGCTTTGCCTTTGTCGGACAGCAGTATCATCTCGATGTAGGGGACGAGGATTACTATGTCGATTTGCTTTTCTACCACCTGCACCTGCGCTGCTATGTAGTCATTGATCTCAAGGTCGTGCCCTTCAAGCCGGAGTTCGCGGGGAAGATGAACTTCTATCTCTCTGCCGTGGATGAACAGTTGCGCCACTCCGACGATCAACCGACCATTGGCCTGATACTCTGCAAGGAACGCAACCGGCTGGTCGTTGAATACACCCTGCGCGACACCACAAAACCGATGGGCGTTGCCACCTACCGCGTTTTGCCGCGTAAGCTCAAGGGCGAACTCCCAACAGCCAGACAGATTGAGAAGGGGATCGGAAAGACATAACGGCGATGAGAGTTAAGGGTGGGCTGGAATAC
>DATKZQ010000020.1:0-7980 GCA_035527895.1 Desulfatiglandales bacterium
GAATTCATGGTCAAGCTGCCTTTGACGAATACCAAACCGTCCCTTTGAGAGAGATGATGTCCTCTGCCTTTGATATGGCGTGGGCCGTGAGCATGAGGGCTGGGATATCCTTTTTGTTGCTGAATCAGGACCACACGCTGACATAAAGGTTCGTGATATGAGGACAGTGGGTAAGCGAATTCAGCCGTCATATCCCTACTGGCCTTGGAGATTTCACGCTAGCCGTAACCCTATTTTAGCACATGACCCCGACGCTTCGCTTCAGGGTCATACCTAGAAGAAACGCTCTGCTGAGCATGGAGATATCTTTTTTTGACTCTGTCCCTGGCCCAGACCTGGCTTATACGGCATGGGTAAGGAGAGCTGAGATGCGAAATACCCTCCTATCCATACAACACTCCGGACGTTGAGCGCCAGGGCAGGCCTCCCATCGTTCAAAGGAGTGGGCGTTTCAAAACGGCGCACACAGGCTGGTACCTTAGTGCTAAGGCTTATGGGGCGGTGCGTCGGTTTGAAACGGCCCTGTACGGGGCCTTGTTTAGAGGGCAGAGCAAAAAAAGATATCTCCATGCTCTTTTGTATCGTTCGTTTCTTAGGAGAATGGGCTTACGGAAAACAAATACAAAGGAGTGCTGACAAGGGACTGGTGACATCTTGGTGAACTGATGCTTTCTCTCATTCGATACATAGGCAGTGTTACTATCGAGATCATCCGAGAAATGGGGCAGATCCTCATCCTGCTTTCGCGAGCCTTCATGTGGGCAGTGGTGCCCCCGTATCGCCTTAAGGCGATGGTGAAACAGATGGAATTTGTTGGAGTCAAATCGATTTTCGTTGTTGTCCTGACGGGCATCTTTGCCGGAGGGGTGCTGGCCCTCCAGAGCCATCATGGATTTAGACTTTTTGGTGCAGAGACCTTGGTGGGCTCTACAGTTGCCTTGGCTATAACCAGAGAACTGGGGCCGGTCTTGACGGCCTTGATGGTCAACGGAAGGGCAGGTTCAGCCATGGCCGCCGAACTTGGGACCATGAGGGTAACGGAGCAGATAGACGCCCTGTACGTAATGGCTACCAATCCTGTCAAATATCTCATAGTTCCGAGGATTATCGCCGGGCTCGTCATGCTCCCAGTTCTTACTATCGTCGCGGATTTCTTGGGTATCCTGGGGGGATATTTTGTAGGCGTCATTCTCCTCAAAATAAACTCGGGGATGTTCGTGGCAAACATGATCGAAATGGTCGAACTTGGGGACATTTTTCACGGACTCACCAAGTCGGTCTTTTTCGGCCTCATTCTAACCCACATAGGATGCTACAAGGGCTTTTACACAACGGGAGGAGCAGAAGGCGTAGGAAAGGCAACCACTCAGGCAGTAGTGCTTTCATCTGTTTTGATTTTGATTAGCGACTATTTTCTTACATCTATAATGTTTTAAAAAAGTGATAAATCTGGTAGATATACACAAATCATTCAGAAACAACGTCGTGTTGAACGGCCTCGATCTCTTAATTGAGGTGGGGAAAGTCACTGTTATTATCGGCCAGAGCGGGGGCGGCAAGAGCGTTTTACTGAAACACATGATCGGTCTCATTCGGCCTGACAAGGGAAAAGTGGAAATCGACGGCCAGGACATCACCGCCTTTAACGAGCGCCAGCTGAACGAGATCCGAAAAAGATTCGGCATGCTCTTCCAGGAAGCAGCCCTGTTTGACTCCATGACGGTAGGCCAAAATGTCGCATTTCCTTTGATAGAGCATACCAAGCTCCCCAAGAGTACAATAAGGGAAATCGTCAGCGAAAAACTGGCCCACGTTGGCCTCAGGGGGGTTGAAGACAAAATGCCTTCAGAGCTTTCAGGAGGCATGAAGAAGCGAGTGGGCTTGGCACGGGCAATCGCCCTTGAGCCGGAAATTATCCTTTTTGACGAACCTACAACCGGCCTCGATCCGATCATGGCTGATGCAATAGATCAACTCATTGTTGATATCCAGAGCCGCCTGAATGTGACCTGCGTTGTCATCAGTCATGACATCACGGGTACATTCAAAATCGCCCACAAAATCGCGATGTTGTATCAAGGGAAAATAATCGAATATGGAACACCCGAGGAAATAAAAAACGGCAGAAATCCTATCCTGAAACAGTTCTTAGAAGGTAAAATGGAAGGCCCGATAAGGGTGATTTAGTGAACCTGAAGCTCTGGGTCGGGCGACTGCCACGATAGGTCTGGAGTATGAACAACTTCCGTACTGAAATAAAGGTGGGGCTTTTTGTCTTGGCAGGTATCGTTATTCTCGCTTACATGTCCTTGAGAGTGGGCAAGTTTGACTTCGGGAAAAAAAGGGGATACGAGATCTCCGCCTATTTTGATACTGCCTCTGGACTCAACCAGGATGTACCGGTGGAGATAGCAGGCATTGAGGTCGGGAGGGTCGAGCAAATCGATCTGGATAGAGGAAAGGCACGGGTAACCATGAGAATCAATCCCGATATCTCCATACCATCGGATTCGAGGGCTCTCATAAGAGCAAGGGGTCTTATGGGTGATAAGTTCATAGAGATCATCCCAGGCAGACCCGATTCGCCTCTTCTCGAGGATGGCGATAAGGTGGTTAACACCTATACGCCAACTGATATCGATCAATTGCTCAATAGACTCGGGGATATCGCCTTAGACATACAGAAGATTTCAAGATCCCTGGGTAACGTTCTGGGGGGAGAAGTGGGAGAAGTGAAGATGAGGCAGATTCTGGACAACATAAACAACACAACTGCCTCTTTGAATAGGATCATTGCGGAAAATGAGAGAAGGGTTACCGCACTTCTGGTCAATTTTCAGGAATTCAGCAAAGACATGAAAGAGATCTCAGAGGCCAACAAGACGGCTATCAATGAAATCGTGGAAAACTTCAGAGAAACGACTGTCCAGCTTAAGGATGCTATGGAATCATTCAACCAGATTGCCCAAAAGATCGAACGGGGAGAAGGTTCCCTGGGAAGATTAATTAACGACCCTAGTACTGTCGAGGATTTGAACAGGACCTTAGTTCATCTCAGAAGCATAACTGAAAAGATCGATTCCGGTGAAGGCACCATTGGGAGACTGGTCAGCAGAGAGGAAACGGGAGAGAGTCTTGACGCGACCTTAGCATCGTTGAAAAACATAACTCAAAAGATCGATTCCGGTGAAGGCACCATTGGTAAGCTGATTAATGACGAAGCGATGGCAGAGAACCTAGGAGAAACACTCGAAGGAATAAACGAATACTTTACCAGGACCGATGCCTTCAAGTTTGATGTGGATTTTCACTTAGAGCATCTTGCCCGACACAATGATATCAAGACCTACCTCAACCTCAAGATCCAGCCCAAGGCCGACAAATATTATCTACTCGGTCTTGTGTCAGATCCATTAGGGGTAAAGACCGTCACCGACACCGTTATCACTGAAACCCCCGGCGGGACAACAACGATCCATGAAGAAAAAAGAGAGAAGGACAAACTAAAATTTACCGCCCAAATCGCAAAGAGATATGAAGACCTGGTGCTCCGAGGCGGAATCATTGAATCGTCAGGTGGTATGGGACTGGATTATTACCTTTTTGATGATAGACTTACGTTGACCTTCGAGGCCTTTGACTTCGATACCGATACCAGGAGCCATCTCAAGGCCCGTGTAGACTTCTCCTTCTTCAAATACCTTTATCTGACGGCCGGTTTCGATGACTTTATCAGCGATGAGGGCAGGTCTTCCTTCTTCGTAGGCGCGGGCTTGAAATTCGAGGACGACGACCTTAAATATCTTCTGACCAGCGCCCCTATACCGACACAATAAAGTAGCCAGGGATCGGCTCTCAGTAGCCAAGTCTCAGGCCTCCGCATAACCCCCTCTTTGTTTCTTGTTAATGAACAACTGGCATCTGACCAGAGATGTCATTCACAGAAGATACGCAAATCTGTAATAGATTAACTTTTCATACTCAATGATAACTTCCCGCGTATACTTCCTTTTTTTCCACCATTCTTTTGGGTCAAAGAGTTGGTAGCGAGATGGAAGGGAAATTATCTCGACCTTGTCATCCTGAAAGACCTTTTTGAAGGTCAGCCAAGCCCTTCGGGAATGGATGCGCGAAGTGACGATGATTACTAACTTAAATCCCCTGTCCAGCACCACCTTACGGACTAGTCTGGCCTCATCTATGGTACAATCAACGCTCTTGTCTGAGGTCAGAATCACTTTGTCGGGGATATCAAATCCCCTCATCACGAGCTCAAAGAGGTCAAAGTTTGTGGGGTAGTCTTTGACCTGCTTCTTTAGGTAATCCAAGCCGTCCGGCTTTTCCTCTCGTGCCCTAAAAACATACGGTGCAAGCCCCTGCCGATATGCATCCACAGTTGCGAGCGGCCTCTCTACATCTCCCCCGGCAAGGCACACAATGAGGTCAGCCTTCTTCGCTTTATGCTCCACAATAAGGTATTGGCCAAGCTTTATTAGGATAGGAACACGATAAGACGACAAGAGAAAATAGACAATGACCAGAACAATTATGACCCATCTAATAGCCGAAACCGTCGGTGCCCTCTTCTTTTTCTTCTTATCCGTCGGTTGTGGCAAACCGAGTTCATCCGTCTGTTCCGGAAAACCTTCGCCTTTGTAATCCATGATAAAACCTTCGTTAAAAGTTCTTGGCACTATCAAGCAACATGGTGACAGGCCCATCATTCACAAGATGGACATCCATCATTTCCTGAAATCTTCCCTCAGCCACCGGTATTCCCTTTGCTTTTAAGAAGACCATAAACTGTTGATACAGGCTATTCGCCACAACTGGATCAGCCGCCCGAATAAAAGAAGGCCTTCTCCCTTTCGTGCAGTCACCCCAGAGGGTAAACTGTGATACAACAAGCGCCGCACCACCCGTTTCCACCAGCGAAAGATTCATCTTTCCCTCATCATCACCGAAGACCCTCAGGTGAGCTATCTTAGATGCCAGGTACTCTGCATCAACGCTGTTATCCCCTGCCCCGACCCCCAGGAATACCAAAAAACCCGGGCCGATCTCCCCTACAACCTCTTTACCAACGATTACCTTAGCCATCTTTACCCGCTGCACCACCGCTCTCATTGGGGCCTCCGTGAAGATTATGGTTGCCAAATCAGGAACAGTTACTTAATAAACCCTAATATGAAGTCAACCGTCATTCTCATTAATCCGTGGGTATATGATTTCGCCGCCTATGATCTCTGGGCCAAACCATTGGGTTTACTCTATCTTGCCGGCCGACTCAAAGCGTTGGGCTTTCAGATTCATCTTCTCGACTGCCTTGATTTACACAACCCGTACATGGAGAAGGCAGGTTTCACGAAAAGACCCCTTCGGCGCCGGTACGGAACCGGGAAATTCTGGAAACAACATATTCCCAAGCCTCCCCAGCTGTCGAACATCCCAAGGGCCTATAGCCGCTACGGCATAGCCCCTCACGTATTTGAGAGAGAACTGCAGCGGGTAAGAAACCCTGCGGCAATACTCGTTACCTCCCTTATGACCTATTGGTATCCAGGAGTCTTCGAGGCCATACGCCTCGCTAAAGATGTTCATCCCAATGTACCGGTTGTGCTCGGCGGAATATACGCCTCGTTCTGCAGTGAGCACGCCCGCACATTTTCGCAGGCCGACTTGGTGATCACCTCCACCAACCAGTTTCGGCCCGCAGGATTAAACGATTTTTTGAGAGAAACTATACCAGATTTTACGATTGAAAAAAAGTCCCAACCTTTTATGCCGTATCCGGCATTTGATCTTCTGACAAAGATAGACTATGTATGTCTCTTAGGGTCCTCCGGCTGTCCTTTTCGGTGCACTTACTGTGCTTCACATTACCTCAATCCATACTGCTTGAAAAGACAGCCTAACGAATTATTCGAAGAAGTGCTCTTTTGGCACAAGGAATATGACGTTATAGATTTTGCCTTTTATGACGATGCCCTCCTTGTGGACGCCGAGAACCATATCTGCCTTTTCTTAGAAGAGGTAGTGCGAAACAACCTTAATGTCAGATTTCACTGTCCAAACGGTCTCCATATTGCGTACCTGAACCGAGAAATAGCAGCCCTCCTACATAAGGCTGGATTCAAATTGATCAAATTGGGTTTAGAGACCACCGATAACGAACTCCACCAAAGGCTAGGCAAGAAGTTCTCTGGACGGCAGTTTGAGGGGGCTGTCAAGGAGCTTAGAAGGGCTGGATTCAAAAAAGACCAGATTGGCGCATACATCTTAGCGGGCCTTCCTGGGCAAACGTATGATCAGGTGGCAAAAACAATTAGGTTTGCCGGAAAAATAGGTTGCATGCCTTACTTGAGCGAGTATTCTCCTATACCTCACACTGAATTGTGGAAGGAGGCGCAAGCGATCTCACGATTTGATCTGGCTGCAGAACCCCTTTTTCACAATAATAGCCTCCTGCCCTGTTGGGATGGAGATGTATTCAAGGAGCTTGCCCAGCTAAAAGGTCTAACACAGGAAATCAGAGCAGAGGTACGGAACAGCTGCTAGTGCCTCGTATTACATATGTAAGGACTGATTATCTACGACGCCATTGGTTGTTGCCGAAAGGCCTTCCCACCATCGCTCTCGCTCAGACGAGGCAGGCAGGGGATATCTACCCCAGGGAATAAACCATAAGGCCTACGGCCAAAGGCTTAAGGTCATATAACGTTGCTGATGGCTTCTTTATGGCTTTCGCATTAAGCCTGCGACTTACAGCCTATTGATCAGGCTGGCAGCGTATCCTGCCCCAAAACCATTATCAATATTCACTACCGTTACCCCTGAGGAGCAACTATTCAACATACCTAACAGGGCAGAAATACCGCCAAAGCTAGCGCCATATCCGGCACTCGTAGGCACGGCTATGACCGGCCTGTCTACGAGACCCCCTACAATACTGGGCAATGCACCCTCCATGCCTGCAACAACGATTATCACGGAGGCCCCCATAATCATATCCCTATTCTCTAGGATTCGGTGCAAACCGGAGACCCCTACGTCGTGGAGGGCTTTGACATCATTCCCCATAAACTGGGCTGTTATGAAGGCCTCTTCAGCAACTGGGATATCAGCAGTTCCAGCGCTGATAATCAGGACAACACCCTTTCCTTTTTTCTCTATCGGCCTTCCCGTTAAGGTGAGGATCCGCGCGTCCGGGTGATATTCACTTTCGGAGAAACGCTTTTTAATAACCCTTGCCTTGCCTTCGCTGAGCCTGGTAACCAAAACGTTTTCCTCCTTCTCAACCATCTTCTCCATGATCTTGATGATATGCTCCACCTTCTTCCTACGGCCGTAGATAACCTCCGGAAACCCCCTTCTCAGGTGTCGGTGATGATCTATTGACGCAAACCCAATATCTTCGAACGGCAAAGTCCTCAATCGCTCAAGGCCCTCATCCACATCTACGGAGCCATCCCTCAGCTTTTCTAAAAGCTCTTTAAGGAGTCCAACGTCCATTCTGTCCTACCCTCATTTTTCTTCACTACCAGGACGGATTCAATCACACCTCTCTTCCTCAGTCAAGCTGATTTCCCCGGCGATACATAATACTTTTTTTGGCTAAAATATATTTGACAAACATCCTTTCCATAATGTATGAAGGGGCAAATTTGGACCAGCGCTCACCTATCTACCCTTAATATTCTTAAGAATACACGACATAGGTGGATTGTTGCTGCTTGACGGGCCGGCAAGCCGGAGGTCGCCGTGCGTCGCGGTTCATAGTGCTCCCGGTCTGGGTCCATCGGACTGGCCACTGGTATTTTTTGAATTATATCAGAGACAAAACCCCAAACCGAGAGACACCATGGGCTTGTTTACCAGAGGAATCACGCTCCCCAAGGCCTTCACAACCGCCGGCCTTACCCCCATCGACACCCCCCTGCCCCGGCAGGTGATATTGCCGCTCAGACAGTATATAGGCCA
>DATKZQ010000021.1:0-15306 GCA_035527895.1 Desulfatiglandales bacterium
CAGGCTGGTACCTTAGTGCTAAGGCTTATGGGGAGGTGCGTCGGTTTGAAACGGCCCTGTACGGGGCCTTGTCAAGAGGGCAGAGCAAAAAAAGATATCTCCATGCTCGGTCCCCTGGGTTCAGTTAGGAATAGCCACTGGGCATCAGTAAATGAACAGGAGCGCTACCTTTTCAAAGAGCTAACGTGTTACGAGTTTGCTTAATCCTTTGGTAAGAGAAAGGCATTGGTTCACCCCTATGTCAAAGCGTGACTATCCATCCAGCCCTCATGTGGCTGTGGGGGCGGTCGTATTCAAGGAAAACAAGGTTCTGCTTATCAAGCGCGAAAATTCTCCAGGCAAAGGGTTATGGGCAATTCCCGGAGGCCGCGTTCAGTTGGGAGAAACCATACAAGAGGCTGCCGAGCGAGAGATCAGGGAAGAGACCGGCGTTGTCATACGGGCCAAAGACCCGGTATATACCTTTGACCTTATCGAACGGGACACCCACGGACGCATCCGGTTCCACTACGTGATCGTAGACCTCCTTGCCGACTATATCAGTGGCGAGCCGGATCCCGGCAGTGATGCAGTCGATGCCCGCTGGATTGCCCCCCACGAACTCGACAAACTCTCGCTCGGCACGAGCACGAGGAAATTCCTGAAAGAAATAATCCGATTCGGCTGTTGAAGATCACCAGACAAGCGTCCATTGACGCGCTTACTGTGCCAGTCCCGGCTTTGATCAAAAGTCCCGACTCGGATCTACGAACATACCCTTCATTTCTGATCTCCCCCCGGGCAATACGAAGGTAATCAGGCACCCATGCAACCAAGGACCCTGTCTAGGATTGAGAATCACATGATGTTCCTCTGCTCACAGAAGTTGTTTGGTTTTAATCGGCATCCTGGGTTGCAATGGCACAAACCTCGCATTATCTTTTTGTATTGAAGATGAATTTGGGGCTGATTTGATGTAGTGCTTTGAAGTGGGTTTTTAGATTCAAGACAAAATCGAGGACACCCCACCTGTCGTTTCATTGACACCTTATCATAAGAATGATATTAAGGGACTAGAAATCATTTGTTGCCGGTTAAGGAGAGGGGCATGAAAGAGAAAAAGAAAGGCTCTGAAGTTGATAGATATGAAGATTTCCTCGATGACCTCAGCCAGTTTTCGGCAGGGGAGGAAGAAGAGTATCTTGTAGCACGTGCTGGCTATGCTCCTTCAGACAAGGAAATCATCCTCAAGGTCGGCGAGAGTGTCAAGGCAATTCGAAAGAAAAAAGGCTTGAACCTGAAGGACCTTTCCCAGAGAACCGGATTGGATGCCGGACTCCTTATGGAAATAGAGAAGGGAGAAGTATCTCCGCCCCTTGGCACGATTATCAAAGTGGCCAAGGCCCTTGACACGAAAATGGGCTATTTTATCTCTGGAGGTGAGGATCTCCCTTACACGATCATGCGTAAGGATGACCGTAAACTCGTTTCCAGGTTTGATACTGGAAAAAGCGATAGATATGGTTACGAGTTCTCGTCACTGGCCCCGTACAAAAAGAACAGGCACATGGAACCCCTCATCGTGAAACTGGAGCCATCGGACATAGAGGAGGAACGATCAACGCATGATGGTCAGGAATTTATCTATGTTCTCGAGGGTACCATGGAGGTTCGATTAGAAGGAGAGGCTCACGTGCTTGAACCGGGTGATGCCATCTATTATGATTCTACTGTTCCGCACCTCGTGAAGTGCTACGGTAAACATACGACAAAGATCTTAGCTGTACTTTACACGGATTGATAAGGGCTAACGGATACTGGTGAAACGATGATTGCATTTGATTTACGATGTTCAAACGGACATAACTTTGAAGGGTGGTTCAAAGATCTCGACTCATTTAACGAGCAAGGCTCCAGGGGTATGATCACATGCCCCTTTTGTAAGAGCAATAAGGTAACCAGAGAATTATCGCCAGTGGCTATCAAAAGCGCTCGGGGAGAGGGAAAGCCCCAGCAGGATACGCCCGATTACAGAAAACTCGCCATGGGCGTAATGGAGTACATCCGGAATAATTTTGAAGACGTGGGAACGAATTTTGCCAAAGAGGCCCTCAAGATTCACTATGGCGTGACAGAAAAAAGGGACATACGGGGATCAGCGACTACAGAAGAAGAAAAAACCCTCAAGGATGAGGGGATCAAATTCCTTAAGTTCCCCATTTTTAAGCCTCGAGATGATGATAACTAGGAGGTCGTTGCTTAACCAGGATCGTCATCCTTCCAGAAAACCATCCCGTCAAACCCAGTAGTTGGGGTAATCACACATTGCTATGGGCATGATTGATATTACCGGCAAGGAAACTGTTTTGAGAGAGGCGGTCGCCTCTGGTCGCATACGCCTTGCTCCAGAGACTCTCGCAAGGATAAAGGAGTATAAGATCAAAAAAGGAGATCCTCGAGCAGTTGCTGAAATAGCTGGCATCAATGCAGCCAAGGAGACTGCTCGCCTGATTCCCCACTGCCATCAGATCCCGTTGAGTACTGTTGACGTGAGCTTCTCCCTGGAGAAGGACTTTATTGAGGCAACCTGTCTTGTGAAAGCGAAGGCCACAACTGGGGTTGAGATGGAGGCCCTAGTGGGTGTCTCAATAGCACTTGCCGTGATCTGGGATATGGTGAAATACCTTGAAAAAGATGAGAGCGGTCAATACCCGTCTACTCGGATTTCAGACATCAGGGTCATCAAGAAAACAAAAAAGCCCCTCTCATCATACGATCCCGACTAAAAGAATATGACGGTCACGATAATGAAGACCGGCACGAGAAAGACGATTGAGTATTTTAACATATACCCAAAAAAGCTCGGCATGGGGGTACCCGCCTCCTCCGCAATGGACCTCACCATAAAATTAGGCGCGTTTCCAATGTAGGTGTTAGCGCCAAAAAACACGGCCCCGGCGGAGATAGCCATCAGGTATATGGAATTTTCATCAATTAACCTGCACACAGCTATCGGTTCGGGCGTTCCGGGGCAGAACTTACCGAGCGCACTTGTGAAAAAGGTAAGATAGGTAGGCGCATTATCCAGAAAACTCGAAAGCGCGCCTGTAACCCAGAAATAATGAACGGGCTCTTTCACTGAATTGATGACAAAGGCCAGCGCCCCTTTGCTGCCTGCCAACAGCAAAAGCAGGCAGGGAGTCATGGTTAGGAATATCCCGGCAAAGAGGTAGGCAACCTCCTTTATGGGAAACCACGTAAACTCATTATCTTCCCGTATCTGGGCAGAAGTGAAAATGAGGGAAAAAACTCCCATCACGATAATAAAACCATCTCTTACCCACTCCTGGACATTCCTGGTCACACCCAGGGTGGTTACCTCTCCCCAATCCACCAAACCACTAACGATTACAGAGCCCACAACCCCGGCCAGGAATATGAAATTATACCCTCCAGCCAGTTTCAGCGGCTCTTTCTCTTCCTCATCGATCGGGCCTTTATATCCTTCTTTCCTATAGTAATAGGTATCAAGGACAAAATAGACACCGAGCAAGATCAAGGCGGCTACGAGCATGTGAGGTAGGATGTGAAAGGTCCAGAAAAAAGGGACGCCATGCAAAAAACCCAGAAAAAGCGGAGGATCGCCGACCGGCGTCAGTGCGCCGCCGATATTCGCCACCAGAAAGATGAAAAACACAACCATAAAGGCCCGATTTTTCCGGTAGTCATTAGCCCTCAGAAAGGGTCTGATCAGCAACATGGCAGCCCCGGTCGTCCCCATCCATGATGCGAGCACGGTTCCAATAACGATCATGATGGTATTTACCAGTGGGGTTCCCCGTAACGTCCCCCTGAGCAGTATGCCCCCCGAAATAGTAAAGAGGCCCCACAGGAGGATAATGAAGGGAACATAGTCCACTATCATGATATGGAGGAAACTGTGAAGCGCAACACCCTTGTAGGTAATCAAAAGAGGGACCGCTATAACGATAGCCCAAAAGGCCGAGACCTTTCCAAAATGGTGATGCCAGAATTCGGGGGCAAAGAGCGGCAACAGGGCAATTGAGAGCAATATCCCGATAAAGGGAATGGTGCTGTAAAGGGTGAGGATTTCACCGAGGTTGATTTGCTCGTGTTCGGAAGGCCCCTGATGACCATCGCCCGATGCATAGACTGGAAAGGAGAGAGCAAAAAACACGAGCAAAAGCAGAATCAGGCATTTCCATTTCATTGATGCGCCTCACAGAAGACTTAACGATTTGACGATCGGACAGTTCTTGCGCTGCACCAGCTTCTTTGATAATCCTCTCTAAAAAACTGGACATAGACTCTGCACACGAATCTTCCCGGAGCCGGTGGAAGTATAGGCGTGGGGCATGTCGTGAGTCAAGAAGAAACTACCCCGTAGATCTTCATCTACCTTACAAAAGCCGGGACTGGAAAATCCCGTAGATCTTACCGAGGCTTTGTGATATACGGGGTAAAAAAGGAGGAGGCATGAAGATGCAAGACATACGATGGCATTGGGTTCTGCCGGCACTTTTCCTGTCCATGCTTTTTCTCACAGCCCTTACAGGCTGCGCTACCAGCACCCGTTCCGAACAGACGACTCCTCCGGGTGAACCCCGGCAAGCCACAGAAGCCGTGGAGCCCGAAACTGCACGCTACTATGATTTCAAGGATGTGCCTGTTCCAGCGGAAATGGAGCTAAAGACAGACAGATCCTTTGTCTTTCAAACAACCGAATTCGCCGCTGGATTGCTAGCGTTTTCCGGGAGGGTGGAGTTAGACTCACTCATCAGTTTCTTCAGGATTAAGTTACCCGATGACGGCTGGCGTTTCCTAAGCTCCATCAAATCTCCCAAAACGATCCTCTTCTTTCAAAAAGAGAACCGCCTCTGCATTATCACCATAATCAGCAAGGCCTTTACCACCGATGCTGAGATCCTCGTGGCACAGGGCTTCCGGGGCATGTAGTCTTTTAGCACCTGACCCCGGCGCTTCGCTTCAGGGTTATACCTAGAAGAAACGCTCTGGTGAGCATGGAGATATCTTTTTTTGACTCTGTCCCTGGCCCAGACCTGGCTCATACGGCATGGGTAAGGAGAGCTGAGATGCGAAATACCCTCCTATCCATACAACACTCCGGACGTTGAGCGCCAGGGCAGGCCTCCCATCGTTCAGAGGAGTGGGCGTTTCAAAACGGCGCACACGGGCTGCCACCTTAGTGCTAAGGCTTATGGGGCGGTGCGCCGGTTTGAAACGGCCCTGTACGGGGCCTTGTTTAGAGGGCAGAGCAAAAAAAGACATCTCCATGCTCTTTTCTCCAGTGAGTCTCTTAGGAGCCGCTTACTGGGTTGCAAAGGCAGGATAATCTCCAATCTGGTTTAGCCGGAAGGTTTTCGGAACCGGTCTAAAGGCCAGGCAGGTTTCCTCTGGAAAGGGAGAAATCGTATCGTGGTGAAAACTGTCGTGTTGACGGGCCCGGGTGGGAAATCTACTGAAGACGGGAAGCTGGCTCGGTATGAGGCGGAGCTTCACTAGATCTCTTTATTACTGAGCGCACTCGGTCGGATCACCGCCGATTTTGGCCAAACCGTGACTCAAGGCCGGCAAGATAGCGGTCAGATTTCCCTGAGCACCGGCGGGGCTTCCCGGTAGGTTGATGATAAGGCTCGTTTTTCTCACGCCAGCCATTGCCCGCGAGAGCATGGCATGAGGGGTTTTTTTCATACTTTCCGCCCTCATCGCCTCGGCCATACCAGGTATCTGAAACTCGACAACCCTCGCCATTGCCTCGGGCGTCACATCTGTGGGACTGACCCCTGTCCCCCCCGTTGTCACGATTAACCTGATACCCTCTCTGTCAACCCAGTCAATGAGGCACTCGGCGATCTTTTGCTCGTCATCAGGCACAATGTCCTGTTTCTCCACTGCATAACCGGCTTTTGCCAGCATATCGGCAACAAGGGCACCGGATTCATCCTTTCTCTGTCCCTTGGCTCCCTTATCGCTAATCGTTAGTACCGCGGCCGTAATCATCGATGAGCAGCCTTTACCCTTCCTCGCCCTTAGAAGCGGCTATTATCTTATCAGCCAAATGCGCCGGCACCTCCTCGTAATGGGAGTGCTCCATCTGGAAACTGCCCCGGCCTCCGGTCATTGACGTCAGATCGAAAGAATATCGAAGGACCTCGGCAAGGGGTACCTCCGCCCTTATGATCTGCTGCTTGCCGTCGCTGTCCATGCCGAGGATCTTTCCTCTCCTACCGTTAATATCACCGATCACGTCTCCCATAGCATCTTCCGGAACTCGTATCGCCATGCTTACTATCGGCTCCAGGAGGATTGGTGTGGCCTCTTGAACTGCCTTCTTAAAGCACATGGAGGCGGCGATTTTGAATGCCATTTCAGAAGAGTCCACCTCATGGGACTTTCCGTCAAAAAAACGGATCTTCAAGTCAACAACGGGATACCCTGCCAAAACGCCGCTCCTCAAAGCCTCCACTAGTCCCTTCTCAACGGCAGGCACAAAATTCCGGGGCACGTTCATGCCGACCAGGGCCTCGTCAAAAACAAAGCCCTCGCCCCTCTTGAGAGGGAAGATATCAAAATGTACCTCAGCAAACTGGCCACGTCCTCCCGTCTGTTTCTTATGGCGGTAGATTATCTTTTCTTTCGCGCCCTTTATCGTCTCCCGATAGGGAACCTTTGGCGTCTTCAGCATGATCTCCACGCCAAATTTTCTCTTTAATTTATCCCTGGTATTCTCAAGGTGAATCTGGCCCGTGCCCGACAGAAGGATCTGAGAGGTCGATTGATCTCTATCCACCTTGAGGGTGGGGTCTTCCTCCATCAGTTTGCTCAGAGAAGAGTAAACCTTGTCCTCATTCTCTTTTTCAGTGGCTTCAATCGCAAAGGAGATGGTTGGCGAAAGCGGCTTGGCCGGATCAAACACAATGGGATTATCTTCCTTGCAGAAGGTATCACCGGTGGTGGTCTCCTTGAGCTTGGCCACTGCCGCTATATCCCCTGCGCCAAGGGTACTGACAGGTGTTTGCTTCTTGCCTTCAATCAGCAGCAATTGGCCCAGCTTTTCCTTTGTCCCTTTGGTAGCATTAAACACGGTAGATTCTGAATCCACCTTTCCAGACATGACCTTAAAGAGGTTCAGTCTTCCCGCGAAGGGATCTGCCAAGGTCTTGAAAACGAGTGCTGAAAACGGCGCCTCATCTTCGGCCTCGAATTCCACCACATCTTCACTGTTCACCTTATGCCCTTTCACCGTGCCCCTTTCATTCGGAAAGGGTACCGCCTGGTCTATGATGTTTAAAAGCTCTTTTACGCCTATGCTGAGAAGGGCTGACCCAGGGATGACAGGCACAACCAGCCCGGTCTTAACACCCTCAATAAAGCTCTCTTCTATCTCCTTGGGAGTGATTTCTTGGCCGTCGAGGTATTTCTCCATAATATCATCGTTAACCTCAACAATATTTTCCATCATCTTCTCCCGCCACTTCTCCACATCTTCCGCCATGGCACCTGGGATGTCCCCATCTTGAGAGGATCCGCTACCATCATTGCTGTAGAGGTGGGCCTGCAAGCTAATAAGACTGACCAAGCCAGTGAAACCATCCTCTGCTCCAATTGGAAGAAATACGGGTGTTGCATTTATGGAGAAGGTTTTTTCTATCTCCTCCAAAACCTTATAGAAATCGGCCCGTTCTCTGTCCAACTTGTTAATGAATATCAACCGAGGCAAGTTGTAGTCATCGGCAAAGGCCCAGACCTTTTCGGTGCCCACTTTCGTGCCATCCACAGCGTCCACGACAACTACGGCCCCTTCCGCCGCCTGCAGACATATCTTGGTGTCGGAAATAAAGTCATTCTCCCCCGGCGTGTCAATGAGATTGAGTCTCCTGTTCTTCCATTTAAAGGGGTGGAAGGCTGTGCCGAGGCTGGCCTTCCTCTTAATCTCCTCCGGTTCAAAATCCATGGTGGAGGTACCATCATCTACTCTTCCTAATCGATTTACCGACTTTGTGCTAAAAAGAATGGCCTCTGCCAGTGATGTCTTTCCACAACCGCTGTGCCCCACCAAGGCCACATTTCTCATTTGCTCTACTCTTTTTGTCATGCTATCCCCTTGATTATTAAAAAACCATATCCATCTAAACTCGGCCGCAGACAATGCCTTAAGCAAGCATGTCCTGAAGTGATTGTCTAACTTACCCTAATGGGAAAAAATGTCAAGACCAGAATAGGGAAAATCATAGAGGTAAGCATACCAATCTCCGTCGTTGACAGTGTTTCGCTCATTGTTTACAATGGAGCCCATCTCAACAGAGGCTTTTCCGCGAGCAGGGAAGGAGTAAGAAAGCAGTGCCTTACACAATCGCCATGGCCGGTAAAGGGGGAACGGGTAAGACCACGGTCGCCGGTTTCTTAATTAGATATCTGGTGCAAAAGGGGAAAACCCCGGTATTGGCAGTCGATGCTGATGCAAACACCAATCTCAATGAGGTCCTCGGTGTGCCCCTTGAGGCTACCTTGGGCACAACTCGAGAGGAAATGAAAGAGGGAATAGTAGCACAGGGAATGACCAAGCAGATGTTTATAGAGATGAAGCTGGCTGAGGCAATAACTGAAAGGGAAGGCTTTGACCTGATTGCCATGGGAAGGCCGGAGGGACCCGGCTGTTACTGTGCTGCCAATAACTTGCTGTCAATGTATCTGGGCAAGCTCATAGATAATTATCCCTATATGGTGATGGATAATGAAGCGGGCATGGAGCATATAAGCCGTTTGACCACCAATAATGTCGATATTCTTATTCTTGTTTCCGATCCTTCGATGAGAGGAATTGAAGCCGCCGGACGTATTGATCGGTTGGTGGATGACCTGAAGGTGCGGGCGGCGAAGCGATATTTAGTCATAAACCAGGTACGGGATGGGTTACCTGACGGCTTGCGAGAGGCGATAGATAGACAAGGACTGCAGCTGGCGGGCACCATTCCGAAGGACGATCTCTTATACGACTACGATATGGCCGGCAATCCAACCGTTAGCTTGCCGTATGATAATCCGGCCCTTTGCGCTGCATTTGCTATTTTTGACAAAACAATAGAGGCTGATTCGTAGACACAATCGATGATAACGATACTGGTAACAGGTGGATGCGGTTTCATTGGCAGTAGTTTCATCAGATATGTTCTGGCAAATCGCGGTGAAGCTCAGATCGTAAATATCGATAAGCTCACCTACGCCGGAAATCTTGCAAATCTCGCAGACATCCATCAGGAGTATGCGCCGTCCCGCTACCGTTTCATAAAAGGTGACATCGGGGACAAAAAGATCGTTGAGGATATCTTTAGGGAATCGAGGATTGATTGGGTTGTCAATTTTGCCGCTGAATCCCATGTAGATAGGAGTATCGTTGAACCTGCCGAATTCCTCCATACGAACATATTAGGAACCTTCACGCTCCTTGAGGCGGCAAAGAAGTTCTGGCTTGATGCTGCATCAGATATGGCCAAAAAGCGCTTTCTCCATGTCTCCACCGACGAGGTTTACGGTTCGCTCGGCGATACCGGTTTCTTTACAGAAGCAACAACCTACGACCCGTCAAGCCCGTATTCAGCCAGTAAGGCGGCCTCCGATCATCTGGCAGTTGCCTATTACAGAACGTACTCCTTACCGGTGATCATCACAAACTGCTCTAACAACTACGGACCCTATCAGTTCCCTGAAAAGCTGATCCCCCTCACCATAAGCAACGCCATCAAGGGAAGAAGTCTACCCGTATACGGAGACGGCAAAAACGTGAGGGACTGGCTCTACGTGGAAGATCATTGTGAAGCCATCCTGGCAGCATTAGAAAAGGGGCGACCCGGTGAAAAATATAACGTCGGAGGAAACTGCGAAAAACAGAATATAGAAGTCGTTACCTTGATCTGCAATTATTTGGATAAGAGGCTCGGGTTGATTGACGCAAGACCGAGAACGGAACTGATAGCATATGTCCCCGATAGGCTCGGGCACGACAGAAGATACGCAATCGACGCCTCCAAGATAAGAAATGAGATCCTTTGGGAGCCTTCCATGACCTTTGAGAGCGGTATAGCGAGAACCATTGAGTGGTATCTGGACAACCGGGTCTGGGTGGAAGATATTGAAACGGGTCGATATCGGGAACTTTACCGGGGCGAGTGAATGACTAAGAAGACTACAAAGGGTATTATTCTGGCAGGTGGAACCGGGTCTCGTCTTTATCCCATCACCATATCGGTGAGCAAACAGCTCCTTCCCATCTGCGATAAGCCGATGATCTACTATCCTCTTTCTGTTCTTATGCTTGCCGGCATTCGGGAAATACTCATCATCTCTACCCCGCAGGATCTTCCAAATTTCAGGAGGCTGCTCGGTGACGGGCAGCAGATCGGTCTCTCTTTAACCTATGCAGAGCAACCAAGACCGGAGGGATTGGCTCAAGCCTTCATTATAGGAAAGGAGTTTGTTGATGATCATCCCTCCTGTCTCATCTTGGGAGACAATATCTTCTATGGGCACGGCTTCCTGAGTTCCCTGAGAAGAGCGGCAAACAATGAAAGAGGCGCTACTATATTCGGCTATTGGGTAAAGGTGCCGGAAAGATACGGGGTTGTGGAGTTCGATGAGGCGGGTAACGCTATCAGTATTCAGGAAAAGCCTCAGGTTCCCAAATCGAACTACGCCGTTCCGGGGCTCTATTTCTATGACGATCAGGTCTGTTCAATCGCAGCCGACCTTAAGCCATCAGCAAGAGGAGAGCTTGAGATCACCGATGTGAACATGACCTATCTAAGAAAAAACGAACTCAAGGTTGAAACCTTAGGCCGAGGTATTGCATGGCTCGACACAGGAACCCATCAGGCCATGATACAAGCCATAAACTTCATCTATGCTATCGAACAGCGGCAGGGACTGAAGACGGCCTGCCTTGAGGAGATAGCCTTCCGAATGGGATACATATCTGCCGATCGGTTAGAACGGCTCGCAACGAATATGAAAGAGAGCGATTATGGCCGGTACCTCTTGGAGATATTGGCCGAAAGACCGGGGAGCACCAGAGCCTTGCAGAGGAATAATAATGATCTTTAGCCCGTCTCCCGTACTTCCAGACGTCATCATCGTACAGCCGGATGTCCATGCCGACAAGCGGGGTTATTTCATGGAGACCTACCATCAGAAAGAATTCGCTGCCGGCGGCATTGATAGAGAGTTTGTCCAGGACAACCAATCCATGTCAGCCAGAGGCACACTCAGGGGTCTCCACTATCAGATCCAAAGACCTCAGGGCAAGCTGATCAGGGTATTATATGGGGAGGTATTCGACGTAAGCGTCGACATCAGGAGGTCTTCGCCAAACTTCGGAAAATGGTTCGGGATACGGCTTTCCGGGGAAAACAAGACGGCCCTCTACGTTCCGGCCGATTTTGCCCATGGATTTTGTGTCTTATCTGAAAGGGCGGAGTTCTTTTACAAATGCACCGACTTCTATGCACCTGAATTTGAACGGGCCATCCGATGGGACGATCCGGGCCTGGCCATTACCTGGCCCATAAGGGACCCGGTGCTTTCGGAAAAGGATGTGGCCGCGCCGTACTTGCGTGATGCTGAATTACCTCCATAACATCATGCTGATGGCCAAGATTTGATCGCCTGTAACACTTTAGCTCTTTGAAACTAATCTTAAGCCGAGCATGGAGATGTCTTTTTTTGACTCTGTCCCTGGCCCAGACCTGGCTCATACGGCATGAGTAAGGAGAGCAGAGATGTGAGATACTCTCCTATCCATACACAACTCCGGAAGCTGAGCGCCAGGGCAGGCCTCCCATCGTTCAGATGAGTGGCCGTTTCAAAACGGCGCACACAGGCTGCTACCTTAGTGCTAAGGCTTATGGGGTGGTGCGACGGTTTGAAACGGCCCTGTACGGGGCCTTGTTTAGAGGGCAGAGCAAAAAAAGACATCTCCATGCTCGGTCCCCTGGGTTCGGTTACGAATAGCCACGGGGCATTGGCAAATATACAGGAGCGCCATCTTTTTAAAGACCTAAAGTGTTACAATCGCCTGGATTTTTGAGAGGACCGAACAATTGAGGAGACGATGGGGTAAGACAGTGTAGAGGCTTCCTAAAACCGTATTTGAACCGATGAGAAAGCACACAAATGCCACATACTTCATTCAATTATCCAATTAAACGTGAGATTTGGGGAGTCGTTTTCCTGCTGCTTACCCTTATTGTGGCGGTAAGCCTTTTCTCCTATAACCCCCAGGATCAGCTTTTCTGGGAAAAGCCACATGTTGTGGGCGAGCCAAAGAACCTCTTCGGCCCCATCGGTTCCCATCTGGCAGGCAGCCTCTTTCTCGTTCTCGGTTTTTCATCGTTTTGGTTGATACCGATACTGGTTTACCTGGCTGCCTGTTTTTTCAGGGGAAGATTTCCCTCCGGGGCAATCTGGATGTGTGTCAGCCTTATTCTGCTGGTCCTCTCCTTTTCCGCCCTGCTCTCCCTGTACGTACCCAAAGGCGTGGCTTATCGAGGCACACTCCTTAGCGGGGGCGTGGTTGGCTTGTATTGTGCCTGGCTCGGCAAGAAGGTGTTCAACTATTTCGGGGCATGTGCCCTTTTCCTTGCTGTCTTCGTTATCTCCTTTATGATCATCACTCGATTTTCCTTTGGCAAGCTCGTAAATCTGATCTGGTCGGGACTCTCTCGCATTGCCATGTTTATTAAGGAAAAATGGCTCAAATACCGTGAGCGGAGGAAGAGAGCGAGGACACGAAAAACAACGGCAAAAAAGATCTTCCGTGGTCGAGAACGAAAGCCGACCATCGTTGAAGTCCCCAAACTGAAGCCACCGAAACCAACCCAAGAATTCTTTCCTTTCATGAGCGTTCCAGGTAAATTCAAACTACCGCCGCTCGATCTCTTAGACGAGACCCCAAAACCGTCGGATGGTGAGGTGCAAAAGGAGAGCCTGAGGATGAATGCCCTCCGACTCGAAGCGAAGCTTAGGGATTTTGCAGTGGAGGGCGAAGTAATAGAGATCGTGCCCGGGCCGGTAATAACCATGTATGAATTTAAACCGGCCCCGGGAATCAAGATAAGCAAAGTGGCATCCTTGGCCGATGATCTGGCACTCAACCTGAGGGCATCGACTATCAGGATTGTAGCGCCCATCCCTGGAAAATCGGTCATAGGCATAGAGATACCCAACAACAAGAGAAGGCTCGTCACCCTGAAGGAGATCTTGTCGAGTCAAATATTTCAGGATTCCCCCTATCGGCTGACAATTGCCCTGGGAATGAACATCGTGGGTCAACCAGTGATTACGGATCTCACCAAAATGCCGCACCTACTCGTTGCTGGGGCAACCGGCACGGGGAAGAGCGTATCCATCAACGCAATGATAAACAGCATCCTTTTCAAGGCTACCCCTGAAATGGTTCGCTTTATCATGATCGACCCAAAAAGAATTGAGCTCTCACCCTACCAGGACATCCCCCATCTCCTTCATCCTGTCGTCAATAAACCTAAAGAGGCGACTAAGGCCCTTAGGTGGGCTGTTGCTGAGATGGAACGGCGGTACACCCTTCTCTCCGATAAGGGGGTACGAAACATAGAGGCCTATAACCGAAAGATCGGGAAAGTACAGGGCCCACCTGAATCAGATGAGACTGAGCAGACAGAAGAGCACCTTCCCTACATAGTCATCATTATTGACGAACTGGCCGATCTCATGATGGTTTCCAGCAGGGAGGTCGAAGAGTCACTCACCAGATTGGCACAGATGGCAAGGGCAGCGGGGATCCATCTGATTCTTGCAACCCAAAGGCCATCCGTAGACGTCCTGACCGGTATCATTAAGGCAAACTTCCCCACGAGGGTCTCTTTCCAGGTGTCATCGAGGGTGGACTCGAGGACCATCCTCGATTCAATGGGAGCCGAGCAACTCCTGGGTGATGGAGATATGTTATTTCTGCCGCCAGGCGTGGCCAAGCTTACCAGAATCCATGGCGCCTACGTCTCTGAGGATGAGGTCAAAAGGGTTGCCTCCTTCCTCAAGCAGCAGATGAAGCCGGAGTATGATACATCCATAGTCGCCGATATTACCGCCGAGGAGGAGGAAGATGAACTTGGTGGGGAGATGGATGAAAAATACCAGGAAGCGGTTGGATTGGTGTATCAAACAGGCCAGGCATCAATATCAATGGTCCAGCGAAAACTCAGGGTCGGATATAACCGGGCTGCCCGCATGATTGAGGCCATGGAGAAGGAGGGAATTGTGGGCCCTTCTGACGGGAGCAGACCTCGAGAAGTTCATAGGAGGGAGCGATTTTGAGCTTGAGATCCCTTGTTCTATTTTCCTGTTTGTTTTTCTTTCTTGTGCTCGGTTCTGCAGAACAGGTATCGGCCGGTGATGAAGTATCACTCATAATCGACGGCATGAGGAGCAGATATGGAAATGCTGCAGGAATAACTGCCGACTATACAAGAGAAGCCATTAGTAAGACAATGGCTCTCCTCGCAACAGCAGACCGACACGATATCGCTCAAGGAAGACTTTACTTCAAACCCCCATACTCCCTCCGGCTTGAACAGACAAGCCCCCAAGAGGAACTCCTGGTTACCGACGGTCAAAGCCTGTGGTGGTATATAGCCCTCAAAAAGGAGGCTTACAGATACCCGGCATTGGAGTTTGGCCGGGAATTGCGCCTCCTCAGCGATATTCTCATGGGTTTAAGAGATGCGGAAGCTACTTTCGAGATCACCCTTGGGTCACATCCCGATACCAACTCCTTCCGTTTGATCCTCAAGCCTGATCCTCCCTGGACAGACATTGAATACCTCGAGGTAATGATCCTGAGAAACGACTATGCTATTAAGCAGGTCGAGATCTACAATATGGTAGGCGGACTAACGAGATTTGTTTTTTCGGGCCTGCAAGAAAAAGATCGATTTGAAGAAGCATTCTTTTCTTTTTCTCCTCCTCAAGGCACAAAACTCATAGAGAAATAGAGCATTCTTTGCTTCCCTGATCTTTGCCTCCCTACAATCCAAAAATGCAGCTTTTTCCTTAAATTCTATTTGACAAACTGCGCCCCCCTAATGTATGAAAATGCAGCTTTTTCCCCATTTTCCCAAACCCCAAACCGAGAGACACCATGGGCTTGTTTACCAGAGGAATCACGCTCCCCAAGGCCTTCACAACCGCCGGCCTTACCCCCATCGACACCCCCCTGCCCCGGCAGGTGATATTGCCGCTCAGACAGTATATAGGCCA
>DATKZQ010000022.1:0-27843 GCA_035527895.1 Desulfatiglandales bacterium
TTTACCCGCCTACGCAGAAAGCCACGGGCTTGCCCGTGGATGAATGCTCGGCAGGGTAATCCGCCGTAGTCCTATTGGGACGAAGGCGGATATGCTTCGGCGGGTTCCGCCGAAGAATGTGGAGGTGCCACGCGCTTGCGCGTGCGGCTCCACCTGTTTTTTTTCGAGGAGGCAGTTCGGGTTGGGGTATTTTTCATACTATGATTTAGAATGCCATGAAAAATAGAAATCGGAACCCAAGATTAGATACCCGATACATGCCCTTTTCAGCTAATCGTGTTGAGCTGGCGGGTAACAAACGACACCCTGAATGTGAGTAAAACATGATCTTGCGAGGAGAAAGAATATGTATAACATTCGCCAGAGTTAAAACGCCTGCGGCACAATGCAAAACGCCTGCGCGAATTGGCTTATGAAACGACTCGTTACATGACACCCGGCAAAGCGTGAGAGTTATCTGGTTGCAAGATGATCACCCTGCCGTACAAAAGAAGGACATGCCTAAACGTTTCTGTGGGCAAAGCGCCACAAGGGTAAAAATGCAAAATGCATGCCCAGATTAGCTCGCCACGAGGGAGCCGTCACTTTGCAGCACATCATGATACCGGGAATTGAGTGAAGGATATAATGTCAGGTCTTGACAGGGTGACCGAGAATTCAGATTTTCAAAACCGATACTAATGAAATCAATTAGTTAACAGGCTGAACGAGTCCAAAAAATACCATTCTCGGTCAGCCTGTTGACATGAGACAAGCGGGGCAAAGGAATGTGAAGAAGCGGGTTTCTTTTCAGCTCAGTACACGCGCAATTTCGTGAGAACGACATCGGCAATCAAGCCAACGAGAAACAACAGACCAAAGGCCCGGTTATAGACAAAGGCATGGGCGGAGAGATACAGGGGCCATACATCGGGGGGAAGGTCAGAGGGCTCCTCTGTGGGCCGGGGAACGGCAAATACCCGCGCTGCGGAGAAGAACTTAGGCAGTGCAAGCACGACAACGAACAACGCCGGTCCGATTGCCCTCTGGATGACCAGCAGGGCAACTAGCGCATATTGAAAAATCCACAGGCCGATGGTGGCAAATCGGGCCGCCCGTTCGCCGATGATCACCGGCAAGGTATTAACGCCCTTTTCCTTATCCTGTTCGAGTTTGTCCGTGTGTTTGCCGAAGAGCACCGTGGTGGGGCCAATGGCATAGGCCAGGCTGATCAAAGGAATGCCCCAGTCCCAGTGCCCGCCGCTCACCACATAATAGGTGCCGCCCACCATCAACGGACCCCACACCAGGATCACCGACGGCTCTCCCATGCCGATGTACTTGAGCGGCCAGGTATAAAAGAGCACAAACCCCGCACCTGCGGCCATAAAAAGCAATGTCACCCACCCGGTCTCAACAACCAGGTACGCGCCTGCAGCGGCGGCGATCAGGCCGGAGACCGCGATATACGTGAAGAGCGTACCGACGGACATGAGGCCGTGTTCTAACGGCTGGGGACCGTACTGGGACCGGTAGTAGTTGTCTTTGTCGATTCCTCTCTTATGGTCGGTGTAGTCGTTGAGGAGATTATTGGTGGCGTGGGCAAAAACCAGCCCCACCATACAGGCCACAAAGTAGGACCACTGAAAAAAGCCGTCCCGATAGGCTAAGAGCCCGCCGATGCCACAGGATAGCGCGGTCATGATAAAGACAGCCGATCGTGTGGCGATGAGCCACCGCGAAATCACGTCGAGCCTGTCCCATTCATCTTTGGATATACGGGGAATAATACGGAGCGCCTTGCCCCACATGGCAACATTGATCATGGTGATATGTCCTCTGTAATAGTTTTTTGCATCGCGACCACAGGAGAATACCAAGCCCGCCCAAGGTAAACAAGGTAAATGAACCTATGTCAGGTTCTGGGATGGAAGGTTTTTGAAATCTCCGACGAAAACAGGTAGAACAGAACCCAAACCACACTGGATTCAGTTCCTCTTTTGCCTCTTTCAGGCCCTGCGATTCAGAAGAGATGGTGCATGCCAACGGCGTGTTCTCTCGTGTTGCGATATTTTTCTTGACACGACTCTAGCTCTGGCCTAGAAAGGTGCTTTACGGGCAGATCATACATCGGACTTGAGCTTGAGCCTGCGCAGATCAAGCAGTTCGTCCATTATGATGCTGAGGGGGTATCCTTGACGACGATTGAGCCGGTCCAGTCCTCGCGTAGCCCTGATCTGATTTCCCTTCTTCCATCGGCCAAAACCATTGCTCGCACTGTGTCCATCCCCCTAATAAGGCGCTATCCAGCAAAGCTGCTAAGGAATAAAGGTCTGTTACGGGTAATCTTAGGTTTGGCTTTAGACCCTTGAACCCAAGCGAGAGGGCGATACCCACAAATTGCACTCATCCTGATATGCGAATCACTGTTGGCCCCGGCTTGCTAGTAGTATAAGGGCCTTAAGGAGGGCATATCCCACGTGGGGATTGCCGTAATTATTGAGAGAGGGTGCCTGCTCATGATACATGAGGGGCATTGAGTGCATCTCTCTGGGTTTCTAACCAAACTAAACCTAAAAGGAGGGAGAGTGTCATGAAAAAGACTAGCTTTTTGTGGAGCATCTTGCTGGTGCTGCTTCTCGTCATGGCCGTGAGTCCTGCTGCCTGGGGGGCTAAGGTCATCAAAATAGGTGTTATCGGGCCCATGAATTTTGTGCAGGGCAAAGGCCACTGGAATGGGGCAACAATGGCCGCTGAGGAGATCAATGCCAGGGGAGGCCTCTGGGTTGGCAAGAAAAAGATGAAAGTCGAGCTTGTTAAGGCGGATTCTAACGAGTTTTTAAGCATGACGGATGCCACCAATGCCATGGAGCTGCTCCTCACCCGCCACAAGGTAGACTTTATTGTGGGCGGTTTCAGGACCGAGGCCGTCCTGGCAATGCAAGATATGGCTATGGACTACAAGAAAATCTTTCTTGGCTGTGGGGCCGCCACCGATGAGATCTGCACGCGGGTGGCCAAGGACTACAATACCTACAAATATTGGTTCCGGCATACCCCTATAAATTCCACAAACCTCGGCAAAACGAGCTTCATCCATGTAGGCACCGTCGCAGCCATAATGAAAAAGTACTTAAACATACCCAAGATAAAGGTGGCTGTCGTCGCGGCAAAGGCCACGTGGACTGAAGGCGTGGTCAAAGTGAGTCCAGTGATTCTGCCAAAAATGGGTATGGAGGTTGTGGGGGTCTGGAGGCCGTCTCCGGTGGCCACGGATGTTACAGCCGAACTCTCTGCCATCCAGCGTTCCGGAGCCCACATTATCTTCAACTGGTTTTCCGCTTCGGCGGGGATCACGTTCTCCAGGCAGGCCGGGGAGCTCAAGATACCGGCTATGCAGGTTGGAATCAATGTGGAGGCCCAGAAGGATAGTTTCTGGGAGGCCACCCAAGGAATGGGTAATTATGTAATGACCCTGAATACCTATGCCCGTGGAGTTGAAGTCAACGAACTCACCGCACCCTTTATGAACAGATACATCGACAGATTCGGTGAGACGCCGACGTATACCGCGGATACCTATGGCGCTATAATCTATGCCCTGGCCCCGACCATTGAGGAGGCTGAGACGCTCGATTCGGATAAGATAGTAGCCATACTGGAGAACCGCGAGTACGCGGTGCCCTCCGGCAGAATAGCATACATGAAAGACGCTCAAGGCCGCCATCTTCATGATGTGAAATGGGGGCCAGGTTATGAGACCGCCCTGGGTGTCCAGTGGCAGGATGGTGAGCTAAAGGGCGTGTGGCCTAACCGGTGGAAGGCTAGCGCTGATGCGCCCGAAATCACCTATAAGGGCGTGGTTCCTTACAAGATAGCGCCCTGGGTTATCGAGAAGTATAAGAAATAACGTATTGTTCGAACGGCGCTCGCCCCTCCTTGCCGAGTAAGGAGGGGCGAGAAGTCTTAATCTGGTAAAGCTATATGATACTGGACATAATCACAAGCGGTCTGATTAATGGAAGCGTATACGCCCTTCTAGCCATCGGTTTTTCCCTGATCTTCGGTGCAGCCCGTATCGTTAACCTTGCCCATACCGCCTTTTACATGGTGGCCTCCTATTGCATCTATTACGCCACCCATAAAATGGGAATTCATCCTGTTCTGGCCATGCTGGTGGCCATCATCCTGGTCACCTTGATCGGACTGGTCTGCTACAGGATTTTTATCAACCCCATACGGGAGCACGAGGCCGCAGTCCTGATTGCCACCATAGCCCTGGCCATGGCCATGCAGGAGATCATGCTCCTGATCTTCACCGGAGATTTCCTGAGCGTGCCGTCTCTGGTTTCAGGATACCTGAAGATTATCGGAGTGAAGATCGCCTACCAACAGTTACTAACCATTTGTGTAGCCCTTTTGATCCTGGCTGGGGTTTGGGTACTGTTGAAGAAGACCAGGCTGGGTCTGGCTATTCGGTCCACGGCCGATGATAGGGAAGTGGCCAATCTTATGGGAATGAATGAGAGTCGGGTGGCCATGATTACCATGGGTGTTTCTGTTGGTCTGGCCGGCTTTGCCGGTGCAGTCGTGGTGCCCCTTACTGTTGTTAATCCTCATATGTGGATGCACCCTCTGATAATGATGTTGGCTGTTGTGGTACTGGGAGGGTTGGGCAGCCTCAAGGGGAGTTTTATTGGGGCTTATATCCTGGGATTTGCCGAGTCACTCGTGGTCTTTTTGATACCGCTTGGAGCTTTTCTCAAGGGTTCCGTGGCACTATGCATCATGATCTTGGTGCTTGTGATCCGACCGGAGGGACTGTTTGGCGTTGCCTTCGAGGAAGAGAGGTAGAATGGGAATCCTGGGTGTTTATCTTCGAAAGATCTATACCCTGTTCAAGGGAGAAGTCCTGATCCTGCCAAGCAGGATTGTTGTTTTTCTTTTCTTTGTCATTGTGCTCTTTTTGCCCGTTGTTACCCAGGATCCTTATTTGCTTCGCATCCTGATATTGACCAGTATCTTTGCCATTCTGGCTGCAAGCTGGGATCTGCTGTCCGGTTTTACCGGCCAGGTAAATTTTGGGCACGCCCTTTTCTTTGGTGTGGGGGCCTACACTTCAGCCCTTTTGAATCTGCACGCCCTCATACCTCCTTGGGGCAGCATACCCTTGGGGGCAGTGGCCGCGGTTGTGGCTGGGCTCATTGTAGGCATCCCTTGTCTCAGGCTGCGGGGGACTTATCTGGCCTTGACCACGTTGGCCTTCCCTATCATCCTGATGGGCATTGTCTTTGCGATACCCGATATCACGGGAGGCGAGCTGGGAGTCTCCGGCTTGAGCCGCCTTTCCAATTCCCGCTTGCATGACTACTATATTACCGTTGTTGTTATGCTCGGCCTGTGCACCATCATGTGGAAGATTACGGATTCCAAGACAGGCATTATTTTCCACGCCATCAGGGAAGATGAGCTGGCTGTTCGGGCCTCTGGCATCAACACTACCCGTTACAAACTTCTGGCCTTCAGCCTCAGCGGTTTGTTTGCCGGGATATCCGGCGGGCTCTACGCACATTTTATGAGGATTGCCGGCCCTTCCACCTTAGAAGTCTCAATGTCTTTTACGGTTGTAATCTGGGCCGTATTCGGCGGGATAGTCACTATTTACGGGCCTGTCGGGGCAGTCTTTATCCTTTTTCCCTTGCTGGAGTTCTTGCGCTTTTGGCCCGAGTTTCGGATGTTAATGTTCGCGGTTGTCATCTTGCTGATCCTTCTCTACATGCCGGACGGGCTTCTGCCGTGGGTACGCGACAAGATCGAAAAAGAGTGCCCGAGGTGTAAAATCAGGAACATTGCCACCCGCAAGGCGTGCCGGGTTTGTACAGCGCTACTGGATTAGAATTATCCTTTTTCCTTGGTGAGGGGAGCCTATATGGACGCAAAAGCACTATACATGAAAAAACCCTGGCTGAAATTCTATCCGGAGGGAGTTCCCGAGATGGTGGATATCCCCTCCCAGTCTGTGCCGGAGATTTTTGATGACGGTACGGAGAAGTACGGCAACAAGACGGCAATGATCTTCTATGGCAGGAAGATCAGCTACCGCTTACTCCGTGAACTGGTTAACCGGTTTGCCACGGCCTTAGCGGACCTGGGTGTCACCAGGGGAGATACAGTGGCATTATACCTTCTCAATTGCCCCCAATACGTCATTGCCTATTTTGCCGCCCTCAAAGTCGGTGCCAAAGTGACCCCTATCAGCCCGGTGTACACGAGTAAAGAGGTCAAGCATCAACTGGAGGACAGTGAAGCCGACACGATCATCTGCCAGGATATCATGTACGACAATGTGGAGAAGACCGGCCTTGCACTCAAGAATGTGATCCTGACCGGTATCGCGGAATACCTTCCCGCATTCAGGAGGCTGCTCGGGAAAAGTGCCCTGGGGAAGGTCTATCGCGAAATGCATATACCGACTCCCACCTTTATGGAGGAGGCGGGCCTGCTACAATTCCAGACCCTCATCAAGGACTATCCGCCTCAACCTCCTCGCATAGAGCTCGATCCCGAGAGAGACATCGCCGTGCTCCCCTATACGGGAGGAACAACCGGACTTCCCAAGGCGGCTATGCTCACCCATTACAATATGTCCGCCCTGCGGGCACAGGCAATCGCCTTTTGGCCTCTTTTTGAAGAAGGCAGAGAGGTGGTTATCGCCTTCCTGCCCTTCTTTCACATTTACGGTCAGGTTGTGGTGATGCTCAACAGCCTGGTTCAGGGCTTCACCATGGTTCTGTTCACCACACCCGATGTGGATGATATCCTCTCGGCCATGGACCGATACCAGGCCTCGGCCTTTTATGGCGTACCGACCTTATTTGAGTACCTCAAAGAGTATGAAAAGACAGAGCGGGTCAATTGGAAGCGACTCAAAATGATTGCTTGTGGGGCTGATACCCTTCATGAATCTACCATCACCGAGTGGGAGAGACGGACGGGAGCAAAGATCATGGAGGGTTATGGCATGACCGAGACTACTGCTCTGAGCCATGGCAGCCCATTTCACAGGCCAAAGGCCGGCTCCTTTGGGGTTCCCATACCGAATGTCAAGGCAGGTATTGTCGAGCCCGAGGGAACGGAATTCTTACCCCCTGGGGAGATCGGCGAGTTGATTCTCAGCGGCCCCAATATCATGACAGGCTACTGGAAGCGAGAGGAGGAGACCCGCGAGGCAATCATCGATATGGACGGGGAAAAGTGGCTCAGAACCGGTGACATCGTCAGTATGGACGAAGAGGGCTATTTCCACTTTTTTGATCGCAAGCGGGATCTTATCAAATACAAGGGGTATTCGGTCTTTGCCCGACATGTTGAGGAGGTCCTGTATCAACATCCTCAAATCAAGGCCGCCGGCGTTGTAGGGGTCCCCGATCCCAAGGTGGGTCAATTCATAAAGGCCTATGTAGTGCTCCAGAGCGAGGCACGGGGCAAGATCTCCGAGGAGGAGATTATGGAGTACTGCAAACAAAATCTGGCCCACTACAAGGTCCCCAAGATCGTTGAATTCCGGGGTGAGCTTCCAAAGACGGACGTTGGAAAGGTCTCCCGAAGGGAACTGAGGGAAGAGGTGGAGGAGTGCTGATATGGGCCAATCCTTCCTGGAACTCGACGGGCTCTTCAAGGACTTCGGGGGGCTGCGAGCAATCGATGATGTGGGCTTTAGCATGGACCGAAATGAAATGTTGGGCCTCATCGGTCCCAACGGTGCAGGCAAGACAACCCTGCTGCGGCTGATTACCGGCATTTTGAGCCCCGATTTGGGCAGCATCCGTTTCAGAGGGAAGAACATCGTTGGCCTCAAGACCTGGGACATAGTCAATCTGGGAATCGCTTGCACCTTTCAGAATATGAGGCCCTTTCGCCGGCTTCCCATTATTGCCAATGTCATGGTCTCATGTCTTTGCCCCCGGGCCATGAAACGGGGTGAGTGGGTTAAGAGGGTCGAGGCCAAGGCTTTGGATGCCTTGGAATTTGCGGGTATTTCGGATATGGCCCTTGAGAAGGCGTCTACCCTCTCCCAGGGAGATCTCAAGCGGCTGGAAGTCGCCCGGGCCGTGGCTACAGAGCCTGATTTGCTTCTCCTCGATGAGCCATTCGGGGGACTGAGCCCTGCGGAAACCGATCTGATGGCCGAATCCATCAAAAGACTTCACAAAGGTGGCCGTTTTGGTCGATTACACAGCGAGGGGCCGGCCATGATTATCATAGAACATAAGTTGCGGCAGCTGATGAAGATCGTGGATCGAATCATCGTGCTCGACTTCGGGACGATCATTGCCGATGGAACCCCCGAGGAGATCGTGGATAACAGGCAGGTTATAGAGGCCTATCTGGGCGAAGGAGACATGTAACCGTGCTTCTGGAAGTGGCACATCTGACGGTTTGCTATGACAGGGCCATGGTCATTAACGACTTGAGCATGGGCGTGGACAGCGGTGAGTTGGTGAGCCTCGTGGGACCCAACGGCGCCGGCAAATCAACGCTGCTCAAGACCATAACCGGTCTGGTGGCATGGAAGCGGGAGATCACGCGCCGATCAACGGGAGGAGATATAACCATCGGAGGCACGGTAACCTTTGACGGTGAAAAAATAGATCGGATACCGGCTCACGAAATCGTCAAAAGGGGTCTCATTCACTGCCCCGAGAGAAGAAGGCCATTCAGGGAAATGACTGTTTTGGAGAATCTTCACGCGGGGGGCTATCTCCTTAAAGAGAAAAGGGAGGTGGAAAACAACCTTAAGAAAGTCTACAACCTGTTTCCGGTGCTCGAGAAGCGATCCGCTCAGATCTCGGGCACCTTATCAGGCGGAGAGCAACAGATGTTAGCGATTGGCAGGGCGCTGATGTCTCGACCCAAGCTCTTGTGTATTGATGAGCCTTCCACGGGCCTCGCCCCTATTCTGCGCAGACAGGTATTCGAAACGATAGGGGAGATACGCAATCTTGGGATTACGGTTCTCCTTGTTGAGCAGGAGGTGAGCACGGTTTTTAAGATGGCCTCACGCAATTATGTACTTTCATCGGGTAAAATCATCGCCCAAGGAACCGGTGCGCAATTGCTCAAAGACGAGGTTATCCGTAAGACCTATCTGGGGCTTTAGCTGATATTCCCCTGAGGTTGCTTTCAAGTCTTACATAATTGATTATTGCTTTTACTCCGCAGAACAATATTGAGGATCTATCCTGCTTGAATGACCGCTGCCCGGTCATGCCAATTTTCTCAAGGCGATATCTATTGGTCTCACGGGGTGTGGCCACAGAGATGGGGTTTAGATGGGCCAGACGGAGACTCCCATGGCTTCCGCGGTGTAAACCCCACCTCTGTGGCCACTGCCGGGCCGGGTGGAATTCTTTTTTAAGATATCGCCTTTCGAAAACAGCCATGACCTCCTTTGGTATATGAACGATAACACTAGCTTCTTGTCGCTCCATGGGTCATCGGTGCCGGTAATACGTGTGGGAAGTGCTTACGATTCAAGAAACACCCGGTAACCCTTGTAGGTCATGTAGATGTCCCCCTTGTGGGCGATTTCGAAGGGGGAATGCATGGACAATACCGGCGGGCCGCAGTCGATGATCTGCATCCCGTATCGGGCAAGGAATTTGGCCACGGTGCCGCCACCACCCTCGTCTACCTTTCCGAGTTCCCCTGTCTGCCACACTACCTTTTTTTTGTTGAACAGGGCCCTGAGCCAACCTATGTATTCGGCATTTGCATCGTTGGCGCCGTATTTGCCGCCTGACCCCGTGAACTTGGTAAGACATACCCCATAGCCCAGGCGTGCGGCATTCCGTTTTTCGTGGACATCCTGATAATCCGGGTCAAGGGCGCCATTGACGTCTCCTGAAAGGGCCCGTGAGTTCATGAGGACTTTGTGGATCTCATGGTAGAGTGGTTCCTGGCCGTGGGCGACCATGAGATCGGCCAAGACACTCTCCAGAAATCTTGATTTCGCGCCTGTGGCCCCATCGCTGCCGATTTCTTCTTTATCGACAAACAGTACGAGAGCGGTCTTCTGTGGGGTTTTTGCATCGAGGATGGCCTTTAAACTGGAAAAGGCGCAGGAGCGATCGTCATGGGCATAGGCACCGGTAAGCCCTCTGTCCCAACCAATATCTCGTGCCGGTCCGGCAGGAACGACCTCAAGCTCTGCGCTGATGAAATCCTCCTCAATGAGGTTGTATTTTTCGTTCAAGAGGTTGAGGATGGCCAGCTTGAACCTTTCTTTAGTGTCTTTAACTCCAAAGGGAAGGGAACCCACCATGAGGTTGAGCTTTTCACCAACGAAGGCCTCCGACACCTTCTTGTCGGTTTGCACCTTTCTTGCCAAGTGAGGAAGCAGGTCAGCAATGGTAAAGACCGGGTCCGAGGTCTCCTCGCCCACAACAATATCCAGAGAACTGCCGTCGGAGCGTATTATTCTCCCGTGGATTGCAAGGGGCCTGGTGAGCCACTGGAATTTCTTCAAGCCCCCATAATAGTGAGTCTTCATAAAGGCCAGATCAATTTCTTCATAAAGGGGGTTCTGCTTGAGGTCGAGCCGCGGAGAATCAAGATGGCTTACAATAAGGTTAATACCTTCACTGAGGGGTTTCCTGCCGGATACCGAAAGGGCGATGGATTTCTCCTGAAAGGAGCGCATGAGTCGTATGGGGGCCTTGCTTGGGGTATTGAGGGAGAAACCGTGTTTCAGCGCTGTTTCCCTGATCGCCTTCACCGATTCCCTTTCTGTTTTTGCCGTATTGAGAAAACGCTGATACTCCTGATCGAATGAAAAGACCTTGTCTTTCCCCTTTTCATCAATTGCATCCCAAACGAGTTTGGGTTGAGCGGTAAGTCTTTTACTGATTCTTTCTATTTCCTTTTTGTCCATACCTTTCTCCTGATGTCTTCAACTCGCCTATTATTTGGTGGATGTTGTGGATCTCTTCCCTGAGGCAGAAATCGTGGAGACCATCGACAATCTCGATTGCTGCCCTTGGATTGACAAAACTTGCGGTGCCCACCTGAACGGCCCGCGCTCCCACAATGAGAAACTCGAGGGCATCCTTATAATCTACAATGCCTCCAAGGCCGATGACCGGGATATTCACCGCTCTGACAACCTTATGGACGAGATACAAGGCCATTGGTCTTATGGCGGGACCGGATAGACCTCCCACAACATTTGCCAGCTTTGGCCGTCTGGTAGCTATATCCACCGCCATACCGAGAAACGTGTTGACGGCCGATATGGCAGTTGCCCCGGCCGCTTCCACTGCCCTGGCTATGGCGGTTATATCGGTTACGTTCGGTGTCAGTTTCACGATAACCGGTTTCGTGGTATTCTGAACCACCTCATGTGTTACAGCGGCGGCGGTATCGGGGTCCGTGCCAAAGACCATGCCCCCTTTCTCCACATTGGGGCACGATATGTTGATTTCAACGGCGTCGATCCCGTCAACGGTCTCTATTCTTCTCGAAAGCTCGGCATAATCCTTGAGGCTATGCCCGTATATGTTGGTGATGATGGGGATGCTGAGTGCATCGAGTAACGGAAGTTTTTCTGCTATAAAGGCCTCAATGCCGATGTTAGCAAGGCCGATCGCATTGAGCATACCGCATGGAGTCTCCGTAATTCTGGGAGGCGGGTTTCCCGGCATAGGCTCCAGGGATAGGCCCTTGACAATTATGGCCCCTAAGAGAGAAGGGTCAAAAAAGGGTGTCAACTCAGTGCCATAGCCGAAGGTTCCGGAGGCTGTAATAACCGGGTTCTTGAGTTTCAAGCCACCGATGTCAACGGATAGGTCAGGTGAAACAGCCATTACACAGTCTCCCAATCAATCGTCTCCGCTTGAAACACGGGGCCATCCTGGCACACATAATGGTATACTGTCGCCATGTTGTGGGATGCCTTCACAGCACAGCCCAGGCATATCCCGAGACCACAGGCCATGTGTCCTTCAAGGGATACGGAACACCTGAGATTAGACGCGGCGGCCTGCTGGGCAACTTTCTTGAGCATTGGATGCGGACCACAGGCATAGATTATGGGTTTCGCGGCCAACCCATGACTCAGGTGTTGGTCAAGGAGGTCAGTGACGAGTCCTTTTCTGCCCCACGAGCCGTCTTCCGTTGTGAGGGAGAGACTAACCCCGAGATCCTTCAACTCATCGAAACAAACAACCTCTTGAGAGCTGGAAAAGCCGAGCAATAAGGTAGTGGTATGCCCTTGGTGCCTGTTTAAGGCCTGCGCCAGGAAGTAAAGTGGTGCAATACCCATCCCGCCAGCCACCAGCACCGCTTCTTCGCCGGGGACCGGAAGCAAAAAGCTATTCCCCAGAGGGCCGATTGCTGATATTGAATCACCTTGTTTCAGGGTTGAGAGAAGTGACGTACCTGCCCCGACAATCCGGTAGAGCACCTTCACCCTATGGTCATCCAGAATTCCGTGTATTGAAAAGGGCCTTCGCAAGAGAGGGTCTTTTGTTCTGTTCCCGAGGTGGATCATCAGGAACTGCCCGGGCCTGGCAAGCGAAGCTAAGGGAGCCGAACGAAATTCCATAAGCCATATGTCTTTTCCCACCTGCTCATTACGATCGAGGGATACTGTTTCTTCTACCACATCTCTCCTCTAGGAAATGACCCAAAAAGAGCATTATTATGGCGCATGCGAATACTTTTGAACGATACCGGATAATTACAGGAACCGCTTTGGGTTGGAATGCTACGGTACAGCAGCAGCCATCGTAATAGAGCAGTATGAGCGTACATGATGACTTCTTGCCTAATGAGCAAAAGGGAAATGACGAGTGCGGGTGGTTCAAGATAATTGAAGGCCTTGGCCGTGCATCCCCCTTTGAACAGAAAAAGGAATAACCTTCCAATAGAAAAAGGTATGAGGGCCAGATCGCTTCGTAATGCAGATTGAATTATTTACCGCTGCTTCCTCCCGGACCTGACGGGGTTCATAATCATCTGTCAAACGAGGTCCGACCTCCTCTCCTACTGAATGAATTAGACCCCTTTCGTGTTTCGCAGAAAGGATTTTCAACCCCGCATGAGCGGATTTCGGGTTACAGGGCACCGCTAGCTCCCCGTCTAGCACGACCAAGGAACATCCATGGCATCTAGATATCGACCATTTCTTTAAGGCCTCTTCCTACCTTAAAGAACGGAAGTTTCTTGTTTCCAACCCGTATGATTTTTCCGGTCTTTGGGTTTCTGCCATTATAGCTTGTATAGTCCTTAACCTTGAAGCTTCCTAATCCCCGAATTTCGATCCTGCTGCCCCTGATAAGCGCCTTCTCCATTTCTTTAAAAACGGTATTGACGACTTCTTCAGCTGTTTTGACGGTAAGATTTTCAGTTTTTGCCAAAGCCTCAACCAATTGGGACTTATTCATGATGCCTCCCTAGCTAAGAAGGAAATACATAATAGAATGAAGAGAGCCCTTTTGATATAACCCTGTATCTTATAGAGAATGTCTGGAGTTAAGTCAAGACAAAACGCTTGAAATCAGAAGGAAATTCAATTCGTTATGTCAAGAACCCCGATTTCCCTCCTAAAAGGGAATGTTGCTCAGAAGCACTTACTCTCCTTCGGCAGAATGCCCCGTCCTTTAGGACGGAGATGATCGGCCTTCGCCAAAGGAGGGGTTAACCGCGCCGGAGCTCGTAAGAGCGAAGGCGGGCTAAAGGCTATGGAGAGTTCCGCCATCCATTATGAGGATGCCCCTCTCTTCAGAGCGGGGAGGCTTCACTGTGTGATGGTAAACTCATATGTTTGCAGCACCTCACCCCCTGGCCCCAGCACATCCACATGCCATGCTCCGATCTCATGGGCCTGGATTATTTTGGAGCTGTGCGTACGCCAGCTTGCCGAATTGACATCCAGGCTTACCCGAGCTCGCTCGGTATTCCCGGAATACCACACGTGGGTGATCTCCGTTGGGTCCCCTGCACCTATGATCTTTGTAAGGCAATACAGCTTCCCCACTGAGGCCTCGAAGCTCGTTCCCACATCCACAGGCTGCCGATTAACAACATCGCGACAGATAGAACCCGCAGCCACTTCCAAAGAGGCTGCCTGCTGGGCATCAGTAGTCCCTGCCTGAAGAAAGGACATTGCAACTAACGTTAGCAAAACAATCGGAAACCCGTTCATCTTTCTCATGACAATTCTCCTTTCCTTAAAAAACAAATGAGTTCCATGTCTTAGGCCACATCCAATTTAAGCACAATGGTTTGCTTTTGGCAATCAGAAAAATGATGAACTCGTCAAAACCTTTCAACACATATATGAGTCGCACGCAACATGCCGGAAAACGGGACGAGTGGTCTGGGGTTATATTTTCATTAAAAAAGGATTGCACAAGTCGAACAGCTTTCAGGCGTGCACGGTCTTGAGGCCTTACTATCCTTTTTGATGCTCTAGATGTCTATATAAAGTAAGATATCAAAGTTTATGTCAAGCTTTGCGGTGCAATGAAATCGTGATTCTATTTGGACTTTGAAATCCGAAATCCCTGGCCCAGACCTGGCTTAAAAGAACTGAGTGTGTGTCCCCAGAAACCAGCAGCATGCCGAGATGCCATTGTTTTCGAATCATGTCGCGCCAGGGCAGGCCTAAATTCGAAAAAATATCGAAATTCTAATGTTCAAAACTGAAAACAACCCGAAGCTGACTAGCTCTTGGCAAAGCTCTTTTCGTTTAGAGCATTGGGATTTTGATCATTGGAAATTTGTTTCGGATTTATAACACTTTAGCTCTTTGAAAAGGTAGCGCTCCTGTCCATTTGCTAATGCCCAGTGGCTATTGGGAACGGAACCCAGGAGACCGAGCATGGGGATATCTTTTTTTGCTCTGCCCTCTTAACAAGGCCCCGTACAGGGCCGTTTCAAACCGACGCACCGCCCCATAAGCCTTAGCACTAAGGTAGCAGCCTGTGTGCGCCGTTTTGAAACGCCCACTCCTCTCAACGATGGGAGGACAGAGTCAAAAAAAGACATCTCCATGCTCGGGTTAAGATTAATTTCAAAGAGCTAAAGTGTTACTCGGATTTCGATATTCGAATTTCGTGTTTTGCTACTTAGATCGTGCCTCGTCGGCTTGAGGCGGAGCTTCGCTAGAGCGTTTTAAAAGGTACATCTGAGGACTGAAATCTAAGTAAGGGATTTACGAGCATGGGATTTTCCAAAATGAATTTGACATCTTACCGTGCCGATTATATTTTATTGCCAAGGAGCCTGGTGATTTGCTTTAATGAGATATTTCCAGGTGATATAAGGCACCTGCGTATTCTATTGTAGCAGCGATTTCACGTTCTCAGATAGCTGTTGTTACAGAGTGTGGTAAAGACGATGTAACACCAGGTTTTCTCTGGGAGAACATGCTTGATTGCGTGATTGGGGCAAAGAGATGAGAGAGGAGGAAAGAATGGACACTACCTACCAAGAACTCACGGTGGACCAGCTACGGTGGAGATGCGATCCTGAGAGCCTGGGCTTCGCTACCACCGAGGAGCTTGATTTGCAGGAGGAGATTATCGGGCAGGAAAGGGCAGTAGAGGCCATGCAACTGGGTCTGGATATGGGGAGCCTGGGCTACAATATCTTTGTAGCAGGTCCCGCCGGTACTGGCAGGATGACCACAGTCAAACACCTTCTGTCGAAACTGGAAAAAGAGGGAGAGGTGCCCAATGATGAGTGTTACGTCAATAATTTCAAAGACCCTGATATGCCTCACCTGATAAGCTTACCTCCAGGAAAGGGCAAGACATTCAACACGGATATGGAGGAGCTTGTTGGGTCGCTGAAGAGAAACATCCCCCTGGTCTTTGAGAGCGAAGAGTACCAAAGAAAAGGACGGGAGATTCTAGAGAAATCCAAGGAGAAAGAACGATCAATTATTAAGGAGTTGGAAAAGAAACTATCGCAGGAGAACTTTGCCCTAGTTCAACTCCAGGTAGGACCATATGTGAAGCCGGATATATTCCCTGTAGTCATGGATAAGCCGGTTCCCTGGGATCAACTGGAGAAAAACACCGAAGAGGGCAAATTTCCCAGGGAGGAATTCGAGCGGTTACGGAAGAAATATTCAGAGCTTTCGATTGAGGTGAACAAGGCCTTTCAGGAATCGAAAAAGATAGGGAAGGAAGTTCGCAAAGAGCTTACTGCCTTGGAGAAAGAGGCCATCCTTCCCAACATAAAGGAACTGATTGGTGAGGTCAAGGAGAAGTATCAGAACGAAAAGATCGATACCTATCTGGATGAGGTCAAGGATGACATTCTTGAGAACATTAACCGCTTCAAGGAGGGCTCCGAATCTCAGGCCCAGGTGCTCCCTGGGCTCACCCTGCCGGTGCCGGAAGACACCTTTGGGGAATATCAGGTAAATGTGATCATCGATAACTCGGAGGCCAAAGGTGCGCCGGTGGTCTTTGAGTCTTCTCCCACGTATCGGAACATCTTCGGGATGGTTGAGCGGAACATAGGACGGATGGGGGTCTGGCAGGCCGATTTCATGCAGATTAAGGCCGGCTCTTTTTTGCGGGCCAGCGGTGGCTATTTGGTGCTCGAAGGCCGGGAGGCCCTGCTTGAGCCGGGGGTGTGGCCTGCGTTAAAGAGGAGCCTTAAAAACAAAAAGATGGAAATCCAGAATTATGACCCCTATTTCCTTTTCGGCACCTCTGCACTGAAACCGGAACCCATTGACATTAATGTAAAGGTCATCCTGGTAGGGGATGATTTCCTGTATCGCCTTCTCTATAATTTCGATGACGATTTCAAAAAGATATTTAAGGTCAAGGGAGATTTTGATTCTGTCATCAATAAGAATGGAGAGGCGATCAATCAGTACGCCAGTTTCATCAAGAAGATCTGCGATGACGAAGGGCTGAAGCAGTTTGATAAGGCAGGGGTTGCGGCAGTAGTTGAATTCGGGGTGAGGCAGGCGGGAAGAAAAAAGAAGATATCCACCAAGTTCAGTGAGATCGCAGATATCATAAGGGAGGCCAATTACTGGGCTGAGAAAGACAAGAGTCAGGTTGTAACCGAAGCCCATGTGGACAAGGCCATCGAAAAGGGAATGGATCGGGTTAATCTCATCGAAGAGAAACTGCAGGAGATGATCGAAGATGGCACCATTATGATCGATACCGAGGGAACGGTGAGCGGGCAGGTGAACGGGCTTTCCGTGTATCAGCTCGGCGATTATACCTTTGGGAAACCGTCCCGGATCACCACGAGTATCTCCATGGGCAAGGCGGGGATTATCAACATCGAGCGTGAAGCGGATTTGAGCGGGCCAACCCACAATAAGGGGGTATTGATCCTATCCGGATATCTGAGGGAAAAATATGCACAGGACAAGCCGCTCACGCTGAGCGCAAGTATCTGTTTTGAGCAGTCTTATTCCGGTGTCGAGGGAGACAGTGCCTCTTCAACCGAAGTCTATGCTCTGCTCTCAAGCCTTTCGGGTCTTCCCCTCAGACAGGAGATTGCCGTCACCGGATCAGTGAACCAGAAAGGGGAGATCCAACCGATCGGCGGGGTCAATTATAAGATAGAGGGCTTCTTTGATGTCTGTATGGCCAAAGGCCTTACCGGGTCCCAGGGGGCAATGATTCCGCACCAGAATGTAGGGGATCTGATGCTCCGAAAGGACGTGGTGGAGGCTGTGGCAAAGAATAAGTTTCACATTTATCCTGTGAGTACCATTGATCAGGGGATTGAGATTTTAACCGGGGTCAAGGCCGGCGAAAGAAAAAAGGACGGAACCTATGATGCGAAATCGGTGAATTATCTGGTTGATCACAAACTGCGTGACTTAGCTCATCGGATGAGAGAATTCGACACTAGAGAGGAAGAGAGCAAGAAGGAAAAAAAGTAGAGAAAGGAGGAAATATCCATGGCCATAATAAAATGGAGCCCTTTCAGGGAGTTCAGCGATCTGAGGCGAGAGATGGATTCCCTCTTTGACGAATTCTTCGGACGAAGAACAGTGCCATCCAGGGTGGTTAAGCCTTATGCTGCCTCAGGGACCTATTTTCCTCCGTTAGATATATATGAAAGGGGAGATGAAATCGTTATCAAAGCGGGAGTTTCAGGTGTAAAAAAGGAGGATATTGAGGTTACCATCCTCAATAACACCCTCACCATCAAGGGTCACAGGACCAAGGATGCTGAGGTGAGGGAGGAAGACTACCACTACCTGGAGCAGCACTACGGCAGCTTCTCTCGTTCCATCGCCTTCCCAACGGATTTGGATTCGGAGGGGATGAAGGCGACTTACAAGGACGGTGTTCTGGAGATTGTGATACCCAAGTCGAAAAGCAAAGAACCGAAGGAAATAGAGGTTAGGGTTTCCTAAGGTAGAACAGACGGCTCGGCTGGCACCTGTTCGATAACAGGTGTAGCAGGTTTGTCGGGTCCTAGGCCATCATAGATACCGGATGAGGCGTTCATCCCAGAATCCGCAAAACCGGTTACCTGTTTTGCCGTGCATCGATTACGTATGCCGTCCCTAATAATAGCCTGAAAAGGCATTAGCTCACTCAGATTACATGCCTGTATCCATACCGTTTTCGAAGTCACCACAATACACCTCCCGTTATCCGGGTGTCGCTTTTGGCCTGGCCTTGGTATCAGGGTGTAGGAACTTCCTGAACCTCCCCGGGTTTGACCACCATAAACGAAAGCTCCTTCGAAGGATGAGAAGACGGGAGCGGTTGGCGGAGATTACCGAGCGCATAGGAATCTATGGCCGGTTCTTTGAGGATTTTGGCTTTGAATGTCCCCTGCCCGGACACCTGAAGAGAACGGTTCATAGCGGCTTTCCCCGATATAATCTCATGGTTGATGCCCACTTTATGGCAGAGATGTGTGCCGGTATACTGGTTGCGGTTACCGACTACGACCGGTTCCATGGGAAATTAACGCTGGATCTGGCAGAAAGGCAAGAGGTCTGCCGTGGAATGGGCGGCCGGAATTTTTTGACCAAGGAGGGGGAAATCGTTTTCAGAGACGAAACGGAAATCGTATGCGTTCTGTGCCAGGGGGCGGACGAGAAAACAAGGGTTAGTGATGACACCCAAAACGTTTTGTTTTATGCTTATGCGGTCCCCGGAATCGAAGCCAAGTACCTGGATGACGGCCTTACCATCGCCGCGGAGATAATGTCCGAATTTGGGAAAGGCACCATAGAGGCAATTGAAGTGCATTAGGTCCGGTAAGGGCAAAGAGGCGCCCGCCATCCTTGTTTCACGGAACGTGCAGTCTTTCTGTCCATTGCACTACGGACGCGCGGTCTGTTGATCCGAATAATCCAAACACGCCCGTCTTAAAGGACAACCGCTGATTCTTCCATATTCTCTGCTCAGTTTGTGCAGGTTTTTCCCATTGATGAAGAACGCAAAAAAGATCCAAGCGCATCCTGGCGTATTCGCTTCTTTTGCTTGAAAAATAATGAGGAAGCATTATCTTGGAAATCAGATTTCATTGTGAGGAGCAAGTCTATGTATGAGCAAGGAGTAATCAGGCCTCCCAGTGAGGCCTCGAGCCTGTTGGTGCGGGTCACGAGGAATTGCCCCTGGAATCAATGCCTTTTCTGTCCTGCATACAAGGGGACGACCTTTTCCAGGAGGACGGTTGAGGAGGTTAAGGGCGATATCGATCAGATGGCCGAGGATTACGAGCCCGATGTGGATAGGATCACGTCAGCATTCTTACAGGACGCCAATAGCCTGATCCTTCCGACCGGTGCACTGCTGGCGATCCTCGACCACCTCAAGATGAGATTTCCGAAGATTACCAGGGTGACAACCTACGCCCGCGCAAAGACCATGACAAGGAAAAGCGTGAATGAGTATGAGGAACTCAGGGAAGCGGGCCTGACGAGAATCCATACGGGGATGGAGAGTGGATCCCCCGCGGTGCTCGAGATGATGCGAAAAGGTTCTAGCCCCGAGGATATGCGGACCGGCGCTGTTAGGGTTATGGAGGGAGGGATTTCGCTCTCCGAGTATATCATGCCGGGCCTCGGCGGACGTGCGTTGAGCAATGAACACGCCCTGGAGACGGCCAGACTGCTCAATGACATTAGACCGGACTATATCAGGGTGCGGACTTTTGCCATGCATCCCCAATCTCCCCTGAAGAAGATGATTGAGGAGGGAGACTTCGTTCCTATGACTGACGAGGAGATCGTGGGCGAGATACGACTCCTGATTGTAAAGCTCGATGAGATACACAGTTTTTTTTGCTGCGGTGACTTTAGCCTAAACCTCCTCATGCAGGTAAACGGATATTTGGACGAGAAAAAGGCTGCAATGCTTAACGAGCTTGACAGATTCCTCTCGCTAAACAGGGAGCAGAAAAGGGCTTATTCCCTGCTGCGGCGTTCATATCCAGCAGTGCAGAGATCATTTGATGCCGTCGAAGATGAAACGGTAGTGAAGCAGCTTTCCAGAGAAATTGAAAGATTGGAGGAAAGCTGTGAAAACGGCTTTAACAAGTACATAGAGCAACTTATGGCCTACCAGGTGCCCCAGCCTCAAACCGACAACTGGACATAGGATTGGGCGAGCCTCTCAAATCCCTCTGAGACCGCAACAAAGAGGAACTCATCACCTTAAGGATCCTGATAAGCTTGTACGCCCTAAGATAGATTGGTGAGGACTCGCTCACGGCTTTCGCCTCAGATTCTGTCAAAAGGTATCGGTGAGCTCACCCCAAAAAAAGACGGCTCTTTTCACTACAAAACCGTCTTTGTCTGCATTGGATGGGTTGCTATCTGGTAATCAGTGCGCTTCTTCTGCACCCTTTCACATCTGGATACCGTTAGCAGCCAGAAAGTCTTCGGCGTCTTCCAATTTGCCGTCCATTTCCTTGACGATCTCCTTTACGAGGGAATCGGACATATCCAGTATCTCCCAGGCTGCAGAGTTTATTTGCGGGACCAGGTTATCCCCACCGAAACCAAATCCGATTGCCCTCACAAAGACATTGGCAACGTGGGCGATGGCAGTCGGTCTCTGGGCGAATTGCGAGAGATCCGGTTTATGATGAAACGCAATTGGATCCGCGAGCTTATCCGGCAGGTTCCATCCTTGGCAGAGCCATTCTCCGACCGTAGTATGATCGAATCCGAGGATTTCCCGCTCTGCATCATATGTCGAGATCTGATTCTCTTTGACTGCCTGGTCTATACGAGATGATTCCTCGGGCAGTTCAGTCTTTATGATCACCTTCCCTATATCGTGCAACAAGGCGGCTATGGATATCTCCTCGGGGTTAGGATCTCTTGTCTTCCTGGCAATGATCCCGGCAGTTACAGCACATCCCATTGAGTGTTCCCATAGGCCGTAGAACCCGCCGGCAAGCATGGCATCAAAGACAGATGTGCTCAGGATGAGTCCCTTAACGGCGTCGAATCCCAAAATGATCAAGGCATGTCTCAAGCTAGAGATGCGCCCGGGAAATCCGTAAAAAACCGAGTTCACGACCCGAAGTATCTTGGCGGAGAGAACCTGATCCGAGGAGATAATAGTTGCAATATCCTCGACCCCAGCATTTGAGCTGTCCATCAAGGGTTTGATCTTTTCGAGAACCCCCTCAAGGGTCGGAACATTGATTAACGCCTCCACCCGTTTTCTGAAATTCTCTTTTTCGACCGTCATGCCTCTTTTGCCCTTTCCTTCAGGCGCTCCACAAAGAAACCCCTTATTTTTCTCATAAGCGGGTCTTTTTCCACGGATCTAAATCGGTCATGAAGCTCCGCTATCTCTTGGCCGAGGTCTTTTTCCTGTCCGTCAGTATTTACCGGGTGTCCCTCCACGGTCATCCGTTTCACCCCGGCCTTGGACAGACGGGCGATGATGTCCTCAGTCAGCTCGGCCCCTGTACCGAACAAGACTACTCCCCTGTCGTTGACGGCCGGCTTGGCGAGTTTCATTCCGGCTGCTGCACGTTTAATGGGTATCTTCTGCATGTCTTTTCTACGCCCTTGGCTCTGGTTGGTAAGCCCGCAAAACGGATGGGATAAGGACGCCATCCACCCAACAGCGCCTTCACCATTTAGTTTAAATACCATAAGTGATTGAGTTCTGTCAAAACGAATCAAACGAGGCAAACAGATCGGGTCTTTAATAAGCCAAATCATGAGTCCACAGGACAAGGGGCGTTATTCTGTGAGTCAAAACGCAAACTGATGCGCTGCCGCAAAGACTCGCTGACTACAGGGGCAACAGTTTATCTTTTGTCCAAATCCGAGGAGACACGTTTCGCCGTTAGCCGTCGACAAGCCATATACGCTTATGGTAATAGAGGAGCAAAGAGGTTGATGGCAATGCCCAAGACTGTGAAGACACAGGAGGTTTGGAATCGGCAATGGAAAAGCTCATTATAACGGCAGCAATCACGGGGAGCAGAATCACCCGTGATATAGCACCGTATATACCGATTACGCCGGAGGAGATTGCGCAATCTGCTATGGAATGTTGGGAAGCAGGAGCGGCTGTCGTACATATTCACGTCCGTGACCCGAAAACCGGCTTTGGAACCCAGGATCTGGGTCTTTTCCGTCTGGTGGTGGAGCTATTACGCGAGAAGACAGATCTCGTGCTCTCCTTGACCACCAGCGGTATTCCAGGCCGTAATCTTCCGATTGAGGAGCGTTTGCAATCACTTGAATTGAGGCCCGAACTTGCCTCCTTTGATGCCGGCTCAATTAACCTTGGGGGAACTGCCTTTATCAATACCCCGGAGTTCTTGAAAGGTGCTGCTAAGGCAATGAAGGAAAGGGGGGTAAAACCGGAGCTTGAGATCTTCGATGTGGGCATGATGGTGACCTGCCTCCGGATGAGGGACCAGGGATTGTTGGAAGAGCCGCTTCATTTCCAGTTCGTCTTGGGCACCCCTTGGGGAATACCGGCGACGCCGAAGTCCTTTCTTCACCTCTACGATTATCTGCCGGAAAACTCCACGTGGTCCGTTATCGGTATTGGAAAGGGTCATCTCCCCATGGCCATGATGGGTCTCGTAATGGGAGGGCATATCCGGGTTGGTATGGAGGATAACATCTACTATGAGAAGGGGGTGCTGGCGAAGAGCAATGCCCAGTTTGTGGAGCGTATTGCCCGCATCGCACGGGAATACGGCAGGGAGATCGCAACCCCTGAGGAGGCTCGCCAAATCCTCCGATTGCCGAAGCAGTAAAGGGTTGTTATGAGATGACAATCCTTCCCTTCGGCTTGTCCACCACCTCGCCGATGATCGCTGCTTCTTGCACTCCTTCCTGGTGAAGCCTTTCGAGCAGGGTTTGTGCCTTTTGCCCTGATGCGGAGATGAGCAGCCCACCTGAGGTCTGGGCATCGAACAGCATGAGCATCAGCACATCGGAAATCCCTGCGGCATTGTCTATCATGTGAAGGCGAAAATCGCGATTGCGCATTGTCCCACCGGGAATCATCCCCATTTCGGCGTATTCCTGCGTACACGGGAGGAAAGGGACTGCGCTGGAGTCGATCACCATGCCCACATCCCTGTTCTCGATCATCTCGCAGGCATGACCGAGCAGGCCGAAGCCGGTGATATCGGTGCAGGCGTTGACCTTTGCCTGCGCCATCACCTCTGCTGCTTTCTTGTTCAACGTTCTCATAGACTTTATCGATTCAGCCACTGAATCATTATCAGCTAAGCCCCCCTTCAATGCCGTGCTGATAATACCGGTGCCGAGGGGTTTGGTCAGGATAAGCCTATCACCGGCTCTGGCACCCTTATTGGTCAACACCCTGTCCGGATGAATGGTTCCGGTTACCGAAAGTCCGTACTTCAATTCGTTGTCCTCAACGCTGTGCCCGCCAACCAGAAGTACCTCTGCTTCTCTCATCTTATCGAGTCCTCCTCTCAGTATCTCCTGCAAGATAGATATATCCATTGTTTTCAGGGGAAAACAGATGATATTCATCGCCAGGATGGGTTTTCCTCCCATGGCGTATATATCGGAGAGGGAATTGGCAGCAGCAACCTGACCGAAGGTGTAAGGATCGTCAACGATAGGGGTGAAGAAATCGAGGCTTACAACGAGTGCCAGGTCATCCCTCAATCTATAAACACCGGCATCCTCACAATTCTCAAGGCCTGCAATCAAATTTGGATCTGAGATGAGGGGTAGCCCGCAAAGAGCTTTGTCCAGGTCCCCTGGACCGATCTTGCAGGCTCACCCGGCGCCGCTTACGGTTTCAGTGAGGCGTATACTTTTCTCCTTATCCATTTGTTTCCCCTTTTTCAATCACAAGATGTTTATTTTCATCACCCTCTCGTCAGCCAAGGCACCAGCAACCTCTTTTGGGGTAGTCTCTCGGGGGCAAGGCGGCCATAGGAGTGGGCATGTTAGAAGGGCACTTCAGAGAGCGATGTCTTATAGTCGATACTGGGGTACCAGAGATTCTATCATTCATGCTCATTCGCGATGGTCTCCAGCTCTATGAGCAGGCCCTTAAGGTTTAAGGCATGCTTCACCGCCACATTCTCGAGGGACTCGAACAGGGACTCACAACAAATACATGTACCGGCGTGCTCGTCGTATCTCTTGAAAACGGTCACCGTCTGCCGGTAGCGGGTGAGAACGTCCAATACCGTCATTTCGGGGTTGATGCAACCCCCTTTCTTTGCTGGGTTTTTTGCCATTCTCTTATTCTGTTGTTCTCGCTGAAAAGATTTTCTAGAGCCCTCGGTATGTGATTGATTATTTCGATTACCTGTGTGGCAGCAGTCGGCTGAGCGAGATGGCCGGCCATCCGATTCACGTAGGCGGCAGTGCTTGCTGCTTCGCTGATTTCCATGCCGGCGGCAATCAAGGAGGCAACAATACCGGTCAGTGAATCCCCCGTTCCTCCTATGGCCTCGAGGGCCCCCTCCACGGGATAATCGATGGTTGCCAGGACTCCTTCCTCGTTGGCCACATAATCCCGCTCGCCCTTAACCAGAAGGTTTCGGGCCGCGTTTTCGTGCTCGTATGAGCGCGAAATCAGTTCCGGCACCCGGTTTTCTTCGTGCAAAATAAATCCCCGGGTATAAAAGGGGTGTGGTGCCTCCTCATCTGCCAAAAAGGCCAACTCCCCAATATCGGGCGTGAAAAGGTCAAAAGCTTGGGACTGCCCACTCATCTTGGCTACATACATGGAGCCGGCATCCGCTATCAGAATGGGCGCGGGGGTCATTTCTTCTATCACGAACAACACCCGGTTAAACCGGTCAACGTCTGGTTGTAGATAGTGAAAGGTTATTGAGCGAAAACTCGATTCGCCCAGATGCTGTACCAGGTACTCGTAAAGGCGACGGCTTCCATCGCCCAGGCCGATGTCACCTGCAAGATATGCATACGGGGGCTGTTGTCCCAGATATTCCCCGGCCTTTATCATGGATGCCAGAAGGGCAGCGGTGCCTCGGTTCACCGGTACCTGCTTTCCCTGAATACAGATCATGTCACCATCAAGGCCCACCTCACCGGTTACCAGGGGGAAATCCTTATCAGGCACAGTACCTACTACGGCATGCATTGCTTTTGCATCTCCTCATAAGCAAGCTGCAAGGCGTAACCACAAAGGGTATGACCGATTTGGTGCGGGGTCGGAGCGTCGGCTAAACCCTTGCCAACCATCTCTTGGGCGAGGTAGGGCACGTCCGGGCAACCCCCGCCTGAAACATTCACGATGGTCAAGGTCTCCTTGTGAACGGTCAATTTCATGTTTGCCGCCCGGATCATCAGGTATGGCCCGAGCTCTTTGGTCTGGAAAAGATCCACCGGCTTCAGCAGGGGGCTGGTGACCGGAACTACCTCCATGGGCGGCACGCCGGCAACCCGAAGGGCCCTCAGGATGCCGAGCTCTGCGATGAGGGGAATCTCGATAACCAGGTCACAGCCGCTTCGGATCTGAGGGGGTGGACCCACCACGCGGATCTTCCATCCCTCGGCCTTGAGCACGCCTTCTGCACGAATCACCTCGCTGGTGTTTTCGAAAACCAGAATACCTCGATCACGGCCCTGAGCTGCTGTGGAGTCCTTGGAGCCTTTCCGTTTAAGAAAGCCCAAAAGAGACATACTTAGTCCTTCGAAATAGTGATTCGGTATCCTTCACCTTCTTCTTGGATGTCTTTTACCTCCCAGCCTTTGCTGGTGGCAGCTCTATCCACGTTCTCCTTGGAGGTGTCGGTGTCCACCAGGACCTGAATTTCGCCCTTGTCAACCTTTTTGATCTCGTCCAAGGTCATGAGAACAGGCTGTGGACACGAAAACCCGCGTGCATCAACGATTGTGCTCATTGCAAATGCTCCCTTAACGTATCTTTTTTCTCATGGTAAAGCCAATGAATAGGCAGACCAGCAGCCCCACGATCACCGCAGCGATTCCATGGGGGCCAACCCCTTGAGGCGAACTGGCCAGACTGAAATTATGAGCGAATCCAGCCCCGACAATCATGCCCAGAACGAACACTGCGGCGTCGCCATCCCCTTCGCCGGCCAAGAAAAGTTGACGGCCCGGGCATCCGCCTGCCAGGGCGAAGGCGAGACCGGCCAACACCATGCCCGCGAAATTCCAAAGGCTCATGGTGTGCGCTACCGGCTGGTTGGCGAAGCCGGGATGGAATTGCCCTACAATCAGATTGGTGACGAATGCGAATACCGCAAGGCCAACAAGCCCTGAAAAGAGGTGGCCCTGGCGGAAGAGGATCAGGTCCCTGAACGCCCCCATGGTGCAAAAGCGGCTTCGCTGGGCCAGGAATCCGATCGCGAGACCTATTGAAAGGGATACGACGAGGGGAGCGTGCATAGCTCCCGGCCCTTTAACGCTGTAAAAGAGTATACCGCTTTTCGCCTGACCCCGGACCTGAGGAAAAATAAACGTGAGTACCAAAAAGCCGAGCATGGCTAGTGGTAGCAGCCATCCGACTGAGGTGTATGTCTTCTGACTCCGACCTAGGTCAAAACCGCTTCTGAAAAATAGGGTTCCGATCCAGATACCGCAGATCAGCCCTAGAAGACCGAAAATTGCGTTTCCGTCCCCGGCGGAAAACCGGAGCAGGGCCCGCCACGGGCATCCCAGAAAAACAAGGGCCCCTATCATGGCAAAGGCCCCTAATGCAAACCTCACGATGGGGGCCGAACCGGCTCGAGGTCGAAATTCCCTAAAAAGGTAGGCGGCGATCAGCGAACCCAACACAAAACCGATGATCTCAGGCCGCATGTATTGGACAACTGCGGCACGATGAAGCCCGATCGCCCCTGCAATATCCCTCTCAAAGCAGGCCACACAAACCCCCATGTTTCCGGGATTGCCGAGTTTTTGCAAAAGAGGCGCGAATACCCCGATAAAGGCTCCTACACCAATAATCCCCCAGCGTGTTGTAAAGAGGTTTCTCAGCTGGGCCATTGAGTGATCCTCCTTTCTTTTAGGATACAGTTAAACCGGGCCTGTACGCACCATTCGGGCATAACCGACGATTCAGAGCGCTATGATGCACAAAATTATATTGAATATTTCAATAAGTCAAATTGAAATATTCAATAATAATCTTAATACCAATAAGGGATACCAATAAAGGAAGGGGGAGATGTTTGTAGTTACTTTGCTAGCCAGCGGCAACTGTTACCAAGTTACATTCAAACGGCTACTATTTATAGACGTCATTGCGAACGAATGTGAAGCAATCCCTGGCCCAGACCTGGTTTTTGAAACTATGTATATGATACTAAGCTCTGGAAATTATTCACAGTCTATGCTCGCAGCTTAGTGCCTCGCGCCAGGGCGGGCTCAATAGGATA
>DATKZQ010000023.1:0-14819 GCA_035527895.1 Desulfatiglandales bacterium
TTTTCCTTTGGGTCGCTCCTGAGTGAGCTCTTGAATCGATTTACTATGGGTTTCGGTTTGGCATAGCCGAGTTTTCTGGTTCAAAGTCAGTTTTTTGATGAGAATCTTGTTGAAAAAACGGCTTTGGGCAACAGCCTGTTGTATTGTGAATTAATCTGTGCTATCTGCTTGTAGATCTCATCAAACAGGAGGTGGGAAGTTTGGCAAGGCCGTGGCGAATCCAGTACGAAGGAGCGTATTATCATGTCCTGTCCCGGGGCAATGAGAGAAAGGACATCTTTATAGATGATGGAGACCGGAGACTTTTCCTAGCTACCCTCGGAGAAGCGGCAGAGCGCCTGAAGTTGGATGTATTCGCCTTTGTGTTGATGGACAACCACTATCATCTCTTGCTGAGGACACACCTGGCCAATCTCTCCAAGGTTATGCAGTGGCTTGGGCTGACTTAGGAAGATTAATTCACAATTCAAGATCTGAGCCTATACATTCTTTCAAAGAAAATTTTTTCAGTTTACTCAAAGTCGGCTTTTTTAAATATATATACTTTGCCGTTTTGCAAAGTTAGCCTATTTAATTAAGTCCAAAGAGGCGCATAACAATTGTAAAGGGCTCAAGTCCCAGTGGAAATATGGGGACGCCGTTAAAAAGGTAAATAGTGAAAATAGGGACGATGAATTGGTAGGTGAAACACTCATGGGTCGCACGCTCAGAATAGGAATGGAGACTACCGAAAAAATAGCTGAGTCATATGTCCGGTATCTCAGGGTGTGAGCTACCATTCCCAATATCAAGTGCCCCCGCCGGTACGAGATTCATCAACGATAGGATATTTCATACATCGGAAATTCGGTGCTGAACACCGATAATCTTCCTGAAGCGGCAATAGTGCAAGTAAAGGAAGCTTACCAGATCTGTGTCCGGATGTTGGGAAGGGACTCAACTCTTCAAACTGACCGACACGAGAGGTGCCGGAAGAAAAAACTATGGAGCTTTAGATCACGATTTTCATTATTGTTGGCTTTTCAGCAATCGTTGAAAATATAACATTGACTGAAAAATGTTGACAAAGCGATATTTTCACCATAAAATTATCTTTCAGCAAACGCTGAAATGGGTTATTTAAATGAAAATTTTGAGTAGTGAGTTGGAAAGAAAAGCCAAGGAAGCCTTGGATTCATGCCTATCCCGTGTTCCTTTCCTCAAAATAGGAGACTTCAAAAGGCAGACTTCCGGGGAAGCGATCAACCCCGACTTCCTAGTCAAACTTGCTGTTCCAGAAGGCGATCAGGTTTTGGTTATCGAGATAAAGGCCAACGGGCAGCCGCGCATGGCACGCGAGGCCGTGAATCAAATCCTGCGCTATCGTGATCTCTTTCCTGATTCCTATGGAATTTTTTTTGCCCCGTATATCTCTCCAAAGGCAGGAGAAATATGCCGGCAGGAGGGGATAGGGTATCTGGATCTGGCCGGGAATTGTTATCTGTGCTTTGACGGGGTCTATATTGAGCAGGAAGGGAAGCCAAACGTTTTCAAAGAAAAAAGGGATCTGCGCTCCCTTTATTCCCCTAAGGCGGAAAGGGTACTCCGGGTCCTCCTGAGCAACCCTGGAAAAACCTGGAAGGTCCAAGAGCTGGCAAAAGAGTCAGAAGTGAGTCTCGGGCAAGTCTCCAATGTGAAAAAGCTTCTCATGGATCGTGAATGGGTTCAGGCTGACAAGGCTGGTTTAATGATGAATGAACCTGAACAACTCCTCAGCGAATGGAAAGAGAACTATTCCTTTCGAAGGAACGAGATCCAGGATTTTTACTCCCTTAGAGATCCTGGCCAAATTGAGGCGGATCTGGTTGAGTATTGCAGTCGCGAGAAGGTGAAATACGCCTTCACGGGTTTCTCAGGTGCTGCAAGGTTCGCACCCTCTGTTCGCTACCAGAGGGTCATGGCATACATGAAAGATCTTGACGAAGGGGCGCTTCCCCAATTGGCCCTGAAAAAAGTCACCAGCGGCGCGAACGTGAGTATCTTCCTTCCCTATGATGGAGGGGTATTTTACGGTGCCCGTGAAGTCGGTGGCGCTCAAGTAACCTCCCCTGTGCAGGTTTATTTGGATGTTCGCAGTTTTCGGGGTCGAGGGGAAGAGGCGGGTCAGGTACTTCTGGAGCAGGTGATCAGGCCAACATGGTAACTCAGAGGGACTATTCCGAAGAATTGGTCAGGGCAGCCCGATCAGTGCTCCTTGAACTCATGCACCTTCTGGGAGAGTATTGGGAGAACATTGTGCTTGTTGGCGGTTGGGTTCCAGACCTCTTGTTAGGCAGCAAGGAAAGCCCTCATATTGGAAGTATTGACATTGACCTGGCGCTGAACCATTTGAAGCTCAGAGACGAAGGATACAAGTCGATCCAGGAGTTGCTTATACAGAGAGAGTACGTTCAAGGCAAACAGCCTTTCATTTTCAACCGAACCGTGATGATCGAAGGAAATGAGATCACGGTTCAGGTTGACCTGCTCTCCGGCGAATACCAGGGAACGGGGAAAAGCCACAGGCATCAGAAGATCCAGGGAGGCCTTGCGCGCAAGACAAGAGGTTGTGATCTCGTCTTCGACAACCCTATAGTTGTGACCATTCAAGGGGAGTTGCCTGGTGGGGCAAGGGATACCGTAAAGGTTCGAGTGGCCTCAATTGTGCCCTTTCTCGTTATGAAAGGCATGGCCCTGGATGAACGGTTGAAGGAAAAGGATGCCTGGGATATCTATTACTGCGTTCAGAACTATCCCGGCGGCCTTGATCATTTGGCAGGGGAGTTCAGGTCGCGTCTGGGGCATGGCCTGGTCAAAGAGGGCCTGGAAAAGATTGCGAAGCATTTCGGGTCAGAAAAGCATTTAGGTCCCAGGTTTGTGGCCGATTTTGACGAAATATCAGAGCCTGAAGAAAGGGAGATCCGAGAACGGGATGCTTATGAGAAGGTAAGATATCTTCTTGAGAAATTGGAAATCATATGAATTGCAGGCTCAAGAATTCCTTCGGGGTATAACCATTTGATTTCTTAGTATATAACGTACATCAAAATATAAGATTCCGATCGGCCGGAACACTTATCTCTGAAGATGGGGTCGCCCTTAGGATACTAAGTGAAGCCGGGATCGAACTTTTTCTTTTATTCCAATCAGCGTTTTAGCTTTCAGCAATCAGCTGTCAGCATCTTACCTGCATCTCATGCCACACTCCTGAAACCTTTCAAATAACCAGTTTCACACGCCCCCATATTTTTTGAAAAAACCTCATTCCGGTTTGACCGGATCTGTCAAACCCCTGTGCCATGGTGGCGCTTAGAGATTGACAAAAGAGGCAATCAAATACTATCGCAATATCTAATCTGAGTGAAGCACAATTTTGCAGGAACGTCTAAAGCTCGAATACAGGAAAGTTTGCAGATTTAGAACCATGGGTGATCCTAAAAAAGCCTCGTTCACGTCCTTGTTGATCTACAACCACGAGTGATTCTGCTTTGATTTGTTTTGAGTGCCAATATTTCCTGATAAGCTGTGTAGAGGCAATTCCGCCAAGGAGCGCCCCGACAAGGCCAAGTAAGACTATCAGGATATAGCGTTTTGTGCTCATATCTTCCTCCATGATGGGCTCGTTGTTCAATTACGAACTTCCATAGGTTTTGAACCACTAAGTGATACCTTGAAAATTCTTTTCACAATACCGAGATTTCAATATAAATTATCTTCATGATTCAGCGCTACCGAGAAATCGAAATATTAGGGAAATTGCTCAGACGACATCCTGTTGTAGGGATTGTCGGAGCTCGTCAAGTAGGTAAAACAACTCTGGCGCGGAGTCTCATGGATAAAATCGACACGTCCACATCATACTTTGATCTGGAAAACCCGGAAGACCTGGCACGACTCGCAGACCCCATGCTCGCCCTAAAGGATCTGAAGGGGCTGGTCGTCATCGACGAAGTACAACAGTTTCCCGATCTATTTCCAGTACTTCGGGTGCTTGTTGACAGACCGCGTCACTACCGCAGATTTCTGATTCTCGGCAGTGCATCTCCAGGGCTCTTACGTCAGAGCTCGGAAACACTTGCCGGGCGAATATTTTACCACCAGCTCAGTGGTTTTACGATGGATGAAATTGGACCGGAAAATCATACGCTATTGTGGTTGCGAGGCGGATTTCCACGATCATATATGGCACGAACTCACACGGAAAGCGACGAGTGGCGGCGGGGATTCATTAGGACTTTTCTTGAGAGAGACCTCCCACAGCTTGGTATTACGATTCGTTCAACGACCTTGAATCGTTTTTGGCGTATGCTTGCCCACTACCACGGTCAAGTTTGGAATTCCTCTGAATTCGCCCGCTCTTTTGGAGTAGCAGATACGACCGTCAGAAATTATCTGGATCTCATGACCTCAGCGCTGGTTATCCAGCAACTACCACCATGGCATGAAAATATATCCAAGCGTCAAGTAAAGACTCCCAAAATATATTTAGTTGATTCAGGGCTATTGCACAGCCTCCTGAATCTCAGGACTTTCAGGGATCTTGAGGGACACCCAAAATTGGGTGCATCGTGGGAAGGATTTGTCATTCAACAAATTATCCGCCAGCTAGGTGCACTCACCGAGGAATGCTTTTTCTGGGCAACACATGCAGGCGCTGAACTGGACCTATTTGTCATTAGAGGGCGGCAAAGGCTGGGCTTCGAGATTAAGCGCACTAGTTCACCGCAGATAACTCCCTCGATGCGAATTGCTCTAGCCGATTTAAACCTCAATCGTTTAGATGTAATACATGCCGGGGAGGAAACCTTCCCGTTGACTAAGAAAATTCGCGCGGTGGCGCTCATACGCCTACTTGATGATGTCAAGCCCCTGCTTTGAGAAAAGGAGTTGTCTTAATTGGAGCAATTGACAAAATTGAATAGTGGCAAGAGGGCAATTTTCCGTTTGACCTGTGTGACCACTGTATCACACATAAGCAGTTAACAAAACACGAAAATGTGGTACAATGCCGTCTGGTACGATACCGAGAAGCGAACGACAAGAGCGCTGAAACACAAGGCATCGAGCAGGAAAAGAGACTGAAAGCATTATCAGAAAGGAGCCTCTTGCATGGCTAAACCAGAGTCAACTCCAACACCCAACTTTATCCGCACCATTATCGACGAAGACCTGAAGACAAACAAATACGGCGGCCGGGTTCACACCAGGTTTCCGCCGGAACCAAACGGATATCTCCATATCGGACATGCCAAATCCATCTGCCTGAATTTCGGTCTCGCCCGCGACTACAAGGGACTGTGCAACCTGCGTTACGACGATACCAACCCGAGCAAAGAATCCATAGAGTATGTGGAATCCATCAAAGAAGATGTTCGATGGCTCGGGTTCGACTGGGAGGATCGGGAGTTCTACGCATCAGACTACTTTGATCAACTCTATCAATATGCAATACGGCTCATCAAAGACGGCAAGGCCTATGTCTGTGACCTGAGCGCGGAGGAAATCAGGGAGTACCGGGGAACCCTGACTCGGCCCGGCAAGGACAGCCCGTACCGTACACGCTCGGCGGAAGAAAACCTGGATCTGTTCGAGCGCATGCGGGCAGGTGAATTCGAGGATGGCTCCCGGGTGCTTCGAGCAAAAATCGATATGGCATCTCCAAATCTGAATATGCGGGATCCCGTTATGTACCGCATACTGCATGCGGAACATCACAGGACGGGCAACACATGGTGCATTTATCCCACCTATGATTTCACCCACGGACAGTCGGATTCCATTGAAGGGATCACCCATTCGATCTGCACCCTGGAATTTGAAGATCATCGTCCCTTGTATGACTGGTTCCTTGATCAACTAGGGATTCACCACCCGCAGCAGATCGAGTTTGCACGCCTCAACCTCACCTACACGGTGATGAGCAAGCGTATGCTTTTGGAATTGGTGGAGGAAGGCCATGTGTCCGGATGGGACGATCCCCGGATGCCCACCATATCGGGTTTGAGGAGACGGGGCTACACGCCTGAGTCAATCCGGAGCTTTTGTGACCGTATCGGCGTGGCCAAGAGAGACAGTACGGTCGATATAGCGCTGCTCGAGTATAGTGTCCGGGAAGACCTCAATAAACAAGCCCCTCGCGTCATGGCTGTTTTGCGCCCTCTCCGGATTGTCATAGACAACTATCCCGAAGGCCAAGTAGAAGAGTTGGATGCCCTCAACAATCCGGAAGATCCGGGCATGGGGGTACGCAAGGTTCCGTTTTCACGGGTGCTCTACGTTGAACGAGACGATTTTCGTGAGGACCCACCCAAAAAATTCTACCGTCTTGCCCCTGGTCGAGAGGTGCGGCTCAGATACGCCTACTTTGTTACGTGCGTGGACGTGGTTAAGGACGAAAAAACCGGTGAAGTTGTCGAATTGCACTGCACCTATGACCCGGAAACCCGGGGTGGTGATGCCCCGGACGGACGCAAGGTACGGGCGACCTTGCACTGGGTTTCCGCTTCCCACTCCCTTCCAGCTCAAGTACGATTGTACGATCACTTTTTCACGACACTGGACCCGGCCGATGAAAAGGATGGCTCCGATTTCAAATCCTACCTGAATCCCGGCTCATTGGAAACGCTGACGGCTTGCCGCGTTGAACCAAGCCTTGCAGGCGCCGCACCGGGAAGCCGATACCAGTTCGAACGGTTGGGTTACTTCTGCGTCGATCCGGTTGACTCTTCCGAGGGGGAATTGGTCTTCAATCGCACGGTGACCTTACGCGATACCTGGGCGAGGATCGAAAAGGCCCAGGCCAAGGGGGCACCAGTCACCGAGGCCCCAGGTCAGGCCAAACCGGCTCATCCGCGAAAAGGCGCTCCTGCAAACGGAAGGCGCAAGGAGTTCGAACCCGTAGGTGAACAGATCAGTATTGGCGATTTCTTCAAGGTCGACCTTCGGGTAGGCGTGGTCCGCGAGGCCAGCGCCGTTGAAGGATCAAACAAACTCATCAAGCTCAAGGTGGACATCGGTGAGGGCCGCCTCCGACAGATATTCGCCGGAATCCGCCCCGGTTATCCTGAGCCGGAGAAACTCACTGGCAAGAAGGTCATCGTGGTCGCCAACCTGAAACCCCGCCAGATGAAGTTCGGCCTCTCAGAAGGAATGATTCTGTCAGGCGGTGACGCTGACCGCCTGTGTGCAGCAACCTTCGACGGTGACCCGCTGCCTGGCGACAGGGTCACGTAAATCAGCGACCACCGAGGTGACTAAGATACCTCCTCTTTGGAAATTCGCACTATTCTACAATCCACAGGTTTGTTAGATTTGGCTGAAAGAATTGGGTATGGGCCTAACGATCAAAGACATTAAGGACTATGCCGAGCAATGCCTTTCTAAGGCGAACGGAAGTCACGCCTGGGAGCATACGCAGCGGGTCTACAACCTGTGTATGCACATCGGCCACGTTGAAGGGGCTGATCCGGAGGTCCTCGAGCTTGCAGCCTACCTCCATGACATCGGTCGATTCTATCAAGATGAATCCAAGGGCACCATCTGCCATGCAGAAAAAAGCGCGGAGATGGCCCATGAGCTATTGGAGCAATACCCTCTTTCCGCCGAGCGGAAAATCAATGTGCTGCATTGCATTCGATCTCACCGCTTTCGTGGAAATGCGCACCCCGAGACCCTCGAAGCGAAGGTCCTGTTCGATGCCGATAAGCTTGATGCCATTGGGGCAATTGGCATCGGTCGGGCCTTCCAATTCGCCGGTGAGATCGGCGCCAAATTCCACAATCCCTCCGTCAATCCCGAAGACACAAAGCCCTATACGGAAGAGGATACCGGTTACCGGGAATTCAGGGTGAAACTGCGCAAGATAAAGGATCGAATGCTTACAGCAGAAGGCCGTCGTATGGCCGAAAAGCGTCATGCCTTTATGGAGGCCTTTTTCGAACGCTTTTTGAAGGAGCACAAAGGTATACAGTAGGCGGCGCAGGCTATGCAGCCACAGACAACTGCCGGAGGTAGGGGTTTGTTGTCTTGTGGGAGAACCTTCTTTATCGGCGTATTGTAAGAACTGAAAGATTTCCGAACGGTTCGGCTTTCTTCTCTGTTTTAGGTAGTGGCAAGAGTACCAGATATCAAAGGCTTTACTACGTTGAAATACTGAAAAACGTTTCTACCGTCTGCCTCTATTGCAAGGGTTCAAGATTCAAAACACGAAACCATGTTTCCCACTATGTTTCATTTGTTCATGCCCCCATGCCATATACAAATACTTGACAATTAGGCCTTTATCGTCTATCTTGCAATTCAATTGCACATCAGACGATAGTGAAAGATCAAACAAATGTATCTAACACGAACTCTTGAAGTATTTTTCGCAAAAGCCACAAGGCAGTTTCCCGTATTACTGCTCACAGGGGCCAGACAAGTTGGCAAAACCACCTTGTTACAGCACCTGAGCAAGGGCACAAGGATCTACGTGACCCTGGATGATCCGCTCATTCTAAACCTGGCAAAAGAAGATCCTGCGCTGTTTATGCAACGATTTCCTCCTCCACTACTGATAGATGAGATTCAATATGCACCCGAACTCCTTCCATATATCAAAATGGATGTCGACCGGAACCGCAAGGCAGGTCGCTTCTGGCTTACAGGCTCTCAGCACTTCCATTTGATGAAAGGAGTCTCCGAATCTTTGGCTGGCCGCGTTGGGGTGATTCACCTCTTGGGTCTTTCAAGAAGAGAGAAGAATAATCAAAGCCGAGAGTCTGAACCATTTCTGCCAATACCCGATAGAATACAGAATATGCTCAGCTCCGGAGACCAACTCACATTGAAGGAGTTGTACCGGTTTATTTGGCGGGGTTCCTTCCCTGCTATTGCTCTCAATCAAAAGATGGATCGAGATCTGTTTTACAGTTCATACGTCCAAACCTACCTGCAACGTGATATCCGAGGCCTTGCCAGGGTTGGGGATGAAATGGCGTTCCTACGTTTTTTGCGAGCTGCAGCGGCACGTTCAGGTCAGATGCTGAATATGACCGATTTGGCACGGGATGCTGATGTCGCTCCAAATACTGCGAAAAACTGGTTATCCATTCTTCAGGCCTCAGGTATAGCCTATCTCCTAGAGCCGTATCACTCGAATGTCACCAAACGGCTTGTCAAAACGCCAAAGCTCTATTTTTTAGATACCGGTCTTTGTGCTTACCTAACTGAATGGTCCAGCCCGGAAACCCTTGAAGCGGGAGCCATGTCCGGCGCTATTCTGGAAACCTGGATCATGACTGAATTGTTGAAAGGCTACTGGCACAATGGCCGCCAGGCCCCCTTCTACTATTATCGTGACAAGGACAAAAAGGAGATCGATTTACTTATTATTCAGGATGGCACAGCTTATCCCTTGGAATTCAAGAAAAGCGCCTCCCCCGGAAAAGACGATGTACGGCATTTCCAAGCATTGAAAAAATTGAAAATGCCTATTGGACCAGGTGGTGTGATTTGCCTGTCCGAGCGATCTTTACCAATCTCGTTAACCGTGCAATCCATTCCGGCCAGCATATTATAGGGCAATGAACGGGTTATGTTGTAATCATAACTTTCCAAAAAACATACAAAGGTGATTACCGGCCATTTTGCATTTGAAATGCATTTCGGACGGATCTTCGTTTTCTATGTCCGTCTGTTTATTCATGATCAATTCTAAAAAGTGTAACACTTTACCTCTTTGAAATTAATCTTAAGCCGAGCATGGAGATATCTTTTTTTGACTCTGTCCTCCCATCGTTCAGAGGAGTGGGCGTTTCAAAACGGCGCACACAGGCTGGCACCTTAGTGCTAAGGCTTATGGGGCGGTGCGCCGGTTTGAAACGGCCCTGTACGGGGCCTTGTCTAGAGGGCAGAGCAAAAAAAGATATCTCCATGCTCGGTTCCCTGGGTTCCGTTACGAATAGCCACTGGGCATCAGCAAATGGACAGGAGCGCCACCTTTTCAAAGAGCTAAAGTGTTACAAAAAAGTGAACAACCTTAAAACCGCAGGGCATGATGAAATATCGACAAACCTCCCCAAAATTCCCCTCTACCTGTTTTAGCCCCGCATTTCGGGTAAAGGCCCAGGCTTGTATTCTTCTTGGCCCTATGGCATGGTGCAAATGATCTCACTCTGTAAGGCGACAACGCTTAACAGGTAGTGCCATGACATACATATCTAAGACCCCATCTCTCACTGAGAGAGGTGGGGTTTTGATACGATTAATTGAATAGGAGCATGAACTGAGACGGCGAACCTTGGTATGGATGATATTAACGAAATTCTTGAAACGCTTAAAACAAACCGGGAAATCTCACAGAAATTTTTCGAGATCGAAACAAATATCCTTTCGATCCTCAATTTCAAAGACCTTTTCCATAGGCTGCTTACCGAAATACAGGAGAAATTCGGAGTCCCTTTTGTCTGGATTTCAATGATTGCAAAAAGTGACGTATCAAACCTTATACTCGAATTGGGAAACTCCGAAATACTCAAGGAACGCCTGAACCTCATGGACAAGGTGGCGTTCCTGGATCGTATCCAAAGCAGCAAGAAGCCGTTACTTATCAATACCAACCTTGAGCGCTTCCACATGCTTTTTCCGCGCGGTCAAGAATACCCTCTCGGATCCCTTGCAATTGCCCCCCTCACCTTGGGCGGCCAGGTAATCGGCAGTCTGAATCAGGGCGACTATTCCGAGTTACGGTACACGCCGGGCATGGATACAACCCTCCTTGAACAGCTCAGCGTCAAGGTCTCGATCTGTATTTCCAATGTTATGGCTCACGAAAGGCTCAGGGCCATGGCAAGGGTGCTGGAGCGGGAATTCAAGCGAACCGAGCGTTACGGAACACCGCTCTCGGTCGCCTTTCTGGACGTAGATGATTTCAAGGCAGTCAATGATCGGTATGGCCACGACATGGGAGACGATGTGCTGAAATACGTGTCAACGTGTCTCTTGGAAATGACCCGTGAAATCGACATTGTGGCGAGATTCGCGGGTGATGAGTTTGTCATTATCCTGCCAAACACAACCCTCAAACAGGCCCACAAATTCGTGGAGCGTCACGAGGCGTTTTTTCGAGAACGCCCCATGAAATCAGGCGTCATATCCGTACCGGTATCTGTCAGCGCCGGTGTGGCAGCTAGGGAGGATGCAGGTATCACCGATGCAACGGCACTGCTGAAAAAAGCTGACCAAATGCTCTATCAGGCTAAGGAGCTCAAGAAAAAGAGGAACGACCCCACTCACCATCGCACTACTCACCGCTAGAACCGAAACTGCCGGGAGGTCCTTACCACCCTTGTCTGCAATGGAATGGGTTGGCATCATTCAAGAGTGTTGGCATAAACACTGTAGCTTAATCATTGTGGTTTTGAAGAGGGCATGGCTGTTTTCGAAAGACGATATCTTCTAAAAAATACCACTGGGTTTTCTAGGGGCCAAAATATTTGGGGTTTACGCCGCTGAACCACTGGGAGTCTTTGTTTATTTCATCTAAACCACAAATATTTGGCCCCCTCTTGTGAGGCCCATAGATATCGCCTTGAGAAAATTGGCATGGCCGGACAGAGGGAATCATGTGCACGCCCGCACTAACAGAACATTGTGCCAACACTTTTGTACGATACTAATGGGTTAGTGCTGGAACCGAAAATGATGTTTTCGAAACGCCTCTGCCCCAAAATGAGGCCTCGCTGACCGGAAATACCTCCTATGACGTCCTATAAAAGGGTTTAGAGCTCTCGAGGCTTTCGCATTGAGCCTACGGCGAAACAATCAGGCAACATTATGCCTCCCGACCTATCCTGGTTTCAGGCTCTGCCCTGCCCTTTCCTTCAGACTTGGGAGGGATCTGTGACATTATGTATTCCGCAACGGCGGTTATGGTAAGCGAGGGATTTACCCCCAGATTCACCGGAATGTTTGAGCCATCCACCACATAAAGATTTGGGTAACCGTGAATCTGCCCCGAGTAGTCGACTACGCCTTGTTCGGGGGTATCGCTCATTACGGCCCCGCCCAAAATGTGGGCTGTCGTCGGGACATCCAGCAGCACCTCCGGCCACGAACTGAGCGGCTGACCATCCATTTCCTTGCCCATGCGCCTGGCGATTTCATTCGCAACGGGGATATAAGATGGAACCTTCTTGGTTCCAGGCACCAGGGAAGAGTTCATACTCCTCACGCCGAATCGCCACCATCGCCGCCTATACTCAAAACGTATGTGGTTCTCGAGCGTCTGCATGACCAGCAGGATAGGTGTCCGCGCACCCCACCCTAAAGGCCATAACGATTTCAGAAAAGCCCACGGGTGTCGCAGGACATTGCCAAGAAACCGCAACTGACGGGGTATTCGACCGCCGCCGTCGGTGAGCAGCGTTGCCAAAAACCCAATGATATCAGAGCCCTTATTAAACCGCACGATCTCAATGTGGGTGTCTTTATCCGGATAGATACCCGACGTGATGGAGATCTGATCCGAATAGTCTGCCCCCTTATCCCGCGCCTTTACGCCGATCAAGGCTTCGGAGTTGGTTCGGATGAAGTTCCCTACCTGAGGAGAGAGCTTGGGCAACAGGCCCCTGGTCTTGCACTCAAAAAGTAATTTTACCGACCCCATCACCCCACCGCTGAACACAACTCCGTGGGCCCTGAAAATCCCTTTCCTGTGCACCATACCGGTTGACTTCTCGATCGTAATCTCATAGCCCTCATCTAAGGGTCGAACCCCGGTGGCCTCTGTTTCAGGAAAGATCTCGGCAGCGTATTTGCGCTCCGCCAGGTAGAGGTAGTTCTTGTCCAGGGTATTCTTACCGCCGACAGGGCACCCGATCATACAGGCTGCACAGAAGGTACACCCCGTTCTCTCCGGCCCCTCTCCGTTGAAATAGGGGTCGGGAACCGTTTTATCGGGCTCACCAAAGAAAACACCCACATCATTGATATGGAGGGTGTCTTCCCCGCGAATTTCCTTGCCGATTTCCGCCAGGATCCGATCAGCCTTTCCGATCTGGGGGCTGGGATTTGCGCCCAGCATTCGCCTGGCCAGATCATAGAAAGGTGCTAGTCTGGTCTTCCAGTCCCCCGGTCCCCACTCCGGCTTTTCGAAAACCTCATCAGGGGGTATCAGCAACTGGTTGCAATAGTTCAGGCTGCCGCCGCCCACTCCGGTGCCGTGAAGAACGAAAACGTGTCTGAGCAGGGTGAGATTCCAGATCCCGTACAGCCCTAATTTGGGTTTCCAGAGGCTTTTGCGGAGATTCCAGTTGGTGCGGGGAAAATCCTTCGTTTCGTAACGCTTACCTCTTTCCAAAACCGCCACGCTGTAGCCTTTTTCCGACAGGCGCAGGGCTGAAACACTTCCGCCAAAGCCCGACCCGATAATAATGTAATCGTACATCTTAATTCCGGTCATGCACTCACCTTACAAGGAGCGGTTGCTGAGGTTAGATTGGCCGCGGAACTATACCACTGCGGTCGAGAATTTACAATCCTTGGAATGAGAATCCGGCTCTCGGTGATAAGAGATACCGTGCAGCCACATCGCTCTATAGTTCAAGACGCTCATCCAAAAGGCGTCGGCATTTTTTGCTTGTGACCGAGCACATTAATTGGTCTAATACGAACATTCGATTGTTCGCACTCTCGAAATCACCTATAGGGGGAGGCTCACGATGCACCAGTATCGAACCAAGGAGTGGGATGAAGCGTATGCCAACTTGGTAGAGGAAAGAATGAAGGTAGAGCCAAAGCCTTTCATATTGGGTACGCCGGAATGGGTTTATGAATTTGAAAAAAAGATTCAAGGCGACGGCCGATATAGAGAAGTTGCACAAAAGTGGGAAGGATCAGTCGTTCTCGTGTTCAAGGCTGAACCCCAGGCAGGATTTGATAGCGATGTTTTCCTTTTCATGGATCTCTGGCATGGGGAATGCCGCTCAGCCAGACTCGTGCCCCCTGAAATAGGCCGAAACGGTGATTATGTTCTTGAGGCTGATTACGACAGGTGGAAGAGAATATTGAAAAAGGAGCTCAATGTTGTCAAGGAACTGGCCACTCGCAAACTGAGACTGGTACCCTTTGAATTCAAAAAGGCGGCAAAGCTGACAGCGGCCGCCCAGGCAGCCATCAGGTTGGTGGATCTGGGCGGCGAGGTGGGAACGAGGTTTCCCGATGAACTGGAAGCGGAGCAGACCGAGGCCTTTAAGGTCCTGTTGCAGGCATTGAAAACAGAATTCGGTATTTAAATGAACCACCCTGCAGCAAGCTGCAGGGTATCCAATACCAAAGTCCCCTCCCTTATTGGGAGGGGATAAAGAGGAGGGTGACCAAACATTGTATCACCCCCACCTAACCTCCCCCATCAAGGGGGAGGCACTATGGCGTAACCCTGCAGCAAGCTGCAGGGAATTATCAAGTTAAAGCCAGATCTCAGCCTTTTCTGTTGAGCATTCCACTGGTCGTTTCAGGCCGAAAAGGTTTTTTTACCCGCCTACGCAGAAAGCCACGGGCTTGCCCGTGGATGAATGCTAGGCAGGGTAATCCGCCGTAGTCCTATTGCGACGAAGGCGGATATGCTTCGGCGGGTTCCGCCGAAGGATGTGGAGGTGCCACGCGCTTGCGCGTGGGGCTCCACTGCAGGGAGCTTCATTGGATTTTTGATCCGACCGACTGGGCCCTCCACCGGTTTTAATCAGCCGAACACCGTCAAAGATGGTCATGATGCCGCCTCTTTCACCGATAAGACGGACGTAGGAGTCTGGGAAGTCCATGAT
>DATKZQ010000024.1:0-8063 GCA_035527895.1 Desulfatiglandales bacterium
CTCACATCTCAGTTCTCCTTACTCATGCCTTATGAGCCAGGTCTGGGCCAGGGACAGAGTCAAAAAAAGACATCTCCATACTCAGCAGAGCGTTTCTTTCATGTATAACCCTGAAGCGAAGCGTCGGGGTCATGTGCTAAAGACAGGTGGAGGGGTAGCTATGAATTTAGTAACCATCATTCAGAGAAATGGTCGCTACTATCCCAATGATACGGCATTTATAGAAGTAAGGCCTGTATCAAAGGTTAGAAAAGCCGCTACATGGGGACAATTCAGCGAACGGATAAATCGATTTGCAAATGCGCTTACCCATAGGGGGGTAAAGAAAGGGGATAAGGTTCTTATATTCGGGAAAAACTCAATTAACTGGCTCGAGGCCTATTTTGGTGTCATCTCCGCAGGAGCGTGGGCCGTTCCGCTGAATTTCAGGTTTACAGACAAGGATCTTGAGTTTTGTGCCGGCGTGGCCGAGCCTGTGGCGTTTATCATGGAGGAGGAGTATGCAAACCGGGTACATGCGGTTCGTTCCCAGTTTCCGATGGTGAGAGACTATATCTGTATGGGCACCTTTCAGAAGATGCTAAGCATGGAAAACCTTATTGGGGACGCATCGCCAGCACCTCCGAACGTGAACATAGAAGATGAGGATGAGTGCGCCCTCTATTTTACCTCAGGTACCACTGGAGCCCCCAAGCCGGTACTGCATTTGCACAGGACCATGATGTGTGTTGCCATCAATGAGATGGCCTGTGAGCACTGGGATCACAGCGATTGTCTGCTGATGTTGCCGCCCTTTTACCACTTGGCCATCGGGCATCTCCTCGGGTCTTTCCTTGTGGCAGGACGAGCCGTTCTGTTAACAGAGCAAATTACCCCCCAGACCATTTTTGAGAACATTTCACGAGAGCCGGTGACCCTTGCATTTCTTCTCGTACCGTGGGTTATTGATATCCTCGAAGCCCTCGACGCAGGAAAACTCAAGAAGGACGATTATGATCTTACCAGATGGCGTTTACTCTATATGGGTGCGCAGCCTATCCCTCCTAGCCTGGTGCAACGGTGGAAGGAGTATTTCCCACATATGCAGTTTGATAATACCTATGGATTGAGTGAATCCGCGGGGCCACATACCCTGCACCTCGGCATTGGAAATGAGAAAAAAACCGGCTCTATCGGGAAACCAGGGCCCCTGTGGGATGTTCGTATCGCCAATAACGACGGTGAAGACGTGCCCCAGGGGGAGGTTGGCGAGATACTCGTCAAGGGTTGTGGGGTCATGAAGGAGTACTACAAGAACCCTGAGTTGACGTCTGAGACAATTCGAGACGGCTGGCTGCATACGGGGGATCTTGGCAGAATGGATGAAGAAGGCTTTATCTACCTTGTTGACAGAAAGAAGGATTTGGTGATTAGCGGAGGTGAGAACGTCTACCCCGTAGAGGTTGAAGAAACGATCCAGCGACATCCAAAGGTTCGTGATGTGGCGGTGATTGGGACGCCGGATGAGAGGCTTGGTGAAATCGTGACAGCCGTTATTGAGCCGGTGCCTGATTCGGTGTTGACGGAGGAGGAAGTAAATTTATACTGTGAACAGAATCTTCCCCGGTATAAACGTCCCCGCCGTATCATCTTTGACATGGTGCCTCGTAGCCCTACCGGCAAGTTGGAAAAACCCAAGCTGAGAGAAAAATGGGCGCGGTAGCCAGGCAGGGCGGCCCTGTTTCCTTCTACTTACTACTGAGAGCATACAACAGTCTGCACCATCGGGAGGGGCGTGGGGAAGGCCTCTCTGAGAAAACCTATCAGTCCGTCATTTTTGGGGACGTATTCGTTTTCGCACCGTATCCCAGGAGGACGTTGTGAGGAAGCTCTCCTCCATGTTCTCGACCATCCGGCGAAACTTGGTCATGGGCGCTGCAAACGTCAATTCATCCTTAGGAACATACGGCCGGGCGGAAACGTCAAACATGCCGATAACCCCTCTCGGCCGTTCGGCACCCTTTTCCAGGTAGGGATATAGGACAATGGAACCGCATCCGGCGGAGAACGGAGCGATTACGCCGTTCTGCTCCACTTCGTCATAGTTTGCAAGCGTAAACAGGCCGGAGAGCACATCCGATTTTGCATAGAAGATAACCACGTCGGGATTGTCGGATTCCTCAAGGTTCTCCCACTGCTTAAACACGATGAACCTGGCCGGTGCTTTGAACTCGGGCATCCTTTTCATCACCTCCCGCACCAGTTCCGGCGATTTCTTGTACCGTTCTCCTTCCAACTCCCCTGGGATCCCGCAGGAGAGAAAGTATTCGAAGTTCGGCATCATCTCTTGGGTAAAGCCGGTGTATCTCTTTCCTCCGCCGCAGCCCACGGAGTCGCCCTCAAAGCAAAGCGATTGCCCATTGCGGACCTTGGTAAGTACGCCGATGAGGCACTGGTGCGTAGCCGACGCCTTCACCAGTTCACCCCGCCCCTGCTCATTGGTATAGTAAAATGTGATCGGGAGTTCCGCTCCATCAAAGTATTTTCTCCACAGTTTCATGAACCTCTCTTTGAATCCTAAGTCCATACCATCCCCTCCTTTTTTTTCTCTCACCTCCGACTTTCCACCCGACAGATGACCTACGCGCCTATAAAGCCCTGCTTTCTTTTTTAGTTCTACACAATCACCCTTGTCTTACTATACACGGCGATCCCGCCCCTTCCAATATTCATCTTTGATGAGCCTTTTCAGTATCTTGCCCGTAGGATTCTTGGGCAATTCCTTTCTGAATTCTACGGATCGGGGCTTCTTGTAACTTGCCAGTCTTTCCTTGCACAAGGAGATGAGCGCTTCTTCACTGACTTTTTTGCCCTCCTTCAGGACAACCACGGCCTTGACCGATTCTCCCCAGTGTTCATCAGGCACGCCGATGACGGCGGCTTCCAGGACCGCATCATGCTCGTACAACAACTCCTCGATCTCCCGGGGATAGATATTCTTGCCGCCACTGATGATCGTATCGTTCTTTCTATCGACAATATACACATATCCATGGTCGTCGAATCTCCCGAAATCACCGGTATAAAGCCACCCATCTCTGAGGGTTTTGGCCGTCTCATCGGGGAGACGCCAGTAGCCGACCGTCATGCACTCGCTTCTCACGATGATCTCCCCCACCTCTCCCGGCGCCACGTCATCTCCGTCTTGATCAACAATCCTGACTTCATAATTCACCACAGGGCGACCTGCTGAAGAGAGTCTCTCCATCTCAGCCTCGGAGCCTTCGAGCACGTGGTCCTCAGGTCTAAGCACGGTTGTGAGCGGCCCTGTCTCTGTCTGTCCGTAAAGTTGCATGAATTGGCATTTGAACCTCGTCATGGCCCTCTTGAGTAATTCGACAGGCATGGGGGACGCCGCATAGGTAAGCAGTCTGAAATGGCTCAGATCATACTCTTCGATGCCTTTCTCCTGGAGCAGCGAGCTGATCATGGTGGGGACGAACTGGCAGATGGTGATCTTTTGTCCGGAGAGGATTTCCAGGACTTCCTTGGGGTCGAAGCTCCCTTCCCTTCTGATCACGATCGTGTTGCACATCAGGATGTGCCGCAGGTTGTCTTCCCAGGTGACATGATAAAAGGGGAATACCATCAGGACCCGATCATTGTACTGAAGTCTCAGCTCTATGGCCCCCACCATATTGTCTATGAAAGCGTGGCGGTGTGTTCTCATTGCCCCTTTGGGTAGCCCGGTCGTCCCGGAGGTGAGGAAAATACTCATGATATCATCATCCGAAACGAGGACCCCGGGTTCTTCGCGGCTTCCCTCTTGAACGAGCGTTTCGTATGGAGTGAAAGGCGAGGAGGATTCCCCTCCCAGTTCTATTAAGAACTCCGTGCACGTGATTTCTTCCTTGAATCTCTCTACGCGTTCTCCATAATCGGGGCTGAAAACCAGAAAGCGGGGCTCAAGGTATTCGAAGATCTTCTTCAACTCCGATTCCTTCAAAAGGGTGTTGATGGGAACGAATATTCCCCCGCTCTTAGCGCATGCATAATAAATCTCGAAGTACTCGGGAGAGTTGTGAAGCAGAACGGCAACCCGGTCTCCTTTCCCGATCCCCAATTTCAGCAGGCTGTTGGCCATGCCGTTGACGCGCTCATTCAACTCCCCATAGCTGAGCTTCCTCTCACCAAAGATGAGTGCCGTCTTTTCCGGGGACCTGTGGGCACTTCTCCGGATAATGTCTCCCATTGGCATGACTGTCTCCTTTCCTTAATCACATAGGTAATGCTCAAGCTAATCTTCTGTGGGAGATTTCTGCCTCCCTCCCTCAGCAGGTTTCGTTTGGCTCATACCAGTCCCTGAAAAGCCTGACGATATGGGTATGATCACAGAAAATCTCAGGCTGTCCCAAAGGTGTTACTCGCAGCACAACCTTCACCTTTTCGGTGAGGAAAACGGTTAGAACCTGGCCAGGCTCAACGGACACTGTGTCTAGATCGGTCATTTCTACTATAGTCGGGTTTCTCATGGTGTCCTCCATTATGCGGTCTTCAATCAGAACCTCGATTCTCCGGTGCGTAATCCTTGCCAACAGGGCACACAGCGATACACCTTCCGCAGGCTAAGCCCCTGGCTTTCAAGTCATCGAAGGCACACTTATACTGAGTAACACCGCCCTCATCCGGCCAAGCCTTCAGGGCACCGCTCTGTTCAGTTCTACACACTTCAATACATCGATCACCGCAGCTTCCAGGCTTGATAAATTCCAGACATATTTCACGCTCCAGCCTGGGGTCAGGTATCAGTTCTGCAGTGGTTATCACGGTTGTCCATCGCTGCCGGGGTCCATACTCCGGTGTCAAAACAACACCAACTTTGCCTCTCTTACCCAGACCGGCTGCAACCGCAGCATGAATGTGACAAAAGCTCGGAGACATACGTGGTTCTCCATGATCTCTCTTCGTGTTGAAATACGCATAAGGGTCTGTCTCGGGGAAATACAGGGCCTTGAAACCCATATCCTGAAGACCCCTTGCCAATCGATAGCCCGCCTCGAGCAGCCATGCGTTCATCTGCTCGTAATGCTTGGCGTAAAGAGGACTCGGTGTGGTGTCGAGTATCTCCCGAAGCACCTTTATACCTCCAGTGATAGCTGACTGAGCGCCAGGTAACCATTCATCGGGGTGGTGTCCTTTAGGGGCCCTGTCAAACTGCGGATCAAAAGCACTCGCAATCCCCACAAGATCAAATCCCACTTTCTGATGTGCATACTCTTTCACCCTTTTGGTCAAGTCCCGGGCCTCGTTCATTGGTCTTCTCCTTCCAACTTCCTGACTGTCATGCAAGACGTGGGTGTCCCACCTTTGATAGCTCAACCCTGATGGTCTCGTAAAAAGTCGTCACTCCGGTGAAAACCGGAGTCCAGGACCTCTATAACTAACTGAAAAGACTGGATTCCGGCTTTCGCCGGAATGACGGAAAATGGTCATTTCCGACTTTTTACGAAGTCATCAACCCTAGAAGTCAGCATATTCATTCCTGCCTCTGTCAATCTAATCATTATGACTGCCTGCCAAACCTGCTATCTGAATATCGCCTGCTTTCAGGAAAGATTACGAAATCAAATGTGAAATAGCAACTAAGTATCAATTTCTCAGAGAAACCATCCTTCTCAAAGCCCCTTTTTGTGGGCGGATCTTTTTCCATTCTTACGCCTGGGATCAGGGGGACACTTACAATAAAAAGGGAATTTAACTTGATAATTCCCTGCAGCGGCTCGACTGAGCTCGCCGAAGTCTTGCTGCAGGGTTACAACATAGTGCCTCCCCCTTGATGGGGGAGGTTAGGTGGGGGTGATAAAATATTTGGTCACCCTCCCCTTTACCCGCCTATAATCTGGCGCGTTGATCCCCTCCGCTGCCCGCTCGTGCCTTGCAGTGGCAGGCGGGCATTAAGGGAGGGGACTTTGATAGTGGATACCCTGCAGCTTGCTGCAGGGTGGTTCATTAGAATGTGGTCATGGTAAGGCATACGAATTTCTTGATAGAATAGTAGAATGGTGGCTATATTTTAGGATCTTATGAATTCAAGGGGCGAATCGAAGCACTTAGGTAATGACTTGACTAATTCTATCCAACCGGGGAGTCTTAAATTTTTCCTTGACGAACCTTTTCTCTCCTCTTATAGTGAAGAATATGAACCGAGTGACAGACAAAGATTCTATCAAGACTTTGACGAACTGGTGGTGGTGCAGCTCTCGTGCGGAGGTGAGGCCACCGGGACCAGCATAAAAGCATAAGCTAAGGAAACCGTGGGCTTACTTTCACAGGGCCCACGGTTTTTTATTGGTGTCATATTTGAAAGGCCGTGGGCGAGCAACCCTCACGGCCTTTCTTATTGGCAAACCCAGAATATCTTTTAATAAGGGAGGGAAGAACAATGATAAAGGAAGCAATTGCAAAAGTGACAAAGGGCGAAGACATGACAGAAGGAGAGATGGAAGACACCATGGCTGACATCTTAACAGCCAAGGCCACCCCTGCCCAAATCGGCTCGTTTCTTACGGCCTTGAGGATAAAGGGGGAGACTGTCGATGAGATTACCGGTGCTGCCAGGGCCCTGCGAGCGAGGGGAGAGAAACTGGTTCTCGCCAACCACCTGGTAGCTGTTGATAGGGATGAGATAAACGTAGACGATGAAACCATACTCGATACCTGCGGGACCGGGGGAGATGGCACCAATACCTTTAACGTCTCGACAGCAACGGCCTTTGTCGTGGCCGGAGCTGGCGTAAAGGTGGCCAAATACGGCCAACGGACGGACTCAAGTCTTTGCGGGAGTGCCACAGTGCTTGAGGCGCTGGGCGTGAACCTGGATATCAACCACGCTGGTGTGGAAAAGTGTATCCGGGAGGTGGGGATCGGCTTTCTCTACGGTCCGCGATTCTATGGTACCATGAGATACCCCACTGAAGTAAGACAGGAGATCGGAATCCGCACCATCTTTAACCTGCTGGGGCCCCTCACCAACCCGGCAAGAGCACCAATCCAGATCCTTGGCGTCTATAGCCCTGAACTGACCGAGAAGATAGCCCAGGTACTCAAGAGACTCGGCACCAAGCAGGCATTTGTGGTTTACGGGGAGGGAACCTTTGATGAGATAAGCATTTGTGGGCCTACGCGAATCTCTCATCTCAAGGAAGGCAACATCAATACCTTTACCGTAACCCCCGAGGAGTATGGATTCAAAAGGGCAAATCCTGAGGATATACGAGGTGGGAGTGCTGGAGAAAACGCTCGCATTATCAGGGAGATTCTTGAAGGCCGTCAAGGTCCAAAGCGGGATACGGTGCTGTTCAACGCAGGAGCCGCTTTGGTGGCAGCAGGTTTGGATAGGGATTTTGGAGCAGGCATCGAAAGGGCCGGGGAGACGATAGATTCCGGCCGTGCCAGGCAAAAACTCGATGCTATGGTCTCCTTTACCCAGCAGTGCGGCTATTTTGTTCGTGAAGAACTATAGGTAATCGCTAAAACTTACCTAAACTTCCAGATATTCTGGTCATGTAGATTTATTCGCCAGGCCATTCACACTAGAGCAGACGTCAATAATCAGTCAACAACCACCCCTAAAAAGGGTGGCTTGTTTTGACCCTAAAAGGGTCTTTAATCTCTCACCCCAGTACGATGCACGCACCTACGGGGCAGGCAGAGAACTCAGAGAAAAGCCTTGGATCGCTTAAAAGGCCCGCGCAGCGGGGGCCCCGATGACTTACATCGGGAGAATGGAGAGCCTTCACGGGCAGAAATAAGCTCGCTTATTTCTTGCCGTGGCGGTCTCTCCAAATACTTTTAAGCGATCTGTCAGCATCAACTGATTCATTTTCCTAACTCTGAGTCCTTTGTGGGCTCGAGCGACCCTGAGGAACTTCGAAGGGGAGCGGGCGAGAAATCAAGAGTCAAACCCACTCACCTGCACAGCATAGCTTGGACCATCAGCTGAGCTGATGGTTTATGGTATTAATTAATCATGCCTGCCCGCCGTTTTTCTTGTCCGCCGTTCTTGTGGCGGACTGGCGGGCCTG
>DATKZQ010000025.1:0-8535 GCA_035527895.1 Desulfatiglandales bacterium
GTGATGTAGATTACCGCGACACATGCCCGCAAACCGCCTATCTAGATCTTGCAACGGGTGAAGTCGTTTGGGTATTCGAAGAAGACGAAGATGCGGAGATGTACGCAGGTATCGAACCCGAACAAAATGAGGCCGTGAGAGTTGGGATTGAAGCTTTCTGGCGATAAGCGCCGCCTATCAACCCTAGAGATGCCGAAGAAATGGATTATTAATTCTTACGGAAAAAAGCAGAGGGGAAGACGGTCTGCTACGAGAAACCCTTCTCTTGTCGCCTTGAGCCTGCCGTTCGAGACCTGAATCAATCCCGCATCCTGAAGCGTTCTGAGCGTGTGTTCTGTTTCGGGGCCACCAGTAATATCGGTGAGTTCAACACCTTGGTTGGTCCTCAGGCCCAGGCTGACCGCTTCGAGCCGTATCTGCTCTTCGGTCAGGCGTTCACGCCCCGCAACCGGAAGGTCGCCGCGTTCCAGCACCTCGCAGTATTTCTTGACGGACCGCAGATTCCACCATCGAGTGCTTTCACAAAACGAATGTGCCGAGGGTCCGAGCCCCAGGTAGGGGATATGAAACCAGTACTTCCGGTTGTGGCGCGAAACGAAGGCCGGCTCTCGGGCAAAATTCGAGATCTCATAGTGGATATAGCCCGCATCCTCAAGAAAACTCGAGCTCATAAGAAAAAACTCGCGCTCCCGTTCTTGACCCAAGGCCCGAAATATGCCTTGCTCCTTCTTCTTCCAGAACGCGGTCCCCCTTTCAAAGGTCAGCTGATAACAGGAAATGTGTTCGGGCTGAAACGTAAGGGTTCGCGTTAACGTCTCTAGCCAGGTTTCCGATGACTGCCCCGGAAGCCCGTACATGAGATCTACTCCAATATTTTCGAAACCGGCGCACCTCAAATGCCGCAAGGCCCTTTCGGCCTCCCCGGCCGTGTGCCTCCTACCCAGGAAGGTGAGTTCTCCATCGTTAAAGGACTGCACCCCCAGATTGACCCGATTAAACCCAAGGGATCTGAGCCCATGGGCCTTATCTTTGGTCAGGTCACCGGGGTTGCCCTCTATGGTGATCTCGGTGTCCGCTGCAAAGGTGAAATGACAAGAGAGACCCTGGATAACCCGTTCGAGGTCCCTCATGGTCAACACCGATGGGGTGCCACCCCCAAGGTACAGGGTCTCAAAGGCCCCGAACCCATGCTGTGAGTGGACAACCTCCTTTTCAAAGGCATCCAGCCATCTGGGAATCAACGAAAGGGATTCCACCGAGTAAAAAGCGCAGTAAGGGCACTTTGTTTTGCAAAACGGGATGTGTACGTAGAGCCCGGGCCCTCGGCTATGGTGCGGAGTATCCGCTTTAGTTCTCGTGGTATTCGCTGGCATTACTTTCTTTGTTCCGACCTCAACACGGAAATGAAAGCGTTCTGGGGAATGTTTACGGAGCCGATCATCTTCATGCGCTTCTTGCCCTTCTTTTGCTTCTCCAGAAGCTTACGCTTCCTGGTGATATCTCCGCCGTAGCATTTGGCGGTGACATCTTTTCTGAAAGGCGAGATCGTGGATCTTGCTATGATGGTGCCGCCGACAACTCCCTGAATGGGAATCTTGAAAAGGTGCCGTGGAATCTCTTCTTTCAGTCTTTCACAGGCCTGGACGGCTCGGGATCGCGCCCGGTCTCGATGTACGATCTGTGAAAGCGCGTCCACCTTTTCTCCGTTAACCAGGATGTCCAGCTTTACGAGGTCGTTCGCACGATAATCGAGGAGTTCATAGTCAAATGAGCCGTATCCCTGAGTTACCGTCTTGAGGCGGTCGTAGAAATCATAGATAACCTCGGCGAGCGGCATGTCAAACTGGATCTCAATCCGGCCGGTGGTGGGATAACTAATCCTCGCATTGACAGCTCTGCGCTCCAGGCAGAGGTCCATGACCGCTCCCATGTATCGCTCCGGAATGAGGATAGCGGCTTTGATATAGGGCTCCAGTCCTTGTTGAATAGTCACAGGGTCCGGGTAGTACATGGGGTTATCAATGCTCACTGTCTTTCCGTTCTTGAGCTGAAAACGATATTGCACCGTAGGCACAGTCATCACGATGAATTGCCCAAACTCGCGCTCCAGTCGCTCCTGCACGATCTCGAGGTGCAAAAGCCCCAGGTAGCCGCAGCGGAATCCCATACCCAAGGCGGCTGAGGAATCCTTCTGGAAGACCAAAGCCGCATCGTTAAGCTTGTACTTTTCCAAGGAATCGGACAGGGCCAGATAATCCTCCGATGAGACGGGATAAATCGATGAAAACACTACCGGCTTTACTGCTTTGAAACCGGGGAGCGGGACGGTGGCCGGCTCTGAATCGAGGGTTATGGTATCACCGATCCGGGTATCGCTGACTGTCTTGATGCCCGCGATCAGGTAGCCGACTTCCCCTGCAGACAGGCTGTCTTTCCGTTCTCTGTTCAGCCGAAAGACCCCGACCTCTTCGACCTTATAGGTAGCCCCATGAGACATGAGCCGTATCGTATCGCCCGGCCTTACACAGCCCTCAAAAACCCTACAGCTCACAATGGTACCGCGAAATGGATCGTAGTGAGCGTCAAAAATGAGGGCCCTGAGGGGGGCCGCGGCACTACCCTCAGGAGCGGGGATCTGCTCCGTGATCGCTTTAAAAATATCGTCGATACCCAGCCCTTCTTTGGCTGAACACAAGACGGCCAGATCCGAATCAAGGCCAAGCTCAACTTCGATCTGTTCCTTGACCCGATCTATATCCGCGGAAGGCAAGTCGATCTTGTTGATGACCGGTATAATGGTGAGGTCATGCTCCATAGCCGCGTAAAGATTTGCCACGGTCTGCGCCTCCACGCCCTGCGCGGCATCAACAAGGAGCAAAACGCCCTCGCACGCTGCCAGAGCGCGGGAAACTTCATAGGAAAAGTCCACGTGCCCCGGCGTGTCAATGAGATTGAGATCGAAGTGTTCACCCTTTTTCGTCGAATACGGGAGAGTCACCGCCTGACTTTTGATCGTGATACCCCTTTCCCGCTCTATATCCATGGTATCAAGGATCTGGTCACGGAAGTCCCGCGGTTCCACCAGGCCGGTCCTCTGGATGAGCCGGTCCGCCAAGGTTGACTTGCCATGATTAATGTGGGCAATTATGCTAAAATTTCGTATCTTTCGCATATTCCTTTCTCTTAGATAAAATACTTCAGTACAATATAACAATATCTCACGCTGACGCAAGAGGTGCCTCACCATGAAATGCAAATTGTCATCCTGACACTGCCGGGGCGCCACCTCTTCAGGAAGAGTAAAGACAAGACGAATGATCCCTTTCAAAAGGAGATATCTTCTCTTAAGACCAGGCCTTTAGGGCAGGGGTCAATATCCGAGGAGGTTTACAATGAGCATGCGATAGTACCAGAAGCTCCTGGGCGACCTATCGGGGGCCTATTCTCGCCGTAGTAATCTTCAGCATCGACTAGTTTATCAATTACTCGAAAACGAAAAGGTGGTCAAAATCATTCGAATATGGACTCATTATGTGGTAAGATGGGGACGTTGTTGATTTAGTTGACTAACTCAAGACGGCAATGAAAGAACAAGCTGACGTAGTCAACGACGTCCCCTTCTTTCTCAAATGCCGGCATCGCCTCGGAGTCTCACACCGACGACGTCCTCATCGACCTCACTTACGGTATGCTGGCAGCCCACGCCATGGGGCTCGGCGCATGCGCCCTTAGCCTCATCCCTCCGGCCGTCAACAGATCGGGACCTCTGAATAGCCTCTTCCAGATCCCCGACAAGAACGAGGTCCTGGGTGCCATGGTCCTTGGATACCCGAAGTACCGGTTCCGTAAGGGAATTAAGCGAGAACTGGCCGTGGTGACTTGGCTGTGATGATGGAAGGAGAGGGGGTCTTAACATTTGACACACGGCTCCGTTAGGTTTGCTGAAGATTGAGGCCTGACTCTCTTGCGAACCAAAAAGACATTCCCATTTACACAGAGCACGGCCAATGATAAAGATAGACTGCCGGGAAACCAGAGGCAGCTCGGCTTTGCGGCAGGATAGTTTTAATAGTCCCAGGGCAGCCCATAGTATCAAAGTGCGGATGGTGGGCAAGCCTGGCCATCCCGATTTTGTTCCATGAAGAGGTGAGCATTTGGACCTTGCAGTCGAGGTAAAAGGGCTTCGTAAAACCTTTGTGGCTGGAATCTTGCGAAAACGGAGGAACGAGGCCCTGAGGGATGTTACCCTTCGCATTCCTGTAGGATCATTCTGGGGAATAATTGGCCCAAATGGAGCCGGGAAGACAACGCTTCTCTCTATCTTGGCCAATCTTCTTAGCCCGGACGAAGGGGAGGTGTATGTGCTGGGCAAACAGCTTCCGAGCTGCTCCACTGAAATCTTGGAGCGGATCAACCTGTCCTCGGGAAATGCCAATTTCCTTTGGAGCCTGAGTGTCCGGGAGAACCTCGAGTATTACGCGATGCTCTATGGCATTTCCGGGCGGAGACGGCACCTCAAGGTAGAAGAGCTCCTGGAGATGTTCGGGATCCGTGATGTTGCCAAGGTTCGCTTTGACGAACTCTCCACTGGAACCAAGCAAAAGCTCTCCCTTGCCAAGGCCCTGGTGAACGACCCGGCACTGCTCTTCCTCGATGAGCCCACGGTGGGCCTGGACCCGGACGCCGCCCATAGAATTCGAGAGGCTATTCGACACCTCCACAGGGAGAGAGGAACGACGATTGTGATGACCACCCACAACATGCATGAGGCAGAGAGCCTCTGTGAACATATTACCTTTATGAAGGACGGGGCCGTTGTTGCCTGTGGGAGACCTGAAGACCTGAAACGAGAACTGCACCTGGGGGACACCATACGGATTTCCTTCCGTGGAACCTTGACAGCACCTTTCCTTGACACTATGAAAGGGGTCCTACACTTTCAGCTGGACGATTCTTCCTGCCGCGTTGTGGTAGACGACCATCGCAAGCGGCTGCCGCAGATCCTTGATTACTTCCTGGCGCAGAAGGCCTATATCTATGATCTTCACATAGAGGAGTCAGACCTTGAAGATGTATTTATGGCATTTACAAAGTGAGATCACAAAGACAAGGGCCTTTGTGTTCAAGAACTGGATCATGACGAAGAGGAACGTGTTTACCTTGTTCGAGATCCTCTTCTGGCCTGTGGTGGGTTTCTTATCAGTCGGGCTTCTAGCAGAATTTGCGTCCTTGGGGGAAGGCATGAGGGCATTTATCCTCGTTGGGATCGTGTCCATGAGCGCGGTTCAGGTCTGTCAACTTGATGTGGCCTATGTGCTCCTCTACGATATCTGGAGCAAGTCGATCAAACACGGGTTTGTGGCCCCGGTTGGCCTCCGCCACCTCTTATTGGGCTCACTGACCGTGGGGATAGCACGAGGAATTACGGTTTTTGTGATCCTGGTAGGTGCAAGCCGCTGGATATTTGGTTTCGATTTCACGGTTCCCGGGCCGGGGCCGATTTGTCTATTTCTGTCGGGGCTTTTTCTGAGCGCCGCCATGGTGGGAATGCTCGTATGCATACTGGTTTTGCTTTTTGGACACCGTGCCGAGGTTGCCGCCTGGTCGCTGGTAAGCCTCATGCTCCTCTTATGCGGGATCTACTACCCGATCTCCATCCTGCCTGACTGGGTCGTGGCCGTATCACAGCTCATCCCCTTGACCTACTTTCTGGAATACATCCGCTGTTTCTATGGTTTTGACCCGACATTCTCTCACGTGCTTTACAAGGGATATGCCATGGTTGCAGCCTACCTGTTCCTGGAGACGGTTTTGATGAAGGGAGCCATCCGGCATGCCAGAAGGACAGGCATGCTGTTGAAGCTTTCAGAGTAGACCCTGGTAAAACAAGGGCTGGGGTGTCAGCTGGGGGCCAGATCTTTAATCTTGACAAATGCGAACAATCTGTGAAGACGGTCGCGGTAGGAATGAAGCCGGGGAGCAAATCTTTACTTTTGCCATGTTTCAGGATCAAACCTGCCCCTTGCCTCAATCCCCTCCCCGCCTAAAAAGCCGCATACCCGTCCAGCGTTGGCATACCCACCGATAAATGATCCTTATAGTTCCCTGTGCGAACCCATTCTGGAAATCAAGTGGAGGCGGCCGGAAGGAAACGCTTATGTACACCGGATTGTTGGGCGTATTGCCCCTAAAGTAGGGCGATTCTATTTTCTCAAGGCGGAAAATAACAAAACGTCGGGGTCAGCCTATAGCAGCGCATGGAATTCTTCTAGGGTGAGACCAGCTTGGCGGATGATTGCGCGCAAGGTGCCCTTTGCGATTTCTTTATGGTTGGGCACAGTAAGGCGGCGATAGGGAGGAACCTTGTTTCTCAAGATAATGTGACTGCCTGTTTGGTGCTCAACACGGTAGCCGATTTTCCCTAGGGCTTTGCAGCCTTTGTTTCCAGAAAGGGTGTGATCGGCAACCTGGAGGAAAGAACCTGATCCGCGTCAAAAGAAATAACTGAGGGAAGGAAAAGTACCCAGAAAAGGCAAATAATAGCGAATTCGCAAAACCATACCTTGAAATAAGCGACCGAGAAGCTTATAGTGTAAGGATTCGAAATCCGGTTTTGGCCAGTATCCCCAGAGCCTGGCAAAAAGGGCGTCTGGGGATTTGTTTTGAAACGTTTTCCCGATAAACGATACTCGGACATACCATTAGTCAAATGTTTAAGTTCGAGCCTTAGTTGAACAAAAATTTAAACAAAGGGATTATTTTAAGAGAGATTTTATTCTGAAATGAAGGAGGAGAACAGAATGAACCTCAAAGCGAAGATTTATGTGGAAAACCAGAAGAAAACCACCCATGGCAAGCTTGCAGCCCGATTGGCCTTTCTCAACGAGAAAGGTTTGAGTGGTGGTGTAATTCAACGAGACTCCATGATTAGAAAGTTGAGAGCCGAGATCCGCAAGGCAAATTACCGGTTGGCCTGTATTGCAGCTCAGGAGAAGTTAAACGCGGAAAGATTGGCTGCGAAAAAGAGCTTGCGTGAGATGCCTCCGGCGGAGCGCATTAAGAAAGTTCCCGGGAAGAAGGCGAAGAAAGAGAAAAAAGAAGAGAAAGAAGAAGAGAAAGAGGAAGAGCCATCCCCTGCTTCAAAGGTACAAGAGTGACAGCAAAATGGGGCGTCACACATGAAGCCGGGGGCCAAATCTTTACTTTTGCCATTTTTCGAGATCAAACCTGGCTGGGAGGAAACGTGCCTGCAGAACATGGTTTAGGATAACCATTCGTAAACCAAAATTTCGCCTTATTGACTTTAGGAAAGTTGATGTGCTAAGAAATCGAAAATGATTTGAAGTGCGTTGACCTCAATTAAGAGATGGCCATGGACCGGAATCAAGAAACCCCATTTCTCAGAACGAGATATGGGGTTTTTGCTCTCCACTGTTAGAAACGAGATGACAATGATGCAAAGCAAAAGATTGGGGTTCACGTTACTGCTCTGTGCTTTTGTCTTATCGGCTTGCGCTGGTAGCGTGCCACTTACAGCAAAGAACAGGGCCTCAATTCAATCAATCGGTGTTAGTGACCAAGTCACGATGCCAGATGTGATGTTCTATAGAGGGCCTGAGTACGCACTAGGTGCATTTAAAGTCCCCGTAGAATACGTTGAGAAATCAATTGGGGAGGTTATTCAACAGTTGCTGAGGGAACATAAGATCGACGTAGCACAAATGGTCCGCGACCAGTTCATAAAGGAGCTAGAAGAACGCAGGTTGTTTGATTCAATAGTCACTAAAGGAGGTGATGCAGAGTTAAAGCTTACAATACGCATCTATGGTTTTGCATACGAAATGTCAAGTCGGTTAAAGCCAATGCTTGGGGTGGAAGGCACTCTGGTTACATCCAATGATACCGTTTTATGGAAGAAATATGGCTACGTCACCAACCTCAGCAAAGAAACCCCGTCAAATACTCTAGGTCAGTTTATCGATAATCCTCAACTAATGCGAGAGGCGTTTGCCGTTGCAACTCAAATTGTGGTTGAAGATCTTATCACCCATATGCGCATGAAATAGTGTGAAGTGAGCCGGGAGTTAAAAATCTTTGCTTTTGCCAGCTGAAGGAAAAATCTCGGATATTGATAGCTGTGGGTCGGTTTCCTCAGGGTCAAGCAGTAAGGGGTAGCCAGAAGTGGATATAGAACGTGGTGGACGAAAAGCCGCTTCTGCCCGACGCCGAAATAAGAAATCACATAGTGCTCCCCGCTCACGAATCGATCTCCTGGCTTTCACCCCGAGCAGAAGATGACTATGCGGAATACCGCGATCAGGCCTCATTTAGTTCTCCCGCTGGAAGGCGGGATCCGGGTTAGGGCTTTTTTCTGTGGTGAGTTCAAATTCGCAAACAAGGGGTGTATGATCGGATAATTTGATCTGAGGGATCTGAAAACCGGTGACCCGTATTTGCGGAGTGTGGAAGATGTAATCCAGTTGTCGGCGCGGGGCCCGGCTGGGATAGGAGGGTTGCCTGTTGCTGTTGGCATTT
>DATKZQ010000026.1:0-7890 GCA_035527895.1 Desulfatiglandales bacterium
CACCAGGTCTCTCTGGACGTCGGCAAAAGCCCAATTACAGAAATCGGGTGGACAGTTATGAGAATCAACCACGAATTCCTGCCCTAGATCAAAGCGATTGCACTCTGGAGTCATCCTGTTCTCATCAATAGCGGCCGGGGGGCTCTCGCCATATAAATCTTTAAGGTTCAGCTTCTTGATCACTGTAAATTGAAAGGGGGGACGCTGTTAAAAAACTAAGTTGCCGAATTGAGCCGAAGCAAGTCTTTACTTTTGCCATGTTACGGGATCAAATCCTTTTTTTTGCCACGATCATAGCAGGCAGCAATTAAGCATTCGGCAATCAGCTGTCAGCTGCCTTTCATGCAGACTGGGATGTTCGTGCAGAGCGTGCATACCTTATAGTATCATTTACGTTACGTATGTCCTTATGGAATGAGATAAAGCCCTTTTGAGAGCAAAGCAATATCTGCACGGATGTCCTCTTTCATAGATTTGGCTTTTTTGAGGTCAGGATTCGAGCAGCCCCATCAATAGGTGGCTGTTGACTATGTCTATTCCCATCTGGTTTTGATTGGCCTTCGATCAACGGTGCGCAGGTAGTTTAGTTTGGGATAGCCGGCAATGAGCACGCTGAAGACCTGGTGGCCTTCCGGGAGTGAGAGCTCTTCTATTAGGGGCTGGTAGAATCTGGACGCAATCTCGAGAAGCCCGATATAGGTCGTCTCCAGCCCCAGGGTCCTGGCAAGCAGCCCCATGGTGGTGGAAGCGATGACACAATTGTCTTTTGCCGTGATGCTGTGAATCGTTGAGTGAAAGATGACCACTGCCGGGGCGCCGTAGAAGATCGGATCGAGCCCTTTTTCCCTGGCCTGCCGCATGCGCTCCCGGTACCTCACCATCTTCTGCATCAGGGATATGTTCTCGGGGATTTCCTTGCCCTCTTTGTGGATCTTCTCCAATTTCTCAGCGTAGTGGGCTCCCACATGGTCAAAATGCTCCACCGTGAGTTGGGAGAGCCTTCTTACCCTCCCCGGATTTTCTACGACCATGATCTCCACGTTCTGATCGTTACTGCCGGTGGGGGCATAGCGTACCGCATCGATCAATTGTTCTAAAACCTTTCTGGGGATGTGTTTCCTCCTGAAATGCCTGTGGCTTCGGCGTTCTCGTATGAATTGTATGAACTCCTCGGGCTTAAAGGTAATGGGCTCGTCGATGTCCGGGAAATTGTCCATATCCATTTCATGGTGTACGATAGCCCCTGTGGGGCAAAGTGAGACGCAGTGGCCACAGAGATTGCAGCAGTCTTCGTCGGCCTGCACTGAGACGGTGTCTTTCTTCTTGGTGAAGCAACGCTCACATCTCAGAACACAAATACCGCAGTTAGTACATTTGTGATAATCGATAGAAACCCAGCTCATCAAATCCTCCTCATCAACAAAGAAATAATCTACATCAATCTAACGGACGTCCAACAGGACGCTCATGCAGAGCGCATCTTTTTATGTGATGTAATAAAGCCCTTTTGAGAGCAAAGTAAAGCAATTTCTGCACGGACCGGCGCCTTTCTGTCGCAGCCGATTTATCACAGACTGATGAATCTTGTTGATTTTCGGGGGAGTTCCTTGTACTAGTTGTTGAGAGCCAGCTCTTTTCAACACCTAAGTTCTCATTCGGGGAAATTCCCCATGGTGAACCCTCTCAAAATGTGCCTACCTTGCTCCTGACAGGATGCAGCTAACCTGTCAGGAGCCCCATAGTTTTGATCAAACCAACTTCTTGCTGGAGAAACTGTATCATTTCCTCGAGCTTCCCAGGGGGTGCTACCGCCTAAACTCCAAACATAAAAAAGGGGAAGGAAATGAAGAGAGGTATTCTGCTTTGGGTAACAATGTGTTTTGCCTTGGTGCTGTTTGTGGGTCAGGTTCCTTGCTTCGGGGTCACGATAGACAAGGATGAGTTTTTCGTTAAAGCCGATACTGGCATGAACCTCATGGTTGTGGCCAAAACGCCCAAAACGGGGCGTCTCGAAAAGGCCGTCCTACTTGTCCATGGCTCGGGCGTTGGGTACGTTTACTGGGACATCCCGATCAGAGACTACAGTATCATGGATTTCCTGGCTGAAAGAGGGCTGGATGTCTATGCTGTCGAGTGTAGGGGGTATGGAAAGAGCACCAAGCCAAACGGCATGGAGGTTACCTCCACCAGCATGTCGGAGGATATCAAATCCGTGATCGCGGCCATCAAGAAGCGGTCCGGAGTCAATAAAGTGGGCATAGTAGGCCACTCATCAGGCGGCACGGTTCTCTTGGTGGCAGGAGGCATGTACCCGGAGCTTCTGGACCGGATGGTATTGATAGGAGCGCCATATAAGAAGATTAATCCGGCCTTTGTAGCATATGCGACCAAAGTTATTGAGATGGCCAAGGAGCCAGGGAAGGATTACGTGCCCAATAGCCATCACACAGTTGTTGAGAAGCGTCTGGATGCGTATGACGAAGACGTTGTTGCATGGTATAAAAAGGTTGTCGGAGAGCACTACAGCTTTATGCCCGGTGGCCTTTACCCAGATGTCATAAAGAATCCAGGAATCCCCAATGTTCCAACCATGAAGGTGCCCACCCTCATCCTCAACGGTTCCAACGAGTACGTGGTCGACCCGGATGATGCACTCGCCCTTTTCAAAGATCTGGGCACGCCGGATAAATCTATGTTAATCCAGCCGGGGGGCTTTCACCTCATGTTCCTGGAAAAACGCGGACACGTAGGACTCCAAGAATCGATATTCTTCTGGGTAACCAAGCATTAGTGCACGAATAATTGCAAGGCAGGAAAGGGGCAGGCCATAAGGCCTGCCTCCTCAATCACCGAAGGAATTTGCGTTGTTGAATTTGTTGAATTTCAGCATGGAACCGGTGCCAAGGCTTGACATGTTCCAAACTAAGTGAATGCGTGTCAAGGGGGGCGCCCTCAAAATACTAAGTTCACGGAGTGAGCCGGGGCAAGTATTTCCTTTTGCCATGTTTCGGGATCACACCTGACTTTTCCCCAATAATATCAGCTAGCAACTAAGCATTCAGCTGTCAGCTGCCTTTCATCGTGAGCCGGGGATCAGAAGACCCCTGCTTTTGCCAGAGGCTGCCATCAAATCTGTTGGAAATTGAGACGTCATCCTCCGGACTCTCTTCCTGAAAAGGTCTCCTATGTTTTCAAATCATGATGAAGTAAATCATTACCACGCCTACAGCGAGGACAAGGGTTGTCGAGACTATTCCAAACCGGAGGTACTCGAAGAATCCCAGGGTATAGTGATCCCTCGCACTCTCTGCCACAATGATGTTGGCAACGGACCCGAGAAGCGTTAAGTTACCAGCCACAGTGGTTGTAAATGCCAGGAGGACCCAGCCCTGCTCCGGAGAGCCAAGTATGCCGAGATGCGGGCCTGTCATGAGGACCATAGGCACATTGGAGATGAGATTTGACCCAACAGTCATCAGGGCCGTAAAGAGAAACAGTCCGGAGGCCTCAGCATACCCAAGGTAGGGAACACTGGCGCGCCAACTCCTTTCGATTATCCCTGTCTTGGCCAGGCCTGTCACCACAATGAAGAGGCAGGAGAAAAACAAAAGCAGGGACCAGTCGATCCTTGAAAAAATCTCCCTCGGCTCCTTTCTGTTGGCAAGAATGAGGACCATCAGACCAGTCAGGGCTGTATAGCCCATATGGGCCCCCAAAAAGAAACCGATCACAACACCTACGGTAACCAGGATTGTAGTAATGAGCTGTCTGGCATCGAACCGTGATGGTTCAAACCTCATGTCGGGCATGCGGTCGGGGAGACGCCGGCGGTAATACAATCGCAGGAGAAGCATATTAATGAGCAGACCGATGCCGGCCGAAGGTCCTGCATATAACATGAATCTGGCAAAAGGGAAGCCGCTATAACTTCCAATGATCATGTTTTGAGGGTTCCCCACCAAAGTAGCTGCACTGCCGATGTTTGCCGAAGTTGCAAGGGCGATCAGGTATGGGCCGATCGGGAGCTTGGTCTTGATGCAAGCCGACAAGATAATGGGCGTTAAAAACAGGCAGACCGTATCGTTTACCATGATTGCGGAAAGAGTACCCGACAAAAGCGCGGTTGCCATCAAAAGGTTCATGGGCGTCCTGCACCAGGACATGATAATCTGTGTCAGCCATTCGAAAAACCCGGCCCTTTCGAGAGAGGCCGTGATCCCCATGGTGGCAAAGAGGAGCAGGATAGTATCATGATCGATGGCTCGATAAGTCTCCTCAGGTCTCAGCGCTCCAACTAAGACCAATAATACGGCACCAAGCAATGCTCCGGCCGGCCGGCCGATGGGAAAAAGGGAAAGGCGACGGGAGGCTATCAGAATATAGGTAAGGACAAAAATGCCGTAAATGACTACGTTCACTTCAAAGACCTCATCTAAAAACCTTGGCAAACCTGATCCCTCAGCAAGGAGCCCCAGGGCGTACAATGAAAAAAGGGCCAGCCCTGCCGACGGCGAAACTGAACCCCAAAGATGCTTCATATGGCCTTCGGAAGTCGACCCGATATTGCTAAGACTGCCGAATGAGGAGTGGCCTGTGATTCCTTTATTCTAAAGACCAAGACGTGGAACGGCGGAATTCTGCCACAACTCGGGGTATGGAGCAACTACTTTCCGTTGAATATTAAGAATACAAGTGAATGGGGTCAGGCCCTTCAGAAACACGGCGGGCAAGTCCTCCTAAAGGGGTCGGGTCCCAGTTAAATAGGCTGCGCATTCCATAGGGCGAGCATTTAACCCCAGTACGATAGTTCCTACCTACCCCAGTACCATCTCCCGGAGCTACGGGGCAGGCAGGGCAGGCGGGATAAATCTTTTTTTGACAATTGTTAGATAGTAGAAACGGGTCAAGTCTCCGTTTGACTCTTGTTAGGTCGGTAAGGGTTCCGGGAAATTCGAAATTAAGGGTTTTGTCGGCGTCACAGATAATGAGTGGTTTGCATTTCTCTCCCAGCAGCCAGGGATTGATGTGGTAAACTTCTTACCCAAGACAACCAGCCAGGAAACGGCGGGTAAACTCGCCAAAAAGACCGCGGATAAATCCGCCAGGAAGCGGCGGATAAACCTTAAGAAAAAATGGGTAAGATCCCTTGCGTTGTAAATGGATTTGTTGTGGATGGAATCCAAATAGGGGTTGAAAAGAGCAACATTTCTACCTAATCTGATAAGTATGCCAAGAGATTTTGAAAAAGATGAATCGCTTTCCATCACCACTGAAAGGCCTTCAGGGAAATATCCCTCGACAGAGGACATTGATCACCTGACCTACCTGGAGAAGAGGCTTTCTATCTTTGAGGATGAATCGGATGACAACATGCAGGAATGGCGCCTTATTTGCGCTTACTGCGGCCATTGTGTCACCAAGGTGGCTGAAAAGATCGAGGTTCGAGGCCGCCATAATCATGACTTTCCCTATTACGGGCACATTGTCCGGCTGGGCTGTTATCGCAATGCCCCGGGATGCATGGGCATTGCAAGGGTCTCAAATGGGTATTCCTGGTTCCGGGGTTATTCGTGGCAAATTCAGCTCTGCCGGAACTGCAATATTCAATTGGGCTGGAAATATATGTCTCAAGATGACAGTTTTTACGGCCTTGTATTCAAAATGCTGCGCGAAGAGAAGCCGGAAGAGGACAGTGACGCCAATAGTTGATGACGTGATGAGGTGAATTTCCGGCTGCCTCAACCATTCCACTTTTCCGAGACGCAGGCAGTAATATATAACGTACATCAAAATTTAAGATTCCAATCGGTCGATACAGTTATCTGTGAAGATGGGGTCGCCCTTACAAACTAATTTGACGCCGTGAGCCGGAGCAAATTTTTGCTTTTGTATATTGCAATTCGAATTCATCACCATATCAAAGCTGAGAGTCCAAGACCTCAAAGCACCAAAAAACAATCATTCCATCTTTGACCCACAGTCGAACATAGTATCTGGAAAAGGCCAACTTTCAGTTTGGCTTCCTACCTGTATTGGCAGCATACACTGTCTCATGCTCGTACCTGCCTCAGACGCTAGCTTTCGGCAGCAGTTGGCCTTTTTGAAATGTTAATCCCCGTCGTTATCTCCTTGTGATATCTGGTTACATTTTAGTTACACGCTCTCTCAAAACCGCAACAGTAAACGATCGCGGCAGGGAAGGGGGATACCTAATCCCCTTGCCTGAGCCTCAATGAAGGGCGAACCTTTGGCGGTTCGAGATCGTCGTTCAATGTCGCCGTGCGCTCTTCAATTAAGTGGTTTGGCGTGATGATAAATTGCGACTGTAGTATGCAATAGATTAGGATTATGCGGAGTTACGTATAGCAGTTAGAACTATGCATCCGGCCTGTAGATGTTACATATAGTAATGGCAAGCCAAAAGACTTGCGAGAGGCTTTCCATTCAGAATACTGAATTTTTTGAGGCACAAGAGGTAACACAAGATATGGGAACTCTGCCAGAAAAAGCAGAACTATTTTTCCCCTGGCATTTGGGGCACGTGAGAGGATCAACCTTATATATTTTTTGAATCAACCTTGCCCGGTTTTTCGACCGACCTCCTTTAAGGATTTCTTCCCTGCTGTAATTTGCGTGTAGCCTCGTCCCGAACTTGCTTTGCTTGCTCTATTGCCTTCTTATAGGCTTCATTTGCTTCCTTCTTAGCCTGCTTATCAACGGCCCGTTTCTTAGCCTCTTTGTAGACTATGTCAGCCTGCTTATTAGCCTCTTCATAGGTCTCATCTGCGTCTTCAATAGCCTCCCGTGATTTGATTTGAGTCTCAAGATAGTCTGCAGTGGCTTTGTCGTAAGAACAGCGGAAGACCACCATGGCTTCCGCTGTAATTGCGTCACGCAGTTTCTTTGCTTGCTCTATTGCGTTCTTATGGGCTTCATCGGCTACCTTCTTAGCCTGCTTATCAACGGCAATTTTGCGTGCCTTTTTATGGACTATCTGAGCCTGCTTCTTGGCCTCTTTATATGCCTGATATGCTCGTGCCCAAACCTCATTAGATACTTTTTTGGCCTCAGCTTGGCCCTTTGTCTGGGCATCTAGCGCTTGTTGTTCTGCTTCAGATTTCCCTTCCATTACAAACCTCCTCTATCATATTATTTTTGCCATTTAATGAATAAGTGAGTCATCTTGAATCTCGATATTCTTGTCACCATTCCGTTCATCATCCACATCCCATTCTAGGCTTAGGAATACTCAATGTCAATAAGTACGCTTCGATGCGACTGACAGGCGGAAAATTGGAAGCAGGACAGAAAAAAATTAGCACATAGATCCACAAGATGTTGGGTGGCTCCGGAGGAAAGGGGGGACGCTGTTAAAAAACTAAGTTGCCAAAGTGAGCCGGGGCAAATCGTTCCTTTGCCATTTTCCGATATCAGAGCCTTTTCCTGGGGCGATCGCTGTTAGCATAGCACAACCCATAGGAGCAAAGTCACTGTGAGTCGCTTTCCTCAGGTGCCAGCAGTAAAGGGTAGCCAGAAATGGATCCAGAAACTGGTGAACGGAAACCCCGAGTTGCTCAATGCAGAAATAAGAAAGCACCTGACCCTCTCCACTGACGAATCGATCTCCTGGCTTTCACCCCGAGCAGAAGATGACTATGCGGAATACCGCGATCAGGCCTCATTTAGTTCTCCCGCTGGAAGGCGGGATCCGGGTTAGGGCTTTTTTCTGTGGTGAGTTCAAATTCGCACACAAGGGGTGTATGATCGGATAATTTGATCTGAGGGATCTGAAAACCGGTGACCCGTATTTGCGGAGTGTGGAAGATGTAATCCAGTTGTCGGCGCGGGGCCCGGCTGGGATAGGAGGGTTGCCTGTTGCTGTTGGCATTT
>DATKZQ010000027.1:0-21581 GCA_035527895.1 Desulfatiglandales bacterium
GATGAATGCTAGGCAGGGTAATCCGCCGTAGTCCTATTGGGACGAAGGTGGATATGCTTCGGCGGGTTCCGCCGAAGAATGTGGAGGTGCCACGCGCTTGCGCGTGGGGCTCCACAAAGACACGCACAAACAAAACATGAACATGGCGTAGTGTTTCTCAGCAGCCACAACTACCCAACCGATTTCCAGGCCCAGCGTCGAGTGGCAATTTCGCATTAGTGAAAAGCAGGCTGGCTGAGAAGCCCCAACATGCTGGCTCCAGCTTAAATCCGATACTGCCTCATCGTTTGAGATCCTTATCCAAAAAGAATCAAAAAAAGTATTTCCATTCTCCTATCAACACCGGCTATCCTATTTAGTAGGGGTTGTATTTTGATGTTTTTCATTTAGCCTGAGAGGGGGATTGTCATGTGGCGTCCAATAGCATTGCTGGTGGTTGTAATAGCCATTCTCGTTCTTTCCTATGTGTTCGGCATAGGTGAGAAGCTTGCTGCGCTCCGGGGTTGGATTGAAGCGCTCGGTGCTCTCGGTCCGGTAGTCTTCATCCTCATCTATGCGGGGGCGGTAGTTGCCGCCCTTCCCGGCTCGGCAATTACTATCATTGCCGGGGCAATTTTTGGTTCTGTCCTAGGGGTTATTGTCGTGAGCATAGCGTCCACCGTGGGTGCGGCCCTGGCGTTCTTGGTTGGCAGGTATTTCGCACGAGATGCCATAACCAAGTGGCTTTCCAAGAGGGAGAAATTCAAAAAGCTCGATGATCTCACTGAAAGACATGGTGCAATCATGGTGGCGCTCGTACGTATTGTGCCGATCTTTCCTTTCAATTTTGTTAACTATGGGTTTGGGCTCACCAAGGTCCGCTTCTGGACTTACGTGTTCTGGTCATGGCTTTGTATGCTGCCTGGAACCGTGCTCTATGTCGTGGGAACCGATGCGATTTCCCAGGCGATAATTCAGAAGAGGGTACCGTGGCCTTTGATCGGTGTATTGATCGGTGTCGGTATTCTGCTCGTAGTGCTCGTAAAGTTCGCCCGCAAGCGGCTTCATGAGGAAGACCAAGAGGTGCCGGAAGGCTTAGAGACTGGCAGCGATACAGCCGGAGAATAACCTTATACACCAACTTCTGGTGCCCGTCCTAGGGCGGTGGCATATTCGGTGGGTATAAGGAATCCACCGAAGAAGGGGTCACAAGAGTAATGGAAAGGAGAAGATTCCATGGCAACATTCGACTACGATCTTGGAATCCTCGGCGGGGGAGCTGCCGGGCTCACTGCGGCGGCCGGAGGAGCCCAGTTCGGGGCCAAGACGATCCTTATCGAGAAATACAAGGAACTGGGAGGCGACTGTCTCCATTTCGGGTGCGTGCCGTCCAAGACCTTGATCCGCACAGCAGGCGTCTGGGCACTTGCACGGAGGGCTGCTGATTTCGGCCTTCCCCGGCTGACGCTTCCCCCGGTCGATCTGGGCGCGGTTATGGACCGGGTTCAGTCGGTAATCAACAGGATTCAGGAGCACGATTCAACTGAGCGGTTTTGCGGCCTCGGTGCCGAGGTACAGTTTGGGAATCCGAGATTTGTTGACGACCACGTGGTTGAATTAGACGGGAAGCGTTTTTCGGCCAAGGCCTGGATAATCTCCACCGGATCAGGCCCTGCCCTGCCCCCGGTTGAGGGACTCTCAGATGTGCCGTATTGGACCAACGAGACCGTATTTTCCCAGAGGACACTCCCCGCACGGCTTCTCGTTCTGGGAGGCGGGCCGATTGGGCTTGAGATGGCCCAGGCCTTTCAGCGGCTCGGATCACAGGTTACCGTTGTTGAGTTTATGGATCAGATTCTCGGGCCGGAGGACTCTGATGTGGCCGAAATTCTGAGAGATCGCCTCGAGGCAGAAGGTATACAGATCCTCTCAAGCACGAAGGCGGTGAAAGCGGAATCAAGCAGATCCGGAGTCCGCCTGACCGTGGCGCCGGCCACGGGTGAAGGGGAAACGAGGTTTCTTGAGGCCGAGGCCCTGCTGGTTGCCACAGGACGGAAGCCCAATATAGCCGATTTGGGGCTTGAGGCAGCCGGCGTAGAGCATACTCCGCGCGGGATCACCACCGACGCCCGGATGCGAACCAACATCCGCCATATCTATGCATGTGGCGATGTAAATGGCCAATTCCCCTTTACACACGTTGCAGGGTATGAGGCCAGCACCGCGCTCACCAACATCGTATTGAGGGTACCCCGCAAGTCGGACTATTCAAAGGTTGCCTGGTGTACGTACACCGATCCGGAGGTGGCGAGCATAGGGCTTAACGAAAAGCGGGCGAGGGCAGATAGTATCGAGTATAAGGTCCTTGAAGAGAACTTCAGCGAGAACGACCGGGCACTCGCCGAGGGCGAAGAGCTTGGCAAGATCAAGGTGCTCATTAATCCTAAGGGAAAGCTTCTTGGCTGCCAGATAATCGGCCCTCATGCCGGTGAACTCATCCATGAGTGGGTTACGGCCACATGGGGCGGAGTGAAACTGTCAACCATGGCGGGTGCGATTCACGTGTACCCAACCCTCTCCGAGATCTCTAAGCGGGCCGCAGGGGCTCACTTTGCGGAAAAGCTCTTCAGCGAGAGGACAAAAAGCGTACTTCGCCTCCTCTTTCACCTTAAGGGAAGGGCCTGCTCGCTGCCAGAAGAGAGTGATTGAAAGAAATGACTACCTAGTCCTGTTCAAGTTCATATGAGCAGTTCAGAGGTGTAATCCCTTATGATGCCATCTGCAGGGAGGAAGATTGCATCCCCACCCTGCAATGAATAATGCATTGGTTTTTTACACTGCCATAGACCGTTGTTTAAAACATATTACGGAGGATTTAAAATGGCGGCATCAAAGATAGGGAAGAAAGGATATAGAAAATTAGTATGTAAAAGTTTGCCAACAAAGTGGAACTTTTTCCCTCGAACTTTAGTACTTCCTTACGTATCTTTTTGTTGGATTCCTATCGGATGTACCTAACTATCAGAAATCTAATGAGATCTTAAAAATAGAAATTCTTGCATGATTCTTGCAACTCTGAAAGAAAAGGGTCGAGGCCGGAGAAAATCAAGGCCATTCCGCAAGTAAGCATGTAAAAGGAGGTACGCATCTTGAGCGAGCTTACCCACATTTTGGTGGATCGGTTGGAAAAGAAGGAGATGGAACCAAACATAATTCCCTGTTTTATCAGAGACTTGGCGACTACTGTTCTAATAAATCCCGATATGGGCCACCTGGCAGTCAACAGGCATCTGCATCTGCTGGGCTGGGATGATTTTGAATTGGATTACCACACACTGCAACTCGCTATAGCCTGTTTTGAGGCCGAGGGCCTGGCAATTTCAGAAGACATACCGACACGCTTGACCGAGATCGCTTCCAAATTCCATAAGGGCGGCGTTGATGGTCAATTGAGCGCAGTAATGAAGGTTTAACCCTCCCCATACGCCACGGATTGGCTGGCTGCTAAGCGAACACCCATCAAATCGTAACATTTAATTCCAGCGGACAGGCTCACCAAAATTCGCCGCCCTTCAGCTCTGCCTTTCCTGAAAATATTCTCCTGCATTGCCCAGCGATCCCTGTTGGCCTCCCTCACTCATACGAGGTCTTTTTGGGCACAGTTCTGTTTTTTCCTGCTGAGAAATCCTGCCTTACACCAGCCCTCATGCATTGCCGCTTAAGGACTGTTTGCCAGAACCCGCTGCGAAGAGCATTTTCGATTTCTCAGTGCTCAACTTACGACAATCACACAGTTCCGCTAGCCTGAGGTAAGCTGCTGATCCGTCCACGAGCTTTCCGCCGGTAATGAAGCTCCCTGCAGTAAACTGCAGGGTATCAAGCGGAATTGCGCCGAAGCCAACCCGCCTTTCCATCCTCCGTAGCAGGGCTTACTGCGGAGGACGGGCGCTCTTACGAGCTACGGCGCGGTCGCCTCGCCATTCATCCCCGCAGCAAGCTGCAGGGCATTCTGGCGAAGGCGAATAAATGCGCGTACCCGGCAAAGACGAGCACTGTTTTCTGTTAAGAGAAAGGCGAAAGGCGCCGATAGGTATGACTGAACACCCTGGCTTGACTGACTCACCTGTTGAGGTATAATGAGAACCCGAGTCTTAAGAAAAAGTGGGTGATAGATGGAAATTCTACCGTGCGTTTCATATACCAAGTCGAAACTAGAAATATGTGCTGAAAGCCGTGATAACGGCTATTGGAAGGCTGGCGAGTGGGCCAACGACAAATACTTCAAATGTCCAAAGTGGCAGCCTGCCAGGTTTCTTTGCTGTATCCCGATATGGATTATCAAGGTAATCCGCAAAGCGTTTCACTGGCTCGTTCACAAGGTACGGTTTACGCTCAAGTTGTCTCGGTTTTTTATGTGCCTCACTTATGCGGTGCCGCTCGCCATCACAACGTGGTTTGGGAGAATATTGAGCTTTGATATGCCTGCCACCACAAGCCCATCGAGCCCCTTCGGCCCTGCTGTTGCTTACGGCAGACACAGGATCCTCGAAGGCGAGGAGAGAAGCACCCCGATCATTATGTGCTGGACAGAAACTGCGGACACCAGGGTTGGCTCTGTTGGTTTGAGGCTGCGTTATGAACAGCTACAATATTATCCTTCCCCTTTCCACAATGCGCTACCACAATACAAAACAAAATCGGTGGATGGCGAAATATCGCATAACGGCCCTGCTCTGGCATTCTTCAGAGATCGGTTTTTCCTGGCATGGATAGGAAAAGAAAAGGCCCATAGCATAAACATACTTCAGTCTTATGATGGAGGCGATACGTGGGCCAACAAGCTGACGCTTGACATTTCCTCCACCTCATCCCCAGCCTTTGCCGCTTTCAAGAATCACCTCTGCCTCGCTTGGAGAAGCAAGCCGAGACAAGGTTCATACCTGAATATTATGTCAAGTGCCGATGGAATGAGGTGGTTAAACGCAACCAAACTACCGGCAAGAGCAGCTTCCGGCCCTGCGCTCGCGAGAATGGGCTCTGTGCTCTTTGTTGCTTGGAGCGACAGGGATAGCCACAGGCTGTGCGTGAGGAGTAGCCAGGACGGGATCTTCTTCGACAATGAAGTGATACTGGATGAAACCACAGACGTTAGGCCTGCGCTGGGAACAGACGAAAAATATCTCTACCTGGCCTGGAAACAGAAAAGTGGCGATGGGCTGATAAAAATACTGCGAAGCAGGACCGGAACCGACTGGCACAAGCTCCCGGCGAGCCCGCTTCCAGACTCGCCCCTCAATAGTGGGCAACCGGCGCTGGCGTCATCCGGTAGAGGCCTTATCATTGGATGGGCAAATCCAACGCTCCATATCGCGGGAAAGATATATTAGGCCTTGGATCAACCTTCACCTGTCTATCAAAACCAAAAGATACCTCGCCAATTCACCTTTTCCCTCAACTTTGGCCGGCTTTGTATGGCCCTGTCGCTTCAAAAGTTAACCAGTCGAATCCGCATGATATGTGGTATAGTCCGTTTTCTAAAAGAATTCGAAACTCGAAGCAACCCGCTTAAATAGGCGGGAAAACAAATACGAATGTCCAAAATCCAAAACTCAAAACAAACCTTACGATCTGACTCCCACTCTGATATGACGCAAGTAATTGTAATGTTTAGATCATTTTACCTGCCCGCAATGCCTTTTTGTCATTCCAATGAACAATCACCAGATATTATTTGTGTAACGACCATCTGCCTTGTGCGGTTGATAATGCATGGCTGGCGGGTATTAGAATTTAGATAGTGTTTCGGCCTGCGACGAGCTCAGCCGAGTCGATTTGGGATTTCGTGCTGAATTTCTCATCTCAAAAACTGTTAAACGATGATACAATCTGATCGATTTTTATACGTTACTTTTGGGACATGATCCTAGATTACCATGGCTAAGAAAAATCTACAGTGAACTGGTATAGCTTTGCCATTCTGTCGTTGATCCTTATGGGAGCACAGAGGTTTTTATACAAGGTCTCTGCTGAAAGGAACTGCAATACTGTCTGGACCACGTTTTCCTTTATGGCAACGGTTGCCCTTTTAAGTTCAGTCCTTTGTTTTGTCCTCAAGGTATCCATTGATAATATCCGGTTTCTGTTATTCATCGCCTTGGTAAATAGTGCAGCCTTTCTGGTCGGCACCATCAATCATATTGAGGCGCTCAAGCATATACCTGCTGCCATAGCCTATCCACTTATCAGGCTTAATGCCGTAGTTGTTGTCGTCTTTTCCGTACTGTTCTTTAGGGATCGGTTATCCGCCTCGCAGATCCTGGGCATCATACTCGCCGTGGCGGTCATGGTTATCCTTACGAGAGATAATGAAGGCAAACAGGCCCTCTACGGAAACAAAAGGCGGGGTCTTATATCTGTTGGTATCGCTCTCCTATGCGGCTCCATTGCCTCGATATCCAGTAAATTCGCTGTCCTGTATACCGACAAGCTTGCCTTCATGGCAGCTTCATACGCCATGGCAACATTGTTCTCCCTGACCATAAGAAACAGGTTACAAACTGAGCCGGCCAATCCAAGTCATAAGGATGCGCTTCTTATTGGGTTCGTCATGGGGATCATCAATTTTGCCGGGTACTACTCCTTTCTGAGAGCGCTTTCCACAGGACCGCTCTCCATCATTGTTTCGATAACCGGCATGTATTTCATGATCGCCATAATCTTATCCGTCCTCATCTACAGAGAAACCCTAACGCCACTGAGAATCCTGGGCATATCCCTCTCGGTTGTCTCCATCGTCCTGTTGAGGTTTTGATATGCTGAGCGGAGCGGATGTGCTTTTGAGCTTTTATGCAAACGAGAGTCCTGCACTCAATTAGCCGCTAATTCAAGCCTGCTTTGTCGGTCACGCAAGCCTCGCCTTCTAGCCGGGCTCCATGGGAACAAAAGAAAGACACCCCAAGATTCAGGGTAATATCTTGAGGTGTCTTTTTAGTTGCGGGGCCAGTTTCAGGCTCTACTTGAAAAGCTCCTCTCTGTTCAGTTCTTTGCTCGAAAAACAGGTAGCTTACTCGTCACTCCTCCTTTTCCTTCACCATCTTGGAAATCTCTATGAGGACCTTCTCCAAACGCTCCAGGGCCTTCCCGTATTCAGCCCAATTCCCCTGGCGGAGTTGATCCTTGGCCTCGTTATAGTGCTGCAAGGCCAAGGCGCCCAGATTATCAATATCCACTGTTTCTGAAATATCCTGTGAAACCGGTTTTTTGACGACTACCTCCGTTCCCAATAAGCTTTCAAGTGCCTTGTCCAGAGTTTCATCCATTCTGAGGCGATTACTGAAGGCAACGATAACCCTCTTTAACTCCGGCAATGACGCGGATCTTGATTGATCCACTATTGAAGAACCAGGGGCTCCGCTTCTTTGAGATTTCCCAAAAGGTCTCGGTTGAGTTGATGCTGTTGGGGACGCCTCCTTCTCTTCCTGTTTTGCCTCCAGATAAACCGGCTCCACGTAAATAAACGAGTCGCCCACCGGAATTACCAGAAGATTGCCTCTGATAACCCTGGAACCCCTCTGACCCCATAAGCTCAATTCCCGAGAGATCTCAGTCTGTTGATCAACCCGAGCCTCAACCTGCATCGGCCCGTACACGAGTTTTTCCTTGGGCAGTTTAAATACCACCAGATTTCCGTAATTGGGCAAATCACTCCTGGCAGCCAGCCACCCTATCATATTATCCTTTTTGGAAGGGGTAAATGGGAGCATCAAAAGGAATTCCTCCTTCTCTTCCTCGGGCAGCTTCATAATGATGTAGTAGGGTTCCATTTCCTGCCTGCTATCCTCGTATATCTCGTCCGGGATCTGCCAGAGGTCTTCCTGGTTATAGAAGACCTGCTCATCCTCCATATGGTACGTTCTGTAGGTCCCGACCTGGATCTTGAAGAGATCCCTGGGATACCGGATATGCTTTCTTAGATCGGCAGGCATTTCACTGAGGGGCTTGAATAATTCGGGGAATATGCGAGTGTAGGTCTTTGCGATAGGATCGACTTCATCAATCAGGTAAAAGGATACATCGCCGTTATAGGCATCGACAACCGCCTTGACCGAATTCCTTATGTAATTGAGCCTCTTATTGTGCAAAGGGCTTCGCGACCGGCTAGAATAGGGATACATATTGGAGGTTGTGTAAGCATCCTGAATCCAGTAAAGCTTTCCTTCGGAAATAACCAGGTACGGATCACGGTCATAATCCAAAAAAGGAGCTATAACTCGCACTCGCGAACCGATTCGGCGGTTGTACATGATTCTACTTTCCGGGCCCAAATAGGTGGTAAAAATGATCTGGGGGTCCAGAAACTCAAATGCAAACAAGAGCCTACGGATAAAAGATGTGACAGGAACCCCTCCACTGCCCTGATACGTAGCATAGACGTTTTTCTCTCCTTTGGGGTAATCAAATTCCTCGGCCTTGGTCTTGACGAGTACATACTCCTGCGTATTTTCACCGTAATAGATCTCAGGACGGTCTATCTTCAGGTCAGTTTCAAATGCCGGGGGAAGGTCTTTGATCAGGAGACGGGGAAGCCCTTCCCTGGTTACCTCGTTTACCGGGCTTAGGGCCAACCCGTAACCATGGGTATAAATCAGATGCCTGTTGACCCACGTATTTGCCTGGGGAGGCAGTTGGTTTACGATCAGCTCTCGGGCAGCCAGGGTGACTTGTCGTAATTGATTATTGATAACATAGCGATCTACGTCTACGTTGTTAAAATCGTAGTAAAGTCGTATTGATTGGATCTGCCTGTAGGTTTGGAGCAGAGGGCGTTCATCCCAGATTCTTATGTTTTTAATCGTGACATCATGCCTTCTAACATCTTCGATGGTCAGTTTATCGCTAACCGGAAAATCTACTACCTTTATCTGATCCAAATTATAGGCGTTGCGGGTGTTTTCAATGTTATAACCTATATACGGCCTTTCTCTAGCCAGTTCGTTGGGCTTGACCACAAACTGTTGCACCATGGCAGGTACAATAGCTGCAAAAAGCACTACGGCCCCCAACCATATTCCCCCGCTCACCAAAACCAACCGTGTCCTGGGTTTGAAGGCATTCATAAAGAGAACAACGGCCAGTCCCACCGAGAACAGAATCAAAATCCGATAGGCCCATATCTTAACATGTATATCGCTAAAACTGGCACCGAATGCAGGGCCTTGGGTAGAATACAGGAGTCTGTAGATTCTAAGATGAAAACCCCAGGCAAGGAGGAGAACAATTATTCCGCCTAAGAAAATGAGATGCTTTACGGCCTGTGGCCCGAAGGTAACCCGAGGAAGTGAGGGTGGGGCTCCGGTCCCCGGTGTGAAATCGCCTATCACCTGAAGTCCGCCCTTTTTCAGGTACCAGCCCAATGCAAGAACGCCTCCCAAAATCAAAAAGACTATGAGCCTATTCTGAATAAAAAGGTAAAGGGGAAGTGAAAAAACGTAATAGCCGATATCCCGGTTAAAGATGGGGTCCGCGCTACCAAACGGTTCCTGATACAGAAACCGCAGGGCCATGGGCCACTGATCCGCGTCCCTTGATGCAATGATAAAACTTACGAGCAAAATCAAACCTATCAAGAAGGCGCTTGATGCCTTGCCGGAGAGGCCAAGTTGGGAGAGATAACCTCCCTCTGTGCCAAAGCTCACGCTCGGGCCATGGCCAGGATTCAGACGCCTGGCTACATAAAGATTGACAAACAGGATCAGAAGAAAAGCCAGCCAGACTGCCAAACCAAACCCGAGCTTGCTCAGAAGCATCGTCCAAAAAACAGAGAAAAAGTTTAGATTATCGAACCAGAGCCAGTCAGGATAAATGGCCGCTACCACCCATAGCAGAACAATAATCAAAAGAATCAAAAGCCCAAACACGATAAGTAGTTTCTTGCTCATTCTCTATTCCCCGCTGATATAAACGTGAGTGAATCTCCTGAGAAAGCTCGGTGCTTCATCAAAGGGCCACACAACCCATCTGCCTGTATGCATAATAGGCCCTCAACCTCCTAACTGCAAGTCATTTTTCATGAGGGCAGAATAAGAAGGGGACTGGCAGGACCAATTTCAGCGATCTAGAAGAGCTAACAGCACGAATATATCCAGTGGCCCCGCCGCAATCAATAACTATATAAGGAAGCCTTATTGGGCCTAAATGGGGGCAGTGATACTTTCTTGGGCCGCCACATTGCTTGGCGGTTTTTGCTTTCTAACCCTCGAAGTGCTGGTAGTTGAGTGCTTGTTTGAAAATATCAGAAAATCTTTGTTCTTGCACGGTATTTGCATTAGAATATAATTAGTGCTTCGATTCGCAAGTCAGAGAAATTCTTTTTCGGATCTTCCAAGATGTAAGGATTGATATCATGAATGAACTCGCTTTAGATCCTCGTTTGCCTCGCATTCAAAATGCCGACCTTGCGGGTAAGGTAGTCCTCGTGCGAGTTGATCATAACGTGGTCAAGAATGGTGAAATCCGTGACCCGTACCGCATCGATGCAACCTTCGGAACTCTTTACAACATCGTGGAACGTGGAGGTCGGCTCATTCTTATGACCCACGTGGGCAGAACGCGCGATAAGAAAACAGGGCACATTACCACCGGGGACGATACTTCGGTCCAGCCGGTTGTCGATTACCTCGAACGAAAACTGCATACGACCTTTGCTGTTCCCCAATTCCCAATCCACCCAGAGTGGGGCATCAGGGAGATCGACACCTCTATAAACTTGCTCATCAGAGACCTCCGTGCACACCGGATCGGAGGCATTTACCTGCCCAACACGAGGTGGTTCGAAGGTGAAGAAGCGACTGGAGAGAAAGCGGAACGCTTCGCCGTGCAGCTGGCCGGCCTGGCCGATGTCTTTGTGAATGACGCCTTTGGTTCGTGGCAGGCCCACGTTTCTACCGTTGACATTAGTAGGGTTTTGCCGAGCTTTGCCGGATTCCTGCTCCAAAAGGAACTCATCAACCTGAAGCGCGTCCTGGAACCGGAGCGACCCTTTGTAGCCGTGGTAGCCGGCGCCAAATACGACACCAAGATCGGACCCCTCTACCAGATCTACAAGAAGGTCGACCGTCTGATACTGGGTGGCGTTATCTACAACACCTTTTTGTGCGCCAAACACGATGTTCATATACGCGGGGTGGGTGATAGCGATATTCAGGCAGCCAAGGATCTGGTGAAACTGGATGAAAAGGCCAAGAAAGTGGTCGAGTTACCGTATCTCGTCGAGTCAGACACCATTGAAGGGCGGGTTGAGGGCAAGTACCGCCCCATTGGCATAAAGGATTTCAAAAAAGGAGCGTCATACGGTTATATCCTTGATGTACCTCCCGAATCATTCGACGCCCCGGGTGTGGCTGATGTAATCGGATCGGCCAAGACCATCTTCGTGAATGCGGTAATGGGCCTTACGCCTCACTTCTACGAGGGATCGGAAAAACTAGACCGGACCATCGACCAGAACCGGCAGGCCCAGAAGTTTTACGGCGGCGGAGATACCCTTCAGGAATTCAAAAACCTGAGTCCCGGCTTATACCTGGCTGCCATGGAGAATGCCCAGTATTATTTTTTCACAGGGGGCGGAACCGTGCTCAAGGCAATAGAGGAGGGTACGCCGTACGGTCTTGAGTTCGTTAAGGCGCTGTTGGAAAATGGGGGCAGAGCGCCGAACTCCTAACCAAGGCGATTAACCAAACAGGCACAACAAAACCTATTGCTCAGGCACACCCCATACAAGCCATTCGCCCTAACTTCGGCATGCCCGCAATGCCCTCAGTTGGCTGGGCGATCCCGGATCTCTCTTTGATCATTTGCCCGGCCAGATGGCACCGTCAACCATTTCTGATGAACAGGGCCAAATCCAAGCCCTTTCGCCTTGACACGCACGTGCTCTTGCCCCATAGTGCCCGGAGCCCCATGAGGAGTTTCGCTTCCAAGGTGAGTCATTTTTTTGACGATGTTCGCCCTAAGAAACGACCGGTACCCCTCCTGGGCCTAAGATCTTCTCATTTCGAGCACAGTTTTCAACCACTTGCAGGGAGCTAGGAGTGCCTTTCGCCAAGATAAATGGATTTGAAATCTATTACGAGATCCACGGGCATGGTGACGACATCGTGCTTCTCCACCACGGATTTGGCTGCACCAAAATGTGGCAGGACATCTATCCCCTTCTTGTAGAAACGGGTTACCGCGTCCTACTGTACGACAGAAGAGGGTACGGGCAGTCCGAAAAAGGCGAAGATTTTCAGTCGTTTTATGAAGGCGGACAGTTCCGTTCAGACAGTGTCAAAGAGTTAGAGGCGCTGAGGGAGGTCGTAGGTTTTGACACTTTCCATATCATTGGTCAATGCGAGGGCGGAGTAATTGGCGTAGAATACGCCGCAAAACAACCTCACAAAGTTAAGACCTTGGTTGCCTCGAGCACTCAGTGTTACAGCCCGGTGACCATGGCCGAATTCAATCGGCAGAAATTCCCCAAGCCATTTCGGGATCTGGATCCGGATCTCCGGCAGAAGTTTATCGATTGGCATGGAGCGGAGAGTGCCGAGTCCTTTTACAATCAGTTTCGTAAGTACGGCGGGGCTTACGGCAAGGGAGTGTTTGACCTAAGGCCCTTACTGCTCTCGGTTGCATGTCCTGCGCTCGTGCTGTACCCCGACAGAAGTTTTCTGTTCGGCGTTGAGCAAGCTGTTGCCTTCTATCGGGGTTTAACGAACGGAGAGCTAGCCATACTTCCAAACTGCGGGCATAATACCTATGAGGAGCGACCTCGAGAATACGTTCGACTTGTCTTGGACTTCCTTGAACACCACAGCCCTTGAGGCGAGCCTGCCGGCTCTGTCTTCTTAGAATCTGCCGGAATGCTCGTAGACTCATAATGGGGCCCCGCTGTCTTCACCCATAATGACGGTTGTCAATGGGGATCGGCAGATTCTCCTTTCGGAATGCAAAGCATGCTCCTTTATCCAACTGCGATTGACCCCGACCTACACCTGTACCTGATAACAAGGGCTTGATTCCAGGATTTGGCTTGCTCTTATCATCGCATATTGAAACAAGGGGTTTGCCGGTGCTCCGAAATCTTTGGCATGCTTCTTGATTAAGATTTCCCCACATGGCACCTATTGCCATGAGTTCATGAAGGTCCTATGCTTCAGAAACCGGGAGAGGCCACATGATAAGTCTTCTGCTCACACGGTGAGGAGGGAGTTTGAATGCCCAAAAAGCCAACATATGATGAACTGAATCGCAAGGTTAAGGAACTGGAGAAAAAGATACTTGAGCACGAGCAGTGTGTAGTAGAGTTTAAGCACTCGGAGGAAAGGCTCAGAACCCTGATCGAAAACGCTCGGGATGTCATTTACACGCTTTCCGAAGAGGGTACGATTACCTCCCTCAACCCCGCATTTGAAGCATACACCGGTTGGTCTCCCACTGAGTGGATCGGCAAACCACTACAGTCAATTGTACATCCCGGCGACTGGCCCGCGGAATTGGAGTTCCTGGAAAGCATGCTCCGTGGTGAAATACCTTCACTCCATGAGGTGCGTGTCCGCACCAAGTCCGGCGGGTATATCGTGGTAGAATCGAGGGTCACTCCACAATTCAAGGACGGTAAATTTGTTGGGGTTCTTGGCGTATCGCGCGATATTACCGATCGAAAGAAAACGGAGGAGGCACTGCGGATCAAAGACAGCGCAATCGCATCCTCCATAAACGCCATTGGAATGGCCGACTTCGAAGATACTGTGACCTACGTAAATGATTCGTTTCTGAGGCTTTGGGGATATGACGACGTTGAAGAAGTCTTGGGAAGACCATCCGTTGAATTCTGGCGCGACCGAGATGAGGCTGAGGCGATCGCACATACTGTACATGAATCCGGAGGCTGGGTCGGCGAAGTCGTAGCCAAGCGGAAGGACGGCACATCCTTTGATGTGCAAGTTGTAGCAAGTACGGTTGCCGACGAAGCCGGTAAGATTATCTGCAGGATGGGCTCGTTTGTGGACATAACCGAGCGGAAGCAGGCTGAGGCAGCTCTGCGGGAGAGCGAACTGAAATTCCGGAGCCTTTTTGACTTATCACCCCAGCCGGTCGTCCTGACTGACCTCAATACCGGCATTTTGCTGGACGCCAACAAGAGATTCTGTGAGGTCACCCAGTACACAAGGGAGAATATGCTCGGAAACACGGTTACCGATTTGGGGCTCTGGTCTGAGGAAGAACGAGGCAAGTTCGTCGATGAGTTGATAAAGACAGGGGAGGTCAACGGGATTAATGTGCGCTTCAAGGCAAAGGACGGCACCATTCTTGACGTACTGTTATTCGCCAAAACCATCCAGCTGGGCGGCAAAAGCCTGATCTTTAGCACATTCGTCGACTTCGCAAAGCAAAGACGGCTTGAGGCCCGGCTTCACTATGCCCAAAGGATGGAGGCCCTCGGCACCCTGGCAGGAGGCATTGCCCATAACTTCAACAACCTTCTTATGGGTATCCAGGGAAATGCCTCGCTCATGCGCTTAGACACCCCCCCTGGTAACCCTAATTACGAGAGGTTGCTGAATATTGAGCAACAGGTTGAAAGCGGCTCCAAACTGTCGAAGCAGCTCCTTGGCTATGCCAGAGAGGGAAGGCATGAAATACAACCCATCGATTTAAACCGATTGGTAAAGGAAACCTCCGGCACCTTTGGGGCCGCCAGAAAAGAAATCAGAGTTCATCAGGAGCTCGCAAAAGATTTGTATATCGTGACGGGGGATCAGGGACAGATCGAGCAAGCCCTCTTTAACCTGTACATCAATGCAGCGGACGCCATGCCCGGGGGTGGTGATCTCTTCATCAAGACCGCGAATGTGACCGATACGGTCACAGAAGACCAACACCTCGATCACAAGCCAGGAGAGTATGTCCTCCTGTCTGTGAGTGATACGGGCATCGGCATGGATAAGAAAACCATGGAACGCATCTTTAATCCCTTCTTCACCACGAAGGACATGAGTAAGGGCTCGGGACTGGCACTGGCCTCGGTGTATGGAATCATCAAAAATCACGACGGCGCTATCAATGTTTATAGTGAAAAAAGCGAGGGGACCACATTTCTCATCTCCCTGCCCGCCTCTCGTCATCAAGCAGTGAAGGAGGACATAGAATCGACCAGGCTAGTACCCGGCAAAGGGAACATCCTTCTCGTAGATGATGAAGAAATGATTCTTGGTGTCGCATCCCAAATGCTTGAAAAATTGGGCTACCATGTCCTGAAGACCAAGAGTGGAGAAGAGGCGATCGAACTCTATAAGGAAAACAAGGACACCATTGATCTGGTGGTCCTTGACATGATCATGCCGGGTGTGGGCGGGGGCAAAACGTGCGACATGATAAAAGAGATCAATCCTTCAATAAAGATCCTGCTTTCGAGCGGGTACAGTTTGGAGAACCAGGCAACTGAAATACGGGGACACAAGTGGGATGGTTTCATCCAGAAGCCCTTCAAAATGACCCAGCTTTCTCGAAAGATCAGGGAGATTCTTGATAGTGACTAGTCTTATCTGCACACCTTATTTTAGGATCATCCGATGGAGTGTCACGTTTAGTTTTGTTCCTGGATAACGTAAGGGGTTCCGCAAAGCACTAACTTCCTCCGATTAGAAACATGTTGCCGATATTTTCCCTCTAGACCCTTGAAAAATATTTCAAGAAAAAACACTATATCTTGTGTTAGCTTTTCCTTTGACACACAATCCCTTTTCTCTTATACTATGTAAGTGAAAAATCAAGCTTTTACCGTTCTTGACTGTTCGAGCTTGGTTACAGTACCTTCTATCCTCACACAAGGGTAAAGGCATGAAAGATGAAAATAAAAGAAAAGAACAACTCATTCGTGAGCCCGCCGCCCTCCATCGACGGGTCGCCGAGTTAGGAACCATAGAATCCGAGCACGATCAGGTAGAAAAGGTGTGGCGCGCAAAAGAAGGCCGCTACCGAAGCCTCTTTGAGCAGTCCGCAGATGCGCTCTACATGACGACCCGGGAAGGAGACCATATCGAGGTCAACCAGTCTTTCTTGGATCTCTTTGGTTACACGAGAGAGGAGTTAAGGTATCTCAAGGCACACGAACTATACGTTAATCCGAGCGATCGTACCAGATTTCAGCAGAAGATCGAGAAGAGTGGTTCTGTCAGTGATTTTGAAGTGAAGCTCCGAAAGAAAGATGGCAAAGAGATGGACTGCATACTCACTGCTGCTGTGTGGAAGACCGGTGACGGAAGCATTCTCGGGTATCAAGGCATCATCCGCGATGTCAGCAACGACAAGGCCCTCTTGGAAAAGTTGCGGAAATATGAGTTCATCGTGAATACCTCCAAACAATTCATGACCCTTATCAACAGGGACTACATCTATGAGGCCGTGAATGAAGCCTACTGTCTTGCTCACGATAAATCGCTCGATGAGATCATCGGTAAAACCGTGGCAGATGTCTGGGGGAAGAGGAAATTCAAGAGCGTATTAAAGCCCCATTTAGATAAATGCTTTGCGGGGAGCGAGGTACATCACCAGAAATGGTTTGAATTTTCCGGTAACGAACAGAAATATTTCGATGTGAGCTATTATCCTTACTACGGTAACGACTCAGAGGTGTCCCATGCCGTAGTCGTCACTCATGATATGACCGAGCGCAAGCAAGCCGAGGAGGCCCTTCGGGAGAGTGAAGCAAAATTCCGAAACCTCTTTGATCTATCTCCCCAGGCAATTGCCGTTACCGATGTGAGGACAGGTAAAATTGTCGATGTCAATGACGAGTTCTGCGAATTGACCCATTACTCTCGGAGGAAGGTCCTCGGGAAAACTATCGCGGATCTGGGCTTTTTCTTTGAAGGCGAGGAGGACGCATTTCTTAGGGAGCTTAAGGCATCGGGGCAAGTGGACGGATTAGAGACCCAATTTGAGGCAAAAGACGGCTTTGTTATTAACGCCCTTATGTTCGCCAGGCTCATTCGGATAGCAGGTGAAGAGTTCGTGCTCACAGCATTCCTTGACATGTCTGACCAAAAGCGACTTGAAGCCCAACTGAGGCAGGCCCAGAAGATGGAGGCGCTCGGTACCTTGGCAGGCGGCATTGCCCATAACTTCAACAATCTGCTCATGGGTATCCAGGCAAATGCATCCTTGATCTTGCTGGATATTGACCCTAATGACCCTAGCTATGATGGGCTCATGAATATTGAAAAAATGGTGCAAAACGGATCCAAACTGACCAAGCAACTCCTTGGGTATGCCCGTGAGGGGAGATATGAGATCAGACCCATGAGCCTGAATCAGCTCATAAGAGAAACATCGGGTACCTTTGGCCTGACCAAGAAGGAAATCGAGGTTCACCATGACCTTGCCAAAGACCTACTTGCAATAGAGGCAGATCAGGGCCAGATCGAGCAGATCCTATGGAACCTTTATGTCAATGCCGCAGATGCCATGCCCTCGGGGGGTGATCTTTTCTTGAGAACGATGAATGTCACCCACAAGGACGTGACCGGCAAATCCCCTAAAGTAAAACCCGGCGACTATGTGCTTGTAGAGGTAACCGACACTGGAACCGGCATGGACAAGAAGACAGCGGAGCGCATCTTCGATCCCTTTTTCACCACCAAGGGGATGAGCAGAGGCACCGGCCTCGGGTTGGCCTCTGTTTACGGCATTGTAAGAAACCACGACGGCACCATCACGGTCACCAGCAAGAAGGGTAAGGGCAGTACCTTTAGCATCTATCTGCCTGCCTCTAGAAGGAAAGCAATGAGAGAAAACAGAGGGTCTGACACATTAGTACCGGGCAAGGAAACCGTTCTTCTTGTTGATGACGAAGATATGATACTCGATGTCGGTACCCAGATCTTGGAAAAAATAGGGCATAAGGTCCTGAAAGCCAAGGGTGGACAAGAGGCGGCAGAGCTCTACCAGAAGCATAAAGATTTGATCGACCTGGTGATCCTTGATATGATCATGCCGGGCGTGAGCGGAAGTGAGACCTATGACAGGATAAAGGCAATCGACCCTGAGGCAAAGGTTCTCCTCTCCAGTGGCTACAGCGTTGACGGCCAGGCAACGGAGATTCTGAAGCGCGGATGCAACGGTTTCATCCAGAAACCCTTCAAAATGAAAGACCTGTCTCATAAAATACAAGAGGTTTTGGGCAGGGACTAAGTGGTGTCTCGCCGGATCTGGCATTACACGCCTCAATGGTGAATAACTCTGCTCCGATGCTAACATTAAATCCTCAATACGTTTCATTACTCTCAAAGACTTCGCGATACATGCTTTAAGTTCACCCCAGAAAGTAGAGTATCCCCGCCCATCCCGTTAAGACTCAAAGCGATCCCAAATCAACCACATTACTAAAAATAAGGCGCTTTTCCTTTATTTCGGATGTGCTCGCTTTGGATCAGCGTTCATGGCACAGCCATAGAAACCTGACCGCGATTATAGGGCCCGGTTTCTACCAGTGAAATGAAGGCCCCGATCACCCAGACCCTCGAGATTTTAAGGCGGTCGTCCTTTACATCACGATTCAAAATCACTGGCAGAGGGTAATCCTGTATTAGAGATGAGGGCATGGAGGATTGGAAACATGTTGACAGAACCATCGAGAATTGTTACCCATCCTGCCCACTATAAGGTTTATCGGGTTGGACGACAGTCATATTCCATTTAGCGATTTCATTCCAAGTAGGGAATTATATATTTCGAAATCGAGCAAACCCAAAGGCAGTTAGAGCGTTTATTTATGGTAACAGAAGAGAATCACCTCATCACCCAACCGATACCACGACTCATTCGAAAAGTGGCAATTCCGGCGAGTGTGGGGTATTTTTTCAACACCATGTACAATGTGGTGGATACGTATTTCGGTGGGTTAATCTCAACTGAAACGTTAGCCGCCCTCTCTCTTTCCCTACCTGTCTACTTCATCATCATTGCCATGGGAACCGGCGTATCAACCGGTTCCACAGCACTCATCGCTAATGCACTCGGAGCCGGAAAGCGAGAAGAGGCAGAACGATTCGCCCTTCAGGGGATCTCCTTCGGGGTGGTCACCTCTATCATCCTGACGTTCGTGGGCATTTACACCTCGCCGTTACTATTTTCAATGCTCGGCGCTTCTGACAAATACCTGGCAATATGTCTTAAGTATATGGACACCATCTTTCTGGGCACTTTTTTCTTTATGCTGGTCTATATGCTCAACTCCATCTTGAACGCCTTGGGCGATACCAGATCCTTCAGGAATTTCTTGATCGTGGGATTCCTCTTGAACATCATCCTTGATCCGTGGTTTATTTACGGCGGGCTGGGGATTCCCCCCTTAAGAATCGTGGGTATCGCATTGGCAACAGTTCTCATCCAACTCATCGGTTGCTTATATTTGGGAATCAGGGTCTCTAAAACGAGATTAATCGCTAGCAAAGACCTCCCTGACCTCCTCCCGAGGCTGCAGTATTTCAAAGAAATCGCCCGCCAGGGATTGCCTGCCAGTGTAAACATGTTCACGATCGGCACCGGCATTTTTGTGATCACCTATTTCGTTAGCAAATTCGGACAAGAGGCGGTAGCCGCTTACGGTGTTGCCATGCGAGTCGAGCAGATTGCTCTCCTGCCTACCATTGGCTTGAATATCGCAACTTTGACCATTGTTGCACAGAACAACGGCGCTCACTTGTTTGACCGCGTCGAAGAAACACTCAACAAGGCCTTACGATACGGCGGTATGGTAATGACTATCGGCACAATTCTCGTATTCGTTCTGGCCGAGTATTTGATGAGGTTTTTTACTGACGACCTCGATGTCATACCCATTGGTGCCACATACCTGAGAATCGATGCACTTGTTCTGTATGCTTACGTTATTCTGTTTGTTCATGTTGCCGTATTACAGGGCATCAAGAGGCCGATGTATGCTATTTGGATAGGACTATGCCGCCAAATAATGGCACCGGTAATTGTCTTTTACATCCTAATTCATATATTCGGTGTCGGTTTGCTCGGCATCTGGTGGGGAATATTTTCGGTCACCTGGAGCGCGGCCCTCTTTACAATATTCTATGCGCGCCGGATGATAGGGAAGGTAATCAAGGCATCTGTTGAAAATCAGTGATTTGATTATGCATTTCTCTGGGGTCGCACGCCACCTACCTTGGACAGCCAGCAACCCCCTGCCCAACTCCTGTGTCTAAGCGGAACGATCAACAGCTCAGGGTCAGGGTTTCGACCGCGGATCTCCGGGGTTGGTTCCCGCAGCAAATTCCTGATCGTTCGTTGAACCGTCGCCATCGGAATCTAGTGCTCCCAAGGCTTGGGTATATTTCTCGCCTTCTACAATGGCAATCCTTCCGTAGTCTTTGCCAAAGGAGGTCCGTCTTCCGCCTCCCCTTGGGTCCACATGACAGGTACCACAACCGAAGTTCTTTCCCTTATCCGGCAGCTTGCCTAACCGGAAGGGTCTGGCTGAAGCGACAGGCGCAACAGTTACTGAAAGCGCCAACAACGCGCAAGGTATCACAAGACACCAAACAGCCCTTTTTTTGCATAGTTTCACTTTCATGATGAAACCTCCCCAATCCCCAGGGCTATTTCTTGACGCCCACACATAGTAATGCTCCACTTTTTATTATATTCTCACCCTTCTGGTTCCCTTGTAAAGAGGATTGTGGCGAGCGTTGCCGGAATAACACAATGGTAAGAAACCCTCAGCCGTGTTCTCTTTTAAAGGGGGAAAACACTAAAGTTTTTCGCTGAGATGCCGATACCAAATATGGGTATCTGTGTGAACTCGAGGTCTCTCTGAAAAACAGTTTCCACGAGCCCAAGCTCGCAGAAACTGTACCAAAGAGCTTCTTAGAAAAGATGTGTCAGCAGGCTTCGGCGATAATGCGTGGAATCGGGGGGACACCCAGGTCGTTATGCGGTACATGCGCATCAACAACTCGGGATAACCATAGAAACACAGGAATGGATCCACGCATCTTGCGCCTTGAGATCACCAACATAGCCCAATGGTGGTGATACGCCATGAGAATTACGAACAACACCAGTTACATTAGACAGCAACAACCTGGGGAATTCAAAAGAGCAGATGACGGTGCAGGTCCATATTCCCATGTGAGCGATCGGAAGCTCGGCAGTACCAAGGAACAGGAGGACTGGGCCGTTTATATCAGCAATGAGAACCTCGTTGCCATAGAAAAAGTGACGGAATCTGATTTTCCCAAACTCTTTGATTTTGCTGCCGGGATCCAGCTCACTTCTGAGAAATCGGTCCCAAAACAGAAAGACGAAAGCATTCAGAAGAATTATGATAATACCGGTAAATCCCAAATACCAGCCAAGCAGCAATGGCTCATTGATCGGTGGGCCTGAATAACTGCGGCCCATAGAATCCCTTTGTTTCTGAATTCATGTCTCAAAAGTTGGATTGAATTACACTACATGGTATTGTGAAGGGGGATGGACTCACGGAGGGAGCCCGTAGGGCGACCGGAGTTAGTCCATCCCTGGTAGCGAAGAAAGGAGTATAC
>DATKZQ010000028.1:0-3221 GCA_035527895.1 Desulfatiglandales bacterium
CGAGCGGCTCCTGCTCAAAGGGAATATCGTGGTCAAGAAGGCTTACTGCGACTGGGCCCGCTACAAAGAATTCAAGTCAGCGATGCACGAAGCGTCCTTTGAGTTGATCGAGATTCCTCACGTACGCCAGTCGGGCAAGAACTCCGCCGATATTCGCATGGTTGTAGACGCGCTCGACCTTTGTTACACGAAAGAACACGTGGACACCTTCGTCATCATCAGTGGTGACTCTGATTTCTCCCCGCTCGTTAGCAAGCTACGGGAGAACAACAAAATCGTAATCGGTGTTGGCGTCAAGAATTCGACGTCGGACTTGTTGATCGCAAACTGCGATGAGTTTATCTATTACGACGACCTCGTACGCCGTCAGCCGCCCCGCAAGAAGGCTGGCGGCAGAGAGGTGAGCCGCAAGCCGGCACGGGGCTTGACTGCCAAAGCCGCCAAGCCCGCCGGAGATAAGAAGCAGGAGGCATGGGATCTGATTGTCGAGACCTACGAGGCTTTGGTTGAAGAACGCGGGGAGGGGGAGAAGATCTGGGGTTCCATGATCAAGCAGACCCTGAAGCGTCGCAAACCTGGCTTCAGCGAATCCTACTACGGCTTCCGGTCTTTCGGCCAGCTACTGGAGGAGGCGGAAGCACACGGGATCCTTGAACTGGAACGTGAAGAGAAGTCGGGTGGCTTCATCATCAAGAGTTGTCACGTTCCATAACGGCCATTGGGCCGATCGAGTATCAGCCCTTGAAATGCCAGATAGGTAGCATCGCACTGGTTGCCATGGGCCGAACCAGGGGATCGACGGTGCCCAGTAAGGCTTGCGGTCTTACTGGCATGTCATCCCCAACGTTGGGCCGCATGCCAGGTAGTGCTAGGGGACGGATGAGAAATCGGCGAGCGTGACGGCACCAGTCTGGACACCGCCAACAAGCTGTGCCAGTCTGTTTCGAATCCGGCTGACGAAGCGGCTGAAGGGTTCTATGATGAAGTTCCGGGCATGTTGGAGGCGTTTGGCGGTGACGACAAACGATCTCATCTGCTAACCTCTACGACCGGAGACGGGGTTTCGCCGCCACAGTCCGGCGCAAGTCATTTTCAAGCAAGGAGAAACAGATATGGGTGATAAGGGGAAAAAAGATAAAGGCAAAAGGGAAGAACAGAAAAAGGCCCAGCTCAATCCAAAGGAAAAACGAAAATTGAAAAAAGAAAAGAAGAAATAAATGCCCAGTGCTGTCCGGTGATCTTAAATCAAGCACGGAAGTTGTGTACTAGTTACTAGCGAAGCTTCGCCTCAAACCGACGAGTTAGCTTCTGAGGACTTAAGTGCCTAAAATGCCTGAAGTGAGCTAAAGTGCCTAACGTGAATAAGAATACTTGATATCTCTATTGGCTCTTATATTGGTAAAAAGGGGTCGGGCCGAATTAAGTGATTGAAATGCTTTAAACTATGGAAATAATAGAGTCCGATTTCGGGGCTATATCATCGTTTTGTGACCAAAAAAGACATTATTGACTCGAATCCATGGCAAGAGCGAAAAGACACTATATTCCGGGACAGATCTCGCATACCCCAGTTAAATAGGCTTTGCATTTAACGGGGCAGGTCACCCACCGATGGCTTCAGTGGCTCTATGAAGCCAAAAAGCGCTACGGCCTGACGATTCTGAATTACATGGTCACATCAAACCATATCCACCTCCTAATCGTGGATGATGGGGGGCCGGGATGTCATTCCGAGATCCATACAACTTGTCGCGGGTAGAACCGGACAGGAATACAATAAAAGAAAGAATCGCAATGGCCTTTCTGTGGCTATAAAGAGATCCAGGAACCCAGAAAAAAGAACGTGCTCATCACCTATGATACGTTGAGAGAATTGGTTGGTGCTGAATCTTACGATCTCGTTAAACACTATCACCGTGAGTGGGTGGAGGAGTATTTACAAAATGGAAATTACCGCCGTGATGACAAGTGGACTAAGAGTATCGCTGTTGGCAGCAAAGGGTTTGTTGAGAATGTAAAGTCTACACTCGGCGTTCTTGCCAAAGGAAGGAATTCTAAAGAGACAGGAGAGAGCTATCAGCTTCGAGAGCCCTTAGTGCCCTACGGTGAGCATATCGGGGTCAAAAACGAAGGTATTGGGCTTGAAAACGTCTACTATTGGAAACGTTTATGAAGAATAATCAACCACATAGCTTGGCCCGACTCCAAATTAATGTGACCCCAATCCCACAGCCTCACCCAAGAGCCGGATATGTTATTGCCACTTTTTCGTTGACAACGAAGGTCGTTTCTCCTTATATTCCGTCTCTCAGGTCGAGATTTTTCCGATTCTCTGATCTCTACCCCAGAAAGGCGGTTCTTGCCATTGACCTCCGTCACTTCCTGTGCCGTGAGACACTGAAATATCTCCAAAAGGCAAGGGCAGAGGGGAATCCCGGGTTGACCTTTTATGCTGCCTTGAAGAGGGTACCCACCCTTGGGACATTTCCAGTTTTGGCCTTTTACCAACTGGTGACTGTCCTCCTTAGGGTCTTAATGCTGAGGGAGGCAATGGCTTTTCTGAGGCAGATCAGAACTGCATTGAGGTTTATAGGGAAAATAATATCGAATACCCCGGGATCGCAACATTCCGTCATTGCAATGAGAGGCAGAAATGGATTGTTCCCAGAGAATATGGTATTTCAAATCGTCGGAGGATTTCCAAGGCGCTTAGAAAGGGAGTGGGTATGAAGAAACGAAACCTAACCAATCGGTTGAAGGCATCTCTAAAGAGAAAAGGCGTCAAAAGATGCTTGAGAAAATCAAAGGGAGAAAGGAAGTATCCTTCTTAATATAAACAAACGCCGAGCTCAGTGCCCGTGGCACTAAAACGGCACCATATCTCTAACCTGAAAAGCAAAAGTCTGTTAATTCCTGATGCAAAGTACATGTCATGAGTCTGGACTGCCCCCGGTTCGTCTTATCAGACCCCGAAGGAAAAATCTTTGACCATCCCTATTTGAAGCTGGCGGGTCGATCTGGAGATCGTGAACAAGGGGGTCGCATCTTAGATATTAATTATTCAGACGAGAAACTTAATAATTAACAGGCTGTTGCCCAAATCCTTCTTTTATATTTGATTTATTTTAAATTATTATATTTTATTATAATTTTATTGATACTATAGCATTTATAGTGTATACTCATGGCATCATTTCATTCAAGGGAGTCGTTGCCATGAT
>DATKZQ010000029.1:0-21276 GCA_035527895.1 Desulfatiglandales bacterium
ATGCGAAACCAAGTCGTTCAAGCGGATAAGGGCTTGACAAGGCCCCATTCAACCTTATTTTCTTGCTGGTAGTCAAAGAACCGGTATCAGTGATGCTGGATATGGCCGTACAAAAAGACATGAACCGGGATTTGCGAGACGGGGCAGGAATAATCATGGGCATCTATTGGTATTGGACAAGGATGTGGGGATAGGCATTATGTTAAAGAGGCTGGTTGTCGGGCCATATCAGGGAAACTGTTATATTTTGGCCTACAAAGAGACGAAAGAGTGTCTGATTATCGACCCGGGGGGTGACGTATATGGAATTGTAGGAGAGGTGAACAGAAGTGAATTGAAGGTGGTGTATATCCTGATAACTCATGGCCACATAGATCACATAGGAGGTGCCGAAGAGCTAAGAAGGATAACAAGGGCACCGGTATTCATTCATCCTCTCGATGCGCCTGGCCTTACCTTTAAACCGGATGGAAATCTCTATGACGGTCAAAAGATAAACCTCGGCAACTACAGTATTTCGGTGCTTCATACACCCGGGCACTCTCCTGGGGGTGTGTGTTTTCATGCCCCTGGTGCCGTTTTTACCGGCGATAGCCTTTTTGCCGGTTCAGTAGGGCGGACTGACTTCCCAGGAGGGGATCACCATCGATTGATTGAAGGGGTTGTGAAAAGGGTTTTTCCGCTTGGGGATGAGTTGCGTGTATATCCGGGGCACGGCCCGGCATCTACCATCGGCAGGGAGCGTTCGACCAATCCTTTTTTCCGTAACAGACAGAGTGTTTGAGCCGAACCAGATGTTTCTAACGGTACGATCATGATTTCACGGCCATAAAGCGGAGACATGATGACAGCCGTATACGTACCAGGCCCCATTGCTCACGGACCATCGATTTCCTTTTTGAGTTTTTCCACCAAACCGTCTCGCCTCAGATAGCTACGATAGTCTTTTTCGTGATGTTCAAGTATGAAGTTGAGATAGGCCATGTGCCTCTCGAGTGACTCCATGTATAAATCCCTGTCCAGATTCCAGCGTGCTTTAAAGTGGTGGCGCATGTACTTGTTGACGCCACTCAGTTCATGGGAGAGCCGTTTTCTGGTCATGTCGTAGAAGTCTCGCGTCTTTTTGAGGAGATGAAGTTCACTCTCATATTCCATGACACCTCCCTCTCTGAATTCGTAAAAGAGAAAGAGGAGCTTTTCGAGATAGGTTCGGTCGGCCATTTGGCCCACGAGATCAGCGGTTCCCAGGAGTTTGCCGAGCAATTCCGTCTCCGGGGAGGAGAAGGGAATCTCAGCGATCTCTGCACCCAGGTCAGTACACGTAAGGATATTGTGGAAATCCGTGAGCGTTTCTCTTGAAAGCCCATTCTCATTCCTATAGTTTTCCATAAAGACGATGCTGCGCTTGGTGTCAATATGGATATATTTTGCCCCTGTTCCCGTGTCGTCTTCAAGGGTTTGAATAAACCCGGTATCATGCATCAGTGCACATAGTATACCCACCATTGCTTGATCTCTGGTAAGGTTCTGGCCTGCCACCAGTGCACCGTGTACGAGGCGTGTCATCGCCATGAATGTATCAGTGGTATGCTTGAGGTCATGGTATTCGGTTGTACATTCTCGGTATCCGGGATAGTCACCGTGGAAAAGGCGCACGACATCTCCGAATACACGATTCAGGGTTTCAAAGTCGAACTCGGAAAACGACATGGATAGGGTCGTCTTAACCTCATCGAAAACGCGATGAGGGTCTGACATGTCTACCAAACGTGAGAGCTGGGGAGTTTCCATGAGCGCTCCAGTATCACTCGTTCACATTGTACAAGGGTAACAGTCTCCCTGGAAAGATCCTGCGATGACTGCGATAGACCTGCTGTGTTTCAAATTGAAACCGATGCTTACCCATATGTGGGCTAGTTGAGAAGCAAAATATATGCCTAATTCAGGTATCCACCTGCACAAGCACTAGGGCGGATCCTCGAGAAGATGCCTTTTTTGGGGGTAAAATAGCCATTACCGTGTCAACGGAAGTCGCCTGGTGTAGTTGGCACCATCCAAAACGACGCGTCAAAATCACTCTCAACCAAAAAATGAACAGCAGGCATTGAGCAAGCCTTACAAAAGGGTATAGTTATGTCGACCGGCTACCGGGATCTGCATCGCGGAAGGCCTTCGAAACATCAAGGAGACAGGAGGACCTGATCACCGAAGTGTTCGGAAAGGGCCGTAGAAAGGTCCTGAATTGCGTTCTCCTCGATGACTTCAACCATGAGTTCCCCTTTTTCTCCAACCACCAGTCGACCGTATTCTTCAATTAGTGCTGCTACATCCGAGGGTTCCACCGTCCACCAGCCGCGCGTACGCATCAGCAGCTCCCTGCCTTTCAGATTCTTGGGGGTAACCAGGTCTATGGTGCGAAACCATCCTTCCCACCCGATCTGTGCTGGCGCTCGGAGAACCGGGGTAACCGGATCGTGGTATATACGGCACCGGCCAAACAAACGCAATCTGATCACCGCAAAACCTCCTCAAAGAGCATCTCGATATCCTTATCGTTTGGGAGGGCCTCTAAGGGAACACTGATTCCCTCTGAAACCATGGTTTGTGCTAAACAGTGGACATAGGTGGCTGCAGCCTTCTCCTCACCCAGGTGAATGCCCCTGTTAGCCGCATAAATCCATGCCCGCTCAAAGCATTGTAGTGCGTTCTTGCGCCACTTCCTCAGCCGTGTATCGAAGGGGTCAATGCACAAACGCCGCAGTAACTCACGCTGCGCCTCCTCCATGCAGTTGAACACCCGCCGCATTATCTGCACGGAAGGGTCCCTTACCCAGTTGTCTGAATCAACCATCGGGCCTCCTGCTCAGGTTCGCGACGTCAGCACAACTCCGAACAATATCAGTGACGGTGACCGGGAGCAAGTCAAAATGCCAGGGTCCAGCTCTTGCTGCCTGCGTTCGGTTAAGACGGGGTCTCCTCGTGGACTAGCTGAATGATTGTCACCTCAGGAGGCGATAGAAAACGGATCGGCGGCCCCCATGTTCCCGAGCCTCGGCTTACGTACAGCAAAGCGTTATGGGGCAGGTGAAAGAGACCCGCATGCTTGGGGAAAAAGAGCCTGACGATGAACTTGAAGGGAAAGATCTGACCGTCATGGGTATGCCCCGAGAGCTGCAGGTCAAAGAGGCCGAGGGCGTTCTTGTCTATTACCGGCATGTGTTTAAGGAGCAGGGTAAACCTGTCTCTGGGCAGGCCCGAAAGCAATGTTCTCTCCGAGATACCTTTGTAATGACCGAAGTACTTTCCCGTGGGATCATCGACGCCGGCAATGCTAATTATTCCGCCAGCGGTGGCTGTTTCCCCCCTCAGCACGGTAAACCCGGCATCTTCCATAAATGACAATGCGTGCTCAAGGCCTGCGAAGAACTCGTGGTTACCGGTTACGGCAAACTTGCCGTACCGAGCATTAATTCCCTTCAGCAGCTCCGCCAGACCGGCAAGGTTGTCGATCTGCCCGTCCACGAGGTCTCCCGTAGATATGAGAATATCGGGTTTCGCCTTCTTTACCTCTGCGAGGATCCTTTTCAATCTCGACTCCCTCACGATCAAGCCTAGATGAATGTCCGAGATCTGGGCAATAGTGAGCCGGCCCATATCTTTGGGTATCTTTTGGCTCCTTACGGTCAGCGTTTCACTCCGAATCGAATGTGCCTCAAAGTACCCATATACTGCTACCCCTAAGGTGAGTAAAAGAGGGATGAACAAGGCGAGTTGTGGAGTAGGCGTGAGATGGGAGATGTTTGTTCGGAGCACCGGACCGGCTGCATGGACAAAGAGACGATAGAGATCAATAGCCAGCGAAAAGAAGAAGAACAGGAATGCAAGCCCCATCCATGTATATCCGGCGATTGAGACCAGACGCGCCAGAAGATCAAGCCCAAACCTTTCTGACATGCGCACAAGAACCGGTGCAAAGATCATGAGCACCATAAAGCATATCACCAAAATGAAGGTCGGAGTGCCTAAAGGGAAAGCACCACGTATTTTGATAAAAATGTACAGATGGAGCGCGCCGTAAATGATGAGAATGCTCAGCAAAAAGAAAATCTTGGCAGCCATTACACGTTTTCCCGACCTCTCTGATGTACTAGCAGTCGTCATGATAGGAGGAGCATAACCCCATAATGCCCCTGCAGTGAAAGTCCCGGCACTGCCTGGAGACACTGTCACAAAGCTATTTCAGCAGGTTCACATTATTGCCCGGCCCGGGATTGGAACAAGGTTCGTCTTGTCATAAGCCTTGATAGGATCAAGACAGATCAGGCTGTGGGCCATTGAATGAACCGGTTTACAGCTCATACCGTTTATGAGTGCGAGTGTCAATATCTTGATTACGGCGTTTCTTTGCTGCTCACCGTTTTGCTTTTCTATGAAAGCGTTCTTTTACAGTAAAAGGTCTTGCTTTGCCAGGTTATTTTGGTCCTTGCTGGGAAAAGGATATGATGAGACAGAAAAATTCGGATACTGTCGCCACCGTGGGGCCTAAAAATCGATTCACGTGGTTGGCTGAATATGTTAGTAAGAAGTGGCTACAAGGATGCACACAACAAGGTCGGCAAAGCTTTGAGGGAAGAAAGATGCTCGAACGTATGAAAGCACTGGTTAGGGAAAAGGATATTTGTGTACTAGCAACCGTCTCCGGCGGCAAGCCCCATTGTTCCCTCATGGCCTATGTGGCCGATGATGATTGCCGGGAGATCTATATGGTTACCCACCGCGAGACCAACAAGTACAAGAATCTAAAGGAAAATCCGGCTGTCAGCCTTCTCATTGATACGAGGGAGGAACGGGGTGCCTCCCCGGGCTTTGAGGCACGGGCGTTAACCGTAAGCGGCGTATTCCAAGAGATAGGCAAGGAGGACAAAAGGGAAGGTGTCCGTGCCAGGCTGCTCGAAAGGCATCCCAACTTGGGGGCATTTTTAGATCACTCCGATGCCGAGCTCCTGTGCATACGGGTGAATTCCTTTTTGCTCTTGGACGGCCTGACAAATGCCCATTACGAGAAGGTGACGGAATAGAAAAGCCCTCAATCGAGCCCTCGGCAACCCTGCCTGCACGGTGATCGGGCTGTCTTCTCGAAACCTTAAAGATGAGAGGTCGGCCTGATAGAGGTTGATCCTTCATTGCCTTGGCATGCACCACCACGGACATAAATGTTAATCTTTTTCAGCAGCCGTCGGCACACCGTGACATCTCTTCCACAGGATCTGGTATGCCTGCGCCTCCTGACTCCAGCGGTCAGCATCCCATTTCAGTTCTTCCTTACAGATCTCCTGTATTCGATCGAAAAACCGGAGACCGCCTTCAGGAAGCAAAACACCGATCTGGGTACGCCTCAGGAGCAGGTCATCCAGATGAACGACTGCTTCGTTTCGCGCTGCCCAACGGAGCTCTGCCCAAATGGTATCGGTTTCCGGAACACGGGTAAGCTCATCATCTTCGCCGCATCGAACGACGTTTTTCGCCTCCCTACCGTAGCGGCCGTCAAGCCTTCTTCGAAGAGCGGGGTCAAGCCGTCGTGGAAACGGCCCTTGCCAGTCGATCTTGCTGAACACCGGCTCCCCGGTATCCCTCACCGTCATGGAAGGGATAGATCGAGCGACACGGCTGAGGACATCCAGGGCAATTAAGTGAAATGTCGTGAGTTTTCCGCCGCTCACCGAAATGAGGCCGTGTTCTACCCAGATACTGTGATCCCGTTTTTCGCTGGATGGATTCAAGGCGCCGGTGCCGATGACCGGGCGCACACCTGCGTACGTGGCGAGAATATCCTCACGATTAATCCCAAGGGCGGGAAACCGATACTGTACGGCCTGGAGGAGGTATTCCACCTCTTGGGACGTAATGGAGGCCTCGGTGTCAAGATCCTCCTCATGATCAAGATCAGTGGTGCCTATGAGGGTGGCACCTTCCCACGGCATCAGAATGACGGGACGGCTGTCTGCCGGATGCAACAAGGTGACGGCCTGGGCCACCGGAAGACGCCAGAACGGGAATACGAGATGACTCCCCCGAAGGGGGCGAATACGCTTTCCCCCATCAACCTGTGTCCTTAGCCGGTCCGCCTATGCGCCGGTTGCGTTGACTACTGCCCTTGCTCGCACTTCAGCAGTTTCGCCGGAGAGCACATCTCTTATTACTATCCCGGACACCCGGTCTCCATCGATGATAAGGCGGTCAGCCGCCACGTAATTGAGCGCAAGGGCCCCATCCTGTTGTGCTTCCCGAATGGTACGGAACACCAACCGCGCATCGTCGGTGACAGCATCACCATACCTGATGCCACCCTTGAGGCCCTGGGTCGCTATTCGCGGCACAAGCATGAGGCAGTCATGGGCTGAGCAGTAGCGGTGGTTCCAGCGTCTTGCCAGGAAGTCATAGAAGGTTAGAAGGGCGGTGAAGGACCACCTTCCGGGCCAGTGCCCCCGGTAAAACGAGTACAGAAAACCCATCGGTTCCACGAGTCCGGGAGCCTCGCGGAGCAGACGTTCTCGTTCGCGAACGGATTGTCGGGTCAGCTTCAGGTGACCTGCCAGCAGATACCGAAGCCCACCATGGACCATCTTGGACGACCGGCTGGATGTTCCCCAGGCAAAATCTCGCTGTTCGATCAAGGCACCGGCAAGGCCCCGTCTCGCAGCCTCCCTCAGGATCCCCGCGCCGGTAATGCCACGCCGAAGATAAGCATACACTTTTCCGCACTGGCGCCGCGCCACGATAAGTATCTCTCGAACAACGCAGTGAGCCGTTTGCCATCGCCGAGGGCAAGCTGCGTTTCCGTCTCAACGGCATTACCTAACCGTACCATGGAAAGGGGAATCCTCGCTTGTACGAGGGCCCGGACCGCATCAGTGGCCTTGTGCCAGTCGGGAAAGAATACGGCGTAAAACCGCTCCCGTTCCGGTACAGGCGTAACGCGTACCTTGATTTCCGTCAAGATGCCCAATCGCCCCTCGGATCCCAGAACTATCTCACGGAGGTCAGGACCGGCTGCTGAAGCGGGAAAGCCGGGTACTTCAAACGTACCAATTGGAGTTTCGAGCAGTCCGCCGGCAAAGAGCTGCTCAATGCGGCCATATCGTAATGACTGCTGACCGCTCGATCGTGTGGCTACCCAGTCACCCAATGTAAAAAATCCAAATGATTGCGGGAAATGGCCCAGCGTGTATCCCCGTGCCCTCAGCTGGGCCTCTACATCCGGCCCTGCAGTACCGGCGCCAAATGTTGCCACCTGGCTCTCCTCATCAAGGCTTAGAAGACGATTCATTCTGGACATATCAATGGTCAGAACCGGCTTATCGCCTTTTTCAGGGGTGATATGGCCAACAACGCTCGTGCCACCGCCGTAGGGAATGATGTTGGCTGATGCATCCTTTGCGAACGCAAGCAGGCTGCGAACGTCGGTACTGGTGGTTGGGTAGGCGACCCCGTCGGGAACCACGCCGAGATTTCCGGTGCGAAGGGCGAGCCAGTCCGGGAGGCTCTGACCTCGTGCGTGACGTACCCGCACCTCGGTCGATTTGGTTATTGATGGGTGTTCGGGCAGACGAGACGGCGGTACCCGGTCTACAACCTCGTGTAACGTCGCATCCGGAAGCGGTGTGGCCTCGCCGATCTTCTCTGATAGAAACCCGAGGGGGTTTTCGGTTAGCGGGTAGTAAATCGAGTCATCACCCCAGCCATTCCACCGTCGCATAGGTCTCCTCCAGCCCCTTGATCTATGGTTCTCATGCACCCTTTTTCAGCGTTTTCGTGTACAATGCTTTCACTATTCCAGGTCTTGCTCATAATTTGAAACAAGACCTCGATAGGCTCTTTCAGTCCAATGCGGGTTGAATTCGCCGCAGCTTCGTGGATGTTCAGGCCATTCGGTATTCTATACACTAAACCAACAAACCACAAATGCTTTCCAGAAATATGGGAGAGGGACTTTGGGTAATGGTTTTACGGATTCAATAAGGAGGGTCAGTTAGGGATTAGAACTGGGTGGAGCACCGCCCCACCCAGCAAGGTATTGATTAATTCCAGCATCCACCTGGACCAGAGCCACCCCTGGACCGGCCATAACTCATGCCGGGACCATAACCTTTGCCGTATCCCCTTCCAAAACGGGCATCAGGGGAAATTTTGTGGGCTTCGAGCTCGAAATCGAGCCGATTTTGATCCATCTTTGCCCTTAGGTTACTGATCTCTTGCTGAAGAGCCTTGGCCTTTTCAGCATCCGGGTTAGCCATGTTCAAGACGCTGTTCAGTTCAGCAGCCTTGGACCGGATCTCAGTTCTCAGTTGAATGTTCTGATCGCGGAATTCTTGCTGCAGCTTGCCCAACTGGTCCCGCTGCTCCCCGGTGAGGCTGGCATCCCCGCGCTCATCCTGCCAACAGTATCCAGGACCGCTGTTCCAATCACCCCTCTGGTAGGCGTGCCTGCCCCAAGATCTGCCGTGGGCGAATACCGGAGCGGCAAGAGCAGTCGCTAGAATAAGGATGGTTGCGATTGTTAGTGTTTTTTTCATGTCGGTTCCTCCTTTATTATTAGTGGTTTTGCACTCTATTTGAGCAACGGCCATGCCAAGTGAGCGAGTAAGTTGTTAACTATTGAATATGACGTGATTATTTTGACAGCAAGTACGGATGTTGATCTATTTTCTTGCAATTGGACAAGAAAAAGTGGATACTAAATATCCATTTAGCCGTACCCAAATGGATAGAAAGTATCCACCAATGAGACCAAATGGGAGTCCATTGTTTGACCTGAAATTACAGAACCCGCTGGAGCGCATTCAGGTATCAGCGGGGAATATGAGGATTTATAGGGTTCTTTTCCTTAGGGTCTTCGAGGCGAGATGGTACGGATCTTGCCCCAATATGGACCTATTATGAGAAGAGAGAGAACGCAGAAGATATCGTGGATGAGCATACCTCCCTGGCTCATAGTTGGGGCAGTCATCGTACTGGTGCCGATCTTTGTGTTTTGGACGGCTCAGAATATCAGCAAACAGAAAGAGGCCACGACCCTGCTGCTCTTGGAAAAAGGAGCAGCTCTCATCAGGTCTTTTGAGGCAGGGGCCAGAACAGGGATGATGGGCACGATGGGAATGGGAGACAGTGGCTTTCAGCTTCAGAAGTTATTGATGGAAACGGCGCAACAGCCTGACATTGCCTATCTCATTGTGGCAGACCTGAGTGGTATTGTCGTGGCCCACAATGATCCGACAAGAATAGGAAGCACGTACGGGGGAGACCGGGATCTCGTGCACATCTCCCGATCTGAAACCCTTGAGTGGCGTATTGTAGATGAGCCCGAGGGAGCAGATACCTTTGAGGTCTTCCGGCGCTTTTCTCCCAGACACGTTTACTTTAGAGGTCACCACGGTAGGATGATGAGCAGACCGTGGCGGGGTCCTATGATCAACCCAGGAGACCCACAAACTGGACCGGAACGGATCATTTTCGTAGGACTGGATATGGGCCCCATGGAGGCGGCTAGAAAAGCGGATGCACGTCACACGGCCTTGATGGCTTTCATCCTCCTTTTGATTGGATCTGCGGCCATGGTCTCTCTCTTTCTGGCACAGGCCTACCGCTCGACGAGGAGCTCACTGAGCATGGTCAAGGCCTTTTCCGATACGGTGGTCCAAAACATGCCTGTCGGCCTTCTGGCAATTGATGTAGCGGGTAGAATAGCTTCTTTCAATCAGACAGCAGAGGACGTGCTTCACATTTCCATCCCTGAAGCCCTGGGGAGACCGGCTGATGAAATAGTGCCCCAACAGTTGCTGGCCCTTGTTGATGAACTGGATACACAAGAGGGCGTTATCGTTAAAGAGATAGACTGGGCTTTAAAGGATGGAAGAGCTATTCCCTTGGACGTAAGCATCTCCGTGCTTGCGGAAGATCAGGGCGGCTTTTTAGGATATATTATCCTGTTTAGGGACTTGACTGAGGTTCAAAATCTTCGAAAGGAGGTTGAAAGAAACCGGCGTCTCGCCTCTCTGGGAAGACTTGCGGCCGGAGTTGCCCATGAGATACGAAATCCCCTGAGTTCCATCAAAGGTTTTGCGACCTATTTTGGGGAGCGTTACAAGGAGATACCTGAAGACAAGAAAACCGCTGCAATCATGGTTCAGGAGGTAGAACGTCTAAACAGGGTAATCAGTCAGCTTCTAGAGTTTGCCCGCCCGGTGGCAATTATCAAGAAACCAACTTCATTGGAAACCCTGATCAAACATTCGATCAAGATGGTTGAAGGCCAGGGCCGGGCTAAAAACATTAACATAGGCACCAGTTTTTCGCCTGGGATAGAGGATGCCTTTGTTGATCCAGATAAGATCAGCCAGGTCCTCCTGAATCTCTATTTAAACGCCATTGAGTCAATGGATCGAGGAGGAACGCTCTCAGTTGACCTTGATTGGGATGAGCGTTCCCAGATAGCAAGAATTATTGTTACAGACACAGGGGAGGGGATCAAAGAGGAGGATTTGGCACATGTTTTCGACCCCTACTTTACGACCAAACAATCAGGAACGGGCCTGGGGCTTGCAATAGTCTATAATATCATCGAGTCCCATGGCGGTGAGATCAGAGTGGATAGCGAGCAGGGCAAGGGGACGAGCGTGACGATTCTTCTCCCGGTTTCCGCTGAAGGTAGCGAAGGCATAACAGGTGACAGAAAACAAAGGGGCCCTTCACATGAAGATGGAAAGTAGCGTATTGGTTGTAGATGATGACCCCGCCCATCGAACCATGCTGAGAACTCTTCTGACCGGGTGGGGATACGTCATCGATGAAGCTGAAGATGGTTCTACAGCGATAGAGAGGGTCCATGAGCGGGCATTTGACCTGATTTTGATGGATGTCCGAATGGTCAAAGTTTCAGGGCTTCAGGCCCTCCCCGAGATAAAGGCCTTTAATCCTGCCATACCGATTATCATCATGACTGCCTATTCATCCGTAGAAACCGCTGTGGAAGCCTTGAAAAACGGTGCCTATGACTACCTTACCAAGCCCCTCGATTTCGATGAGTTGCGGCTTGCCATGGAGCGAGCCATGGATCATAAAGAGCTCAGGGAAGAGAATCGTCTCCTACGGGAGACCCTCGGCAGTCATTTCGACAGGAGACACATCATCGGTCAGAGCCGTGCAATGGTCAGAATCTTGGAGACAGTGGCCCAGGTGGCACCCTCGGAGGCGACTGTACTGATTACCGGCGAGTCGGGAACGGGTAAGGAGATGATTGCCGGGGCGATCCATTTTAATAGCCCCAGAAAAGACGGACCCTTTGTAAAAATAAACTGCGCGGCTATCACCGAGACCCTGCTTGAATCGGAGCTTTTTGGGCACGAGAAGGGTGCATTTACCGGAGCCTATAGACAAAAAGAGGGGCGATTTCGACAGGCACACGGTGGAAGTCTTTTTTTGGATGAGATCAGCGAGATGTCACTCGCCATGCAGGTGAGACTATTGCGGGTACTTCAGGAGAGAGAGATCACCCGTGTTGGCGGTGAAGAGGTTATTAAGGTGGACGTGAGGATCATCGCTGCAACCAATAAGGATCTTGCCCAGGAGATCGAAGCCGGAAGATTTCGAGAGGATCTCTACTACCGGTTGAATGTCGTTGCCTTGGAAATGCCTCCTCTGCGTGAGAGAAGGGAGGATATACCGCTCTTAGCTCAACATTTCTTGGAAGCGCTTTCAAGAGACAATCGGAAAAACATCAAAGGATTCACCCCTCAGGCCATGGATCGACTCATTAGATATGATTGGCCCGGAAATGTGAGAGAGGTTATGAATGCGGTCGAAAGGGGCGTCGTTCTCTCGCGGTCAGAGTATTTAGATGAACAAGTCCTGTCTTTGATTCCGAGAGATGAATCGTTATCCCGAGAGGTTTTGTCCCGCCATGGCGTAAATGCCGACATGCCGCTGGATGAGGTGGAAAAGGCGAGCATACTCAAGACGCTTGAGTCTGCCGGAGGGAACAAGAGCGAAGCTGCCAGGCGGCTCGGCATAACTCGGAGGACGCTGCACAAAAGGCTTAAACTCTATGGGGTCATGAAATGACACAGACCAGTCATGTTGGAACGTGGACTGCACAAATAGTGTGTATTCTCCTCATTGCTCGTGGAGGAAACGGAGGTTTTGTTCATGGGTAAAAAACTCACGTACGAAGAGCTGGAACAAAAGATCAAGGAACTTGAAAAGAACGCCGCCGAGCGCCAAAAGGTGGAGCAGGCGTTACGAGAAAGCGAAAAGAGGCTTTCTGAAATCGTTCAAGGCAGTCTGATACCGACCTTTGTCATCGACAATAGGCACATCATCACCCACTGCAACAAGGCCTATGAGAAACTGAAGGGCATTAGCGCAACGGAAATGATCGGTACTCAGAAGCAGTGGACGACCTTCTACTCCCAAGCCAGGCCAACCATAGCCGATCTCGTTGTCGATGGTGCATCACAGGAGGAGATAGCCCGGCACTATGGGGGCAAATCGCGAAAATCCGCCCTTATTGAGGGGGCATATGAGGCCGAAGATTTCTTTCCTGCTGTGGGAGAACAGGGGGAATGGCTTTACTTCGGCGCAGCGCCGCTGCGGGATGCCGAGGGCACTATCACCGGAGCAATCGAGACTATACAGGATGTTACAGAGCGCAAGGCGGCGGAGCTGGCACTCCGGAAATCCGAAAGGCGCTACCGAACCCTTCTTGATTTTGTGCCATACCCGCTTGTTATGTTCAAAAGGGACGGAAGAGTCTCCTATTTGAACCCCGAGTTCACCACGGTGTTCGGTTGGACCTTCGAAGAATTGGAAGGAAGAATCATCCCCTTTATTCCAGAAGACCTGAAACACGAGATGGCTGAAAACATCAGGAGGCTCTTTGAGCAAAAGGTCTTTGAGCATCAGGAGACCAAGCGTCTCACAAAGGACGGTCGAGTCCTGGACGTCTCCATAAAGGTTGCCTTCTATCCCGAATCAAAAGAGGAGGAATCCGAGGTAATCCTGATTCTGAGGGATATTACGCAGGAAAAGAGGATGGCGGCTACCAATGAAGCGATGCTTCGGATCAGCATGACCCTTCCCCAGTATCCTAACTTGGAGGACCTTTTGGATCATGTTAGCAGCGAAATTAAGCAGGTCCTCCATGTCGAGGGGGCCATTGTCATATTGCTGGACGAGGAAACGAAGGAGTTGTTTTTCCTGGGGACTGCCTATGAAGACCGAGCTACCGAGAAAAGGGCAAAGGAGATTCGGTATCCTGCCGATAGGGGCATTTCAGGGAAAGTGATAAAAACGGGTCAACCGATCATTGTGCCTGATACGTCCAAAGAGCCTGCCTTTTACGGGCTGATAGATGAAAAAGTCGGCTTCCAATCTCGCGCTATGCTCGATGTGCCCCTGAGGAGCGGTGATAGAATTATCGGTGTTCTCTGTGCTATCAACAAAAAGGAGGGCGTTTTCGACCAGACGGATATCGACTTATTAAGCATGATAGGTGGGACCGTAGCCCTTTCTATTGAAAACGCCCGGTTTTCTGAAGACCTTAAGAAATCCTATCAGGAGGTGGCCAGCCTAAACCGGGCCAAGGATAAGGCTATTGACCATCTATCCCATGAGTTGAAGACGCCGATTGCAGTTCTCTTTGGTGCCCTGAATATTCTCACCAGAAAGCTGGAGGCCGGTCCTTATGAGACCTGGGTGCCCATCATGGAAATGGCCCACAGAAATCTGGAGCGCATAAACGAAATTCAGTATGAGGCGGAGGATATCATGGAGGATAAACACTCCAGAACCTATGGGATCTTTTCGCTACTGCTTGATGAGTGTGCGGATGAGCTGGCAGTTCTCGCTGCCGACGAGGTGGGAAAAATCTCAATTGTTGAGCGGATCAGAAATCGTATCGAGGAACTGTTCGGCCCCAAAGAGATGGTTCCACAAGAAATCCTCCTCGACGAATTTGTGAAGCAAAGACTTGAGCTCATGAAACCATCATTTTCCCACCGGAAGGTGGAAATCGTAAATTATCTTGAATCCACGCCGCCGGCATATATGCCCCCGGAGCCCTTGCAAAAGGTTGTTGATGGTCTGGTAAAGAATGCTATTGAAAACACTCCTGATGAGGGCATGATTGAGGTCATTGTCCATCAGAAGGGTAAGGGCTCTGAGCTGGTGGTACACGATTACGGGGTCGGCATTGTCGAAGAGGACCGAAAACGGATATTTGAAGGGTTTTTTGCAACCCAAGAAACTATGGATTACTCTTCCAAGAGGCCGTTCGACTTCAATGCCGGCGGTAAAGGGGCCGATCTGCTTCGGATGAAGATCTTCTCCGAGCGGTATAATTTCAAGATCGACATGACCTCTTCACGGTGTCGTTTCATACCCGAAATCAGTGATATCTGCCCCGGCAGAATCGGGGAGTGCGCCTTCTGCAAGGGCAAAGAGGATTGCTATAGTTCAGGGGGAACCACCTTTTCCCTCTATTTCCCCCCTGCCCCTGAAGGGGACGGCTCTCTATTAGTCGACAGGCCTGAATAAGGGGCAGGGTGCGCTATTGCCGAGTCAAGCAGAACAAATGCTCATCATTATGCTGCGGAGCTAAGGCAATAATCGATATGGATTTCTCAGAACTTAAAGAGTTGCTGAATGCGCTGGGCAAGCATGATGTCTCCGCTCGCCTTGAGTTTACCGCTCAGAAAGGCCTGCATACCGTTTAGCTCCCTGTTTACTATGCCGAGCCACGTTTCGGCGGGCATGGTCAGGGTTACGTTCGGTGAGTCGTGGCTGCCCTCATTGATTTGGCAGGCTCCATCCTTGATTACGACATTCCACGTGCCTCCGCCTTCTCCGGTGATGTCGAGTTGAAAAATCGCGTCCAGGCCCTGGGCTGCGGCGGCATTGAAGGCCTCCGGCATCATACTGAAAACCTCTTTGACATCTGCTATAGCCATGTTTTCCTCCTGAAATTGGTTGAACATGTTACGACGGCGGCATGACTAACGTTTCTACCTCTGCTAACGTTTTTCCACTCCCGTTGACAATCGGAGTATAGGGCATAGGTTATAATGAGTCAATAACCACTTCTCAGAAGTAGTGGTTTCATTCGAGCTGGGGGGAAGAGAGGGTAGCGGTTAGAATGATGAAAGGGGTATATAAACAGAGCCTCCGCGAATAATACTCTTTCATGGTTTTGACAACCCTCGAAAAACTGTGGTAGAAATATATGAAAACAGACAACTGCTCGAAGGGATCTTTGGGAAATTTTCACAGCATGATTCCGATTGCATCGGTGACAGGATCTCTCTTAATAAAGCCGGTAAAGAGAAGAAGGAAGCGCCAGCGATGACCTGTTTTGAAAAAGTGACAAGGCTTTGTTTCTCCAGGTTTGCTGCGCGATGATGCTGAACGCTTGTCACGTAACCTATATACAAGGAGAAGAACATGGACGAGCAAGAACGGTTAAATGCGCTTGATGTCGCCCTGAATAACGAAATGAGGGAAAGGGAGTTCTATCTGAACAATGCGAGGAGAACAAAGAACGAGGTGGGCAGAGCCATGTTCCAGCAGATTGCAGATGAAGAACTGGAACACTACGAGAGGCTAAAACAACTTCACGAGACATGGGGAAAAAGGGAGAGATGGCCTGAGACCGTTCCGCTTAAGGTGGGAGACACCATGGTCAAGGATGTCCTAGCAGACATGGTCAAGAAGGCGGAGAAGATGCCGGAAAAGGATGATGACCTCAAGGCCATTAGGACGGCAATTGATTTCGAGGCCAAAGGCGAGGCTTACTATGCTCAAATTCGGGACAACGTCAAGGATCCGAGAGAAAAGGAGTTTTTCGGCCTCCTCTCGAGGATCGAGCATGAGCATTATCTGTCCCTCAAGGATACCGAGGAATATTTGACCAACCCTGCCTCCTGGTACGTGAAAACGGAACACCCTGGTCTCGACGGCGCCTAGGAGCGACCGGAGGAACAAGGCTTTTTCACTCCGTCATTTGTTAGGATCTGAGGCACAAATTTTGCTAGCAAAAACAACTGGATATAATTTGATAATCATCCGGGACTGAAGGTGTGGTCCGAAGGCAGAGGCCGTGCAGGTAATCTTTACAAGTTCTTATGTCTTTTAGGGGGAGCTTTCAGATGGGAAATGGTACCAAGAAGAAAACGACGATCGCCATCCTTACCGGTGGTGGAGACGTGCCGGGATTGAACCCCTGCATCAAGACGCTTGTTTACCGGGCTCATAGCGAGGGGATCAAGGTTGTGGGAGTGCTCAGGGGTTGGGCAGGTCTCTTGGAGTATAACCCAGACGACCCTTCCGGTAACGAGCGGTGCATTAAGGAGTTAAGTCCACCCGAGGTCCGCACCATTGACCGCACCGGGGGTACATACCTTCATACGTCTCGGACTAACCCAAGCGCCGTTAAGAATAAGGACGTTCCTGATTTTCTCAAGGGCAGGCTCAAAAAAGGAGAGGAAGTCAAGGATTTTACCTCCCATGTATTACAGAATCTGGAGCATGTGGGGATCGATGCCATTATCCCCATAGGAGGTGACGATACCCTCAGCTTCGCCGACAGGTTACACATGGAGGGCTTCCCGGTAATCGCCATACCCAAAACCATGGATAATGACGTTTTTGGCACAGACTACTGTATCGGTTTCTCCACGGCCGTTACCAGGAGTGTCAGTTTTATACACGCCCTGAGGACCCCCACAGGCTCCCACGAGCGTATCGGCGTCATTGAGCTCTTTGGAAGATATTGCGGTGAAACTTCTTTAATCTCAGCATACCTGGCAGGTGTAGACCGGGCTATCATTTCAGAGGTTCCCTTTGAGCCCAAAAGACTCGCCGAGCTCATCATGGAGGATAAGAGGGCTAATCCAAAAAACTATGCCATGATCACCATTTCAGAGGGCGCCAAGATGATAGGAGGGGCTGAGAGGTTTCTCTCCGCTGAGGTGGACGCTTACGGTCACAAGCGGTTGGGAGGAATTGGAGAAGAAACGGGCGCCGTTCTCAAGGAACTCACCGGAGAAGACGTGCTCAATCAGCGGCTTTCGTATCTGATGAGGAGCGGTACACCTGATTCCCTGGATCAGATGGCGGCTGTGAACTATGCTAATATGGCTATCGATCTCTTTCTGAAGGGCGTTTTCGGACGTCTTGTGGCACTCAACCAAGGGATTTACACCGATATACCCCTCAGCACGATTAAGTCGGGACAAAAGAGGGTTGATGTGAGAGAACTCTACGACATAGAACAGTATCGGCCCAAGGTGCGTCACGTTAGCGGAAAGCCAATGTTTCTGTATTAGAAAAAAGAGAACCGAATCGCAGCAGTTGTAATGGAGAGTTGCCTCAATAAGAGAGAGGAAATCAACATTTAAGGGATCCTTTAACCTATTGAGATCTCTTAGGTGCGCAACTAAGGGGCTGAATCAGATCTCGCCTTTTTCCTTCATCTTTTTGATCTCTTCTTCCCTGAGGGCACGCTTGAATATCTTTTCAGCCACCGTGAGGGGTAAATCGTCCCGAAACTCGATGAACTTGGGAACGGCATAAGCGGCCAGGTTTTCCCTGCAATAATCGATGATTTCTTGGGCCGCCGCCTTTCCCCTGAAGTCATCCCTCAGTTTAATAAAAGCCTTTATTCTCTCGCTGCCAGGCCTTTCCGGATCGGGAATACCGATGGTCACCGCCCCCTCCACGGCCGGATGTTTGAACAACACCTCATCGATTTCTATGGAATACACCTTCATTCCCGAGATGTTGATCATGTCCTTTATCCGATCTACCACATGGAAATAGCCGTCCTCATCCATCTTGCCAAGATCACCGGTTCTCAGCCAGCCGCCCGGCTCAAGGCCTGAACCGTCATGCGGCCAGTACCCCTTCATTACCTGGGGACCCCGTACCCATATCTCTCCAACCTCACCAAAGGGAACTTCGTTTTCGGTAAAGGGATCAACCGCTTTTACTTCGGTATCCGGGAGAGGCAATCCAATGCCGGGCTTGGTGGATGTGGCAAAACGGGTTACCTTGGCAAAGGCTGAAATATTGATATGGGTTGCCGGACCGGTCTCGGTGAGGCCGTAGCCTTCCGAGATGGGCATCTTAATCTTCTGCTCAATTCGGTGGGAAACTTCAGCGGGCAGAGGGGCAGTTGCCGACATGACCAATACAGGCATTCTCTTGAGCTTTATTTCCGGTTGAGCCAGCTTCAGGAGTTGTGTGGGGACCATAAAGAGCAAGAACGGGCGATACTCATTCATCAATTGGACAATCATCTGCGTATCCCTGGGATCGGGCACCAAGAATACTCTTAGCCCCCAATACACGGATGACTGCATTAAATAATGCCCATAGGCATGAAACAGTGGGACTGCTAATAGACAGGAGGCAGAGCCCTGGTAGTTAGGAAAAGGGGCCATCATCCAGGGTAGTCCCTGAAGGATATTGGTGAGTCTTTGCCGGTGGGTTAACATCACTCCTTTTGGCACGCCTGTTGAGCCACCGGTAAAGGCTAGGATTGCCAAATCTTCATCGGGGTCAATAGAGACCTCCGGAGGTTTAGCCTCGTGACCTGCAATCAGTTTTCTGAGGTGGTAGGTTCCCGCTATTTCCTTAACCTCATCGGATGCGGCAGGAGAATAATCTTCAGCGGAGGTTATTATGATATTCCTGAGCGCCGTTTCTCCCTTTATGGAGTTGACCAGGTCAAGATGGTTTTCGAGGCAAATAATGGTTTCAGCCCCTGACTCATGGGCCTGGTGTTGCAGTTCCGGTGCTCTGAGCAAAGGGCTACAGGGAACAAGGGTGGCACCAGCCTTGAGGATGGCAAAATCACTTATAATGAATTGAGGACAGGTTGGGAGAAAGACGATAACCCTGTCTCCCTTTTCGACGCCAAGGGTGGCCAGGGCGTTCGCTAACCTATCCACCTGGAGCTTGAGTTCGCAATATTTGACCCTTTTTCCAAGGTAATGATATGCATCCTTAGTGGGGAATCGTTCCGCTGCCTCGTCGAGTATGGTAAAGAGGGGCTTTTTGGGATAATCGATGGTGGTTTTCAGTTTAAAGGGCCCTAGCTTATAACTCTTCAGCCAGGGTTTATCAGCGTATGATGCCATTTATCCTTTGCCTCCAAGGATTTGGCTGATGACTTCCTCCAGCCCTACTTCCCTCAGTTTTTCCGGGGTGGGCTTGCCAGTGGTTTTATCCCACCCACGAAATTCATAATAGGGATCTAGGAGAATTTCCAGATTATTTACCTGGCCTTTAGCCGGACCTTCTGGGAGAGGTTCTTCCAAAAGCCTCTTGGGAAGGGTATCGTCAGCCCTCGTGATCCCTTCCCGCACATTAAAGGCCCGCTCGAGATTGTAGATCCGTTCACCGGTTTTTCTGAATTCCTCAACCCCAAACTCCCAGCCGGTAAGGGTGGCGACGATTGCCGACCATTCAGTGGCATCCAGGGCGAGTCCCATGAATTTGCAGCACCCGGCTGCATCGAAAACCGTCAGGGCATCCTCGAGCTCTTTAACCACCTTGGCCTCTTCAGGGTTTTCCTTTAACGGGTCTTGGATTTCGCTTTCCTCTATCACGAGAAATGGCGCGGCAAGATAGGTGGGCGCTTGAATGTAGGCGGTAATATGGTCCCCGCCGCGGTTGGCAGTGGCAAATGCAAGTCCCGTTATCTTTGCAGCCCGCGAATCGTATGCCGGCAGTTCGAGACCCTTAACATTCATGGCAAATCTTTCTGAGCCTCGTCCGAGCCTCTGAGCCATGTGCCTCGTTCCCTCGGCCAAGAGATTGCCGATTCCCTCCCGTTTGGCAATCTTGTGAACGAGGGCTATCATGGCATCGGCATCGCCGAAGGCAATCTCCAGCCCATCGCTATCCTCTTTCGTTAGGATACCCCTTTCGAAGCATTCCATGGTGAAAGCGATGGTATTGCCGCATGAAATCGTATCCAGTCCGTAGTCATTGCAGAGGTAGTGGGCCATGGTAATGGCTTCGAGGTCGGAGATGTCGCACATGGCCCCAAAGGTTCCTACCGTCTCATATTCGGGACCCTCGCCCCTTTGCCCGGTGTAAGGTCCATTTCTTATTTCCGAATTCCTGCCGCACTTGATTGGACAGGCAAAGCACCCCACGGGGCTCACCAGGACCTTTTCGCTCAAGGATTCTCCATTTATCTCGTCGGCAAAGGAGCAAACCCCCGTTTGCCAGTTTCTGGTTGGTAGGCCTCCACAAACGTTGACCATGTCTAAAACGAGTGTTGTTCCATACGCCTGCAATCCGGCCCCCAAGATGGATTCGTTTAGAAGCTCGAATTGCTTTCCGGCGACTTCCTGAAAGGCCTTTTCCTGGGCGATCTCGATCTTTTTGGTACCTCTAACCGCGATGGCCTTCAATCGTTTCGAGCCCATCACCGCGCCGACGCCACATCGACCGGCTGCCCGATGAAGGTCATTCATAATGGCGGCATATGTAACCAGGTTTTCTCCGGCTAGGCCGATAGCGGCCACGTTAAACGTATCGCCCAGAGCCCCCTTTAAAAGCCGTGTCGTTTCCGATACATTTTTTCCCCAGAGCTCGGTGGCGTCACGAAGTTCGGCTTCTTCGTCATCTATCATGAGATACACCGGCTCTTCAGAAGCGCCCTCGAAGATAATGCCATCGAAACCCGAATGTTTGAGGTCAACTCCCCACCGACCTCCCGAACTGGACTGAGCCCAGATTTTGGTTAAGGGAGATTTGGTAACGATGCTGTAACGGCTGGCACTGGGAGAGGGGGTTCCGGTCAGGAGGCCGCTCATGAAGATGAGCTTGTTTTCCGGCCCGAGAGGATCAGTTCCGGGTTTAAGCTCATCGAACAGGTATTTTGTGGCTAACCCTCGACCACCCAGGAATTTCTTTGCCATATCCTCGGGTATCTCCTCTTGCTGAATCCTCTGCTTTGAAAGGTCTACCCGTAAGATCTTTCCCATCAATCCGAACATGTGTCCACCTCCACCCTGTGGAGCCCCACGCGCAAGCGCGTGGCACCTCCACATTCTTCGGCGGAACCCGCCAAAGCATATCCGCCTTCGTCCCAATAGGACTACGGCGGATTACCCTGCCCAGCATTCATCCACGGGCAAGCCCGCGGCTTTCTGCGTAGGCGGGTAAAAAAAGACGGAGCGATGCGGTTGCCTAGCCTGCTATTAATGCTAA
>DATKZQ010000030.1:0-28253 GCA_035527895.1 Desulfatiglandales bacterium
TCCGAATACCGAAATCCCTGGCCCAGACCTGGATTTCAGGCCAGACGCATATGGAAAATAGTTGCGAAATGCCATAACGCGCTCGTTTTATTCGGGAAACGTCGCGCCAGGGCAGGCCGAAACAATATCTAAATTCGAATATAAAATGACAAAACATTGCGCGCACTTGTGTCATACCAAGGTGGAATTTAGATCTTATGCTTTGTTTTGAGTTTTGGATTTTGGGCATTCCTATTTGTTTCGAGTTTCGTGCTTCGAGTTTCGAGTTTTTGAAAAAAAGCACCTCACAAAATATCATGTAGATTCAAGTTCTTACCTCTTAAAATGACAGAGCCCTAGGCTCTATTTGTCTTCGCCAGAATATCCTGCACCTTTTCGAAGCGAAGCGCAGATTTATCCGACGCAGTCATGGCGGATTTATCCGCCATTGGACTTGTCCGCCCGCATGATGGCGGGGTTGTCCGCCTGAACCATGGCGGAGGTTCCGCCTGCGGGGCTGCGGGGAGCTTCATCATCTACAATGGTTCCTAAGACGTGAACAGGCGTGCTTTTTTTATTCTTGACTATCCTGAGGTATTCTATTATAAATCAAAACAATTAATCGGGCGGGCATAGCTCAGTTGGTAGAGTACAAGCTTCCCAAGCTTGGTGTCGCGGGTTCGACCCCCGTTGCCCGCTCCAGATTAGTTAAAATAGAGTTCTGTTCCCTTTTCGAGGTAGGAAGCCGTCGTTCAGCGCAAGGTTAGTACTTTGAAAAGCGGATGAGTCAAATTGAGTATACCTGACACAGGTTGAGGGAGCGGGCTTTAAAGCCCGCTTTTTATGTTAGAGGTTGGCCGGTGAAGTCGGAATCTAAGAGAATCGTTAATGAGGTCTCGCATTTTGCTGAGCCGCTCCTACATTCATGGCTTTTGGAGCTTGTGGATGTGGAGTTCGGTTTTGAGACCGGCAGATGGGTCCTCCGGATCTATATGGATAAGGAAGGGGGGGTGACTCTGGGCGACTGCGCCGAAGTTAGCCGAGAGCTTGGGGATCTGATTGATGGAGAGGATATCATTGACTTTCCGTATGTGCTCGAGGTTTCTTCTCCCGGGTTAAACCGACCCCTTAAGAAGGAGCGTGATTTCGTGCGCTCGATTGGCGAGTTAATAAAAGTGACCATGGTGCAACCGGTTGACAATAGGAGAAACTTCACCGGACGTCTGAGCGATGTCAAGGAGGGGATAGTGCGTCTTTCTCTGGATGATAATCATCTCGTAGAGTTACCCTTGAGGGACGTTGAAAAAGCCAGACTGAAATACGAATTTAACAAGTGATAGCTTGATGGAGAATTGAACATGATTACGGATTTACTGAGGACTATCGAGCAAGTCAGTCGAGATAAAGGCATTGATGCGAAGATTCTGATAGAAGCTCTGGAAGAGGCTGTACGGTCGGCGGTCAGGAAGAAGTTCGGCCTCGAATATGAACTGGAAGTCTCCTTTAATATGGAAATAGGGGAAATTGAGGTCTTCGAGTTCAAAGAGGTCGTTGATGAGGTAACTGATGAGAGAATTCAGGTGCCTTTGGAAAAAGCCAGAGAGCTTGATCCGGAATCGGAAATCGGTGACAGTCTCGGCATGAAGATGGATACCGATGCCCTTGGAAGAATAGCGGCGCAATCAGCCAAACAGGTAATAATGCAGAGGTTAAGAGAAGCTGAGCGAGACGCGGTCTATGGAGACTTTAAGGATAGGAAGGGCGAGATAGTTAATGGCATTGTTCAACGTATCGATAAAGGTGCAATTATCGCCAATCTCGGCAAAGCGGAAGCCGAACTTCCGGTCAGAGAACAAATCCCGAAAGAGGCCTACACGCAGGGTGACAGGGTCAGGGCCTACATCTATGACGTAAAACAATTCAGCAGGGGCCCACAGATTGTCTTATCCCGGACCCACCCTAACTTCTTATCCGCCCTCTTTGAGAGTGAGGTGCCGGAAATATCCGAAGGCATCGTGACTATTATGCAAGTCGCTCGAGAACCGGGTAGTAGGGCTAAGATAGCTGTTGCTTCAAAAGATAAAGATGTTGATCCAGTTGGGGCCTGCGTAGGCATGAAAGGTTCGAGAGTGCAAGCGGTAGTTCAAGAACTGAGGGGCGAAAAGATCGATATCGTACCCTGGGATCCGGACCAGGCCAAGTTTGTTTGCAAAGCATTGGCCCCTGCCGAAATCTTGAGGGTTATTGTAGATGAAGAAAACAGGGCAATGGAGGTCGTTGTACCGGACGACCAATTATCACTTGCCATTGGGAAAAAGGGGCAGAATGTGAGGCTCGCATCCCGGGTTACCAACTGGAAACTGGATGTGAGAAGTGAATCGGAATACAACAGACTCCTGAAGGAGGGTTATAAGTCTTTGCTTATGCTCCCGGGCGTTGGAGAGAAACTAGCCGCTGCTCTTTATGAACTGGGCTATAGATCATCAGATGATATTGCCAAGGCCGAGCTCGCTGATTTGGCGAGCATCAAGGGTATTAGCGAAAAGAAGGCCAAGGAATTGATTGAGGGGGCCCTAAACTACCAACAGTCACCAGGCTTGGATGCCGAGAACGCATTGGATGAAGAGAAGGAAGGAGCGTCTGGAGGATTACATGAGTAATGTAAGGGTATACGAATTAGCCAAAGAACTCAAAATGAATTCTGGCGAACTGGTGGAAAAGCTGAAGGGCGCTGGCCTGTCTATCAATAACTATATGAGTGCGCTCGACAGCGCTGATCTAGCCCGTGCTAAGGGTTATCTTTCGGGGGCAACCAGCGAGGTCTTTGAGGAGAAAAGGATAAAACCAACTGTTATCCGCAGACGAAAGAAGATTATTCCAAAGGTGCTCGAAGAGATGAAGGCAGAAGAAGCGGCTGTTGAGACAGAGGTTGCAGCGTCTCCTGAGGCAGCCGTCCCGGGACCGGAGGAGAAGATTCCCGAGGTTGGAAAAGAACTACAGAAAGAGCTTGAGCAAAGAGAAGAAGAGAGGATAGAGACCGGGCTGGAGGTTAAGGAGGAAGCCAAAGAGGAGCAGTTGCTTACGGTCTCAGAGGAATTGGGGAAAGAACACAAGCTGGAATTGAAAGAAGAAGCGGGTCTCGAGCGCAAGGTCAGGAAGGTTGAGCCTAAGGTTGGAAAGAAAAGGAAGGCGAAGCCTAAGAGTGTTCCCGCAAAGATAATAAAACTGGGAGAAGTGCCGCTACCCGAGGCAAAGGCGCATGAACCAGCTAAGGTAACGCCAGCTGAAATCGTTATTTCTCGCGATGAAAAGGCGGGCAGGGTAAAAGGACCCAAGAAGAGAGGGAAAGAAGAGGTTGAGGAGCCCACCCCCAAGAGGGACTACCATAGGCGAAGGAGAGAGATCTTTGAGCGCAAAGACCTTTATGGCGACCGTGAGGTCGGGTTGGCAGGCAAGAGTAAACTAAAGGCTAAGGGAAAGCTGGACAAAAAGAAATTCAGGCAAACGGAGATAACGGTCCCCAAGGCCATTAAACGTAGGATAAAGGTTCCCAGTGTTATCAGTGTTGCTGAGTTGGCAAAGAGTATGGGAGTGAAGGCAGCGGAGCTCATCAAGAAATTGTTGGAGATTGATATAAGGGTTACCCTCAATCAGACAATTGAGTTCGACTCTGCCTCATTGGTGGCGGGCGAGTTTGGATACGAACTGGAGCTGTCGACCGTTGAAGAGGAGGATTTGCTGGCAGAAGAAGCGGATAAACCTGAAGATCTTGTTTCTCGGCCGCCGGTAATTACCATAATGGGACACGTAGATCACGGTAAAACCTCCCTTTTGGATTATATCAGGAAATCGAGGATTATCGATAAAGAGGCAGGGGGGATAACGCAACACATAGGGGCGTACTACGTAAACACCCCCCATGGTGACCTGGTTTTTCTTGACACACCTGGGCATGAGGCCTTCACCGCTATGAGGGCTCGCGGTGCCAAGGTAACCGATCTCATCGTGTTGGTCGTTGCTGCTGAGGATGGAGTAAAGGAGCAAACCGTAGAGGCCATTAACCATGCAAAAGCGGCTGGCATTCCCATTATTGTTGCCGTGAACAAAATGGATAAGGCGAGTGCCGATCAAGAAAAGGTTCGAAGAGAATTAACAACATATGGTCTGATAGCCGAGGAGTGGGGAGGCGATACGCTTTTTAGCTATGTATCGGCCAAAACAGGAGAGGGCGTAGACGGACTTCTTGAATCAATACTGCTTCAATCTGAGATATTAGAGCTTAAGGCAAACTATCACAGGAATGCGCGAGGAGCCGTTGTTGAGGCTCGGCTTGACAGAAACAGAGGCCCGGTTGCAGCCGTTCTTATTCGCAATGGTACGTTGAAACAAGGCGACTTTTTTGTAAGCGGTGAGAATTACGGCAGAGTAAGGGCCATGCTTGATGATAGGGGGCAGAAGATAAAATCCGCACCCCCCTCCACACCAGTTGAGATATACGGGATTTCCGGCGTGCCCATGGCTGGTGATGATTTTGTCGTTGTTCCTGATGAAAAGAAGGCCAAAATGATTAGCGAGCACAGGAAAACCGGTGCTCGGCTTGAAACAGCCAAAAAACAAGATGCCATCAGCCTTGATAGTCTCTTTGACAGGATCAAAGAAGGCAAGGTCAAGGAACTGAACATTATAGTCAGGGCCGATGTACAGGGTTCGGTAGAGGCACTCACGGATTCTCTGACTCAACTGAGCACCGAGGAGGTCAAGCTTAAGGTCATTCATGGCGCAACAGGGGCAGTTACAGAGAGCGACGTTATGCTGGCCTCGGCCTCCGACGCCATTATTATCTGTTTTAACGTCAGGGCCAATCCGACTGTCAGGACACTGGCAGAGAGAGAAAAGGTTGAAATACGGTTTTTCGATGTCATCTATCAAGTGATAGAGGATATAAAGTCCGCTATGACCGGGCTTCTCGAGCCCATTTACACCGAAAATATCATCGGCCGGGCAGAGGTGAAGGATATATTTCATGTCTCCAAGATTGGCACTATTGCAGGATGTTATGTAACCGATGGCAAGATTGAAAGGAACGCCAAGGTACGGCTCTTGAGAGACGATGTGGTCATATTCGACGGGCAGATTGGTTCATTGAAGCGTTTTAAGGACGATGCCAGAGAGGTTCTCGCGGGTTTTGAATGCGGAGTCGGAATAGAGAACTATAACGACATAAAGCCTGGTGACGTATTGGAGGTCTATGTTTTAGAGGAGACGAAGGCGGAGCTTTGATGTGGTAGTCGGAACCCTCAAGTTGTCGGTATACATCCATAATAACCACTCGCTCAAAGAGAAGAGAAAAGTTGTGAAGAGCGTTGTTGCCAAAGTTCACAACAAATTTAACGTCTCCATTGCCGAGGTCGGGTCCAATGACAAATGGCAAATGATAGAACTCGGAATTGGCGCTGTCGGCAACGACAGAAGATTCGTGAATTCTGCTCTGGACACTATCCTCTCCTACATAGACTCACTCTACCTTGGGGAGATCGTAGATTCATCCATCGAGATTTTAAATGTGTAGCTTTTGAGACTACCATGCTGGCAGGGAACAGATCTCATCGGGTTGGGGACCAGATTCTAAGAGAGATATCGGACCTTCTTTTGAGAAAAGTCAAGGATCCAAGGCTTAAGGACGTTACCCTTACCGATGTCAGTGTGAGTAAGGACCTTAGACGTGCCCACGTTTACTACAGCATTTTCGGTACAGGGGAGCAGAAAAAACAGGCCCGGGAAGGATTTGAAAGCGCAAAGGGTTATATCCGCAGAGAAATAGGCGAGAGGCTGCAGTTGAGATATGTCCCGGATATGCAGTTTAAGTATGATACCTCCCTTGAATATGGACAAAAGATGGAAAGAATTTTGGAGGAATTAAATCCCGAGAAGGATGAATAGCCTGACTGGTGCAACGTATTCGCAATGAGGCAATAGTCTGCGGACGGAAGCTCATGGAAACCAGAAGGAGTTTTGCAGGGCAGATGATTAAGGTGGTGCCTCCCCGTGAGGGGTATGTGCTGCATTTGAAGTCAAAAGAACGAAAAAAACAGGCAAGACCTGATGAAACCAGGCGATTATGTGGTTTGAATAGGTATCTGCGGATAGGGGAATGACTCAGAAGGATGGGATCATAATAGTTGACAAGGAATCTGGCCCGAGCTCGTTTAGAGTGGTCGAAACAATCAAGGGTCTCATGGGCTTCAAGAAGGTTGGGCACGCAGGAACCTTGGATCCTTTTGCCAGTGGCGTCCTGATAATTCTCTTGAACCAGGGGACAAAATTATCGCCTTTTGTAATGGCTCAGGACAAGATCTATCGGGCTGCTCTCAGGCTCGGAATCGAAACGGACACCCAGGACGTAACGGGGCGAATTATTAAAACGAGAGAGATTGGGAAGCTGGATCAAGGAACCATACAAAAGAAGTCACAGGAATTCGTCGGAATCATAAAACAGGTTCCGCCTCTTTATTCTGCCGTGCATTACAAAGGGAAGAGGGCATACGAATTAGCGCGAAATGGTGTCGATGTGAAACTTAAAGAAAGGGAAGTTAGGATTCAGTACATCGAGATCTTGTCCGTGGATCTTCCGACCGTGTGGATAGAGGTATGTTGCAGTTCAGGAACCTATATTAGAACCATTGCGGCAGATTTGGGAAATAGCCTGGGTACGGGGGCCCACGTAACGTTCTTGAGGAGATTACAGAGTGGCCCGTTCCATGTGAATAATGCCTGTACCGTTACACAGCTGGCTAAATATCGATCTGATAGAAGGCTGGACGAGGTGATAATCCCTTTAAGGGAAGCCTTGAAGGGGATGCGGGAGGTGGAAGTATCGGATGCTGTGGCAAGAGAGATCAGGAGTGGTCAAAAACCACGGAGGAGCAAAATAGGTCATCAAGCGCCCTCATCTTCTCCTGCGGGTGCCTCACTCAAGGCAGTCATGAGAGAGGAGTTGGTCGCGATATTAGAAGAAGCAGGGGATGGATATAATATAGTTAGAGTTTTCACCTAATTAAGTAAGGAGGAATTGAAGTGGTCTTAACGAGCAAAGACAAGGTTGAGATTATTGATCAGTTCAAAATTCATGAAAAAGATACGGGTTCATCAAATGTTCAGATTGCACTTTTGACGAAACGCATCAATGATCTTACCAATCATTTTAAGGTGCACCCCAAGGATCATCATTCAAGGAGGGGACTGCTCAAAATGGTTGGTCAAAGAAGGCGCCTTTTGAACTATCTCAAGGTGAAAGATCCTGATCAGTACAAGAATCTCATTCAGGAATTGGGTCTAAGGAAATAGAGAAAACAAAAAAAAGAAGAGGATGACAGACATGATTAAAAACATATCAGCTCATGTCAACGGGAAAAGAATAAACGTTGAGACTGGTAGGATTGCCCGTGAAGCGAGCGGAGCCGTCATCGTAACTATGGGAGAAACAGTTGTTCTGGTGACGGTCGTTTCCACTGATCAGCGGAGAGTGGGCGTTGATTTTCTGCCTTTAACGGTTGATTTTCAAGAAATGTCATATTCGGCAGGGAAGATCCCGGGGAATTTCTTCCGCCGGGATATGGGGCGACCGAGTGAAAAGGAGACTCTGACCTCTCGATTGATAGATAGGCCGCTCAGGCCTCTTTTTCCCGATGGATACAACTTTGAGACTCAGATAATCGCCAGTGTTTTATCTTTTGACAGGGAAAATGATCCTGCGGCATTAGGCATATTTGGCGCATCTGCCGCTATCACAATATCCGATATCCCCTTTGGAGGTCCGGTTGGAAGCGTACAAGTAGGAAGGGTTGACGGCAAACTCATTGCATTTCCAAACCTCGAGGAGCAAGAAGAGAGCGATTTGAATCTGATTGTGGCCGGGACAAAGAGCGACGTGGTCATGGTAGAGGGTGACGCCAAGTTCGCCACTGAAGATGACATGCTCGAGGCCATCTATTTTGGTCACCAAGCGTTACAGTCTACCATCGATATGCAAATAGAACTGAGAAATGCCGTGGGCAAAGAAAAGCGTCCTTTTGTCACCCCGCAGAAAGACGAACAGTTGATTGCAAAAGTGAGGGAGCTCGGAGAACCGCTGATAAAGGAAGCCCTTTCTTGTGGCGAGAAGATGGCCCGGCAATCCAAGGTATCTGAGGCCGTTGATTCTATTATGGAATCCCTGAAAGAAGACGATGAAGATCGGGGCGCAGAGATAAAGGATGCCGTATACGAGTTAGAGAAAAAATTAGTTAGAGATCTGGTTTTGGGCGGAGAAAAGAGGATCGACGGGAGATCATTCACTGAAGTCAGGCCAATTGAGTGTCTGGTGGGCATTTTGCCTCGTGTTCATGGGTCGGCTTTGTTTACCAGAGGTGAGACCCAGGCAATGGTTTTGACTACCCTCGGTACTGAAAGCGATGAACAAAAGATAGAATCAATCTACGGGGATACCTATAGAAGGTTCACCTTTCATTACAACTTTCCTCCCTTCAGTGTAGGCGAAGCAAAGAGGCTCGGGGCACCGGGCAGAAGAGAGATTGGGCATGGTGCACTCGCGAGAAGGGCCCTTCTTCCCGTGTTATTGGAGAAGGAGGATTTTCCGTATGCCGTCAGAGTGGTATCCGAAATTGTGGAATCAAATGGATCGTCATCTATGGCGAGTGTATGTGGAGGGTCTCTTTCACTGATGGATGCCGGTGTTCCTGTTAAGGATCCCGTTGCCGGTGTGGCGATGGGCCTTATCTCAGAGGGCGATAGTGTTGCCATACTCACTGATATTATTGGAGATGAGGATCATTTCGGTGATATGGACTTCAAGGTCACGGGAACAGAGTACGGCATAACGGCACTCCAGATGGATATCAAGATTGATGGGCTCAAAAAGGAAATAATGGCCAAGGCTCTAGGGCAGGCAAGAGATGCACGGTTACATATTCTCAGCGAAATGAAGAAAGCCCTGTCTGGATCCAGGCCGGAGATATCGAAGTATGCACCGAGGATCGTTACCATCACCGTTAAGCCGGAGAAGATCAAGGATATCATTGGCCCCGGAGGAAAGATGATCAGGCACATCACCCTCATAACTGGTACCCAGATCAATATCGATGATGATGGCACGGTAATGATAGCATCGACTGAGAGCGAGGGAACCGACAAGGCCATAGAAATGATAAAAGACATCGTGCGGGAGGCGGAGGTCGGCAAATTGTATCAGGGCAAAGTAACCAAGATTATGGATTTCGGTGCTTTTGTTGAGATTCTGCCGGGCTCTGAAGGTTTGATCCATATCTCTCAGTTGAGTCATGAGCGGGTAGGGAAGGTGACCGATATCCTGAAGGAAGGCGATGAGGTGCTCGTCAAGGTCACCGAAATTGACAGTAACGGAAAGATCAGGCTTTCCAGGAAGGCTGCTCTGGGACGGGACGCAGATGACTTATAAAAAGACCGTTCTTGCCAATGGGATCAAGATAATCACACAACATATACCTCATGCCAAATCGGTCTCACTTGGCATCTGGGTGAACGCGGGATCGAGGGATGAATTCGAGCAAGAAAGGGGGATATTTCATCTTATCGAACATATGCTTTTTAAAGGCACCAAGAGCAGATCCGCCACGCAGATTGCAAAGGATCTCGATACAATTGGCGGATTTTCCAATGCCTTTACCACCAAAGAACAGACATGCTTTCATGCTAGGGTGCTGGATCACCACCTCAAATTCTTGACGGAACTCTTTTCGGATATATTCATCAATTCGCTCTTTTCCGAAGACGACTTGGAATTGGAAAAGGCGGTTGTTCTCCAAGAAATCAGTATGATGGAGGATACCCATGATGAATATGTCCAGATCCTCTCTGACCAATTATTCTGGGCAGGCGAGCCTCTGGGGAGGCCAATTCTGGGCACAAAGGAAACGGTGAAAAGCATCAATAAAAGCCAGATCCATGATTATCTCTCAAGGTTCTATTCCTCGCAAGGCGTTGTCATTGCAGCTGCTGGAAAGGTAAATCACGATCTCCTGGTCAATCATTTCAGGCCCTTCTTTGAGTCCCTTCCTGCGAAAAGTGATGGCATTCCACCGAGACGTACCCCCCCGGTGAACCCGAGCGTATCTTGCTACCCCAAGCAAATAGAACAGGTTCATCTGTGCTTGGGTGCACAGGCTTCATCGCTGTCCGGAAAGGAACGTTTTGCAGAGGCTGTTTTCAACACCATTCTCGGTGGTAACATGAGCAGCAGGCTTTTTCAGGAGATCAGGGAGAAGCGGGGTCTGGCTTATTCTCTTTATTCGTATCTCAGTTCTTATACAGATACAGGGCTCATAAGGATCTATGTGGCTACGGATAAAGATGCAGTTAACCAGGTGTTGGAGTTGATCGGTTCCCTTATTACGGACATACAGAAAGGAGACCCCTTAGAACATGACGTAAGCGGGGCAAAGGATTACCTTGTTGGGGGTCTCATGTTGGCCACGGAGAGTACGAATAACCTGATGATGCGACTGGCGAAAAACGAATATGTTTTCAACCGGTATGTGTCTGACGACGAGTTGATAGCAGAGCTTGAGAGGGTAACCTTGGATGAAGTAATAGATGCATCGAGGAGGATGTTCTCGGCAGATAAGGTTTCAGTGACAGTGCTGGGTCCTGTGGAAAGGGATTCCCTCGCGGTAGACCCACTGCCTTTTTCCTAAAAGGGAGAACCCCAATGGCTCCATCGTCTCCTCTCTTCCTATTTGTCTCTTTGCCCAAACTTTCTCAGTGGCTTTTGTCGAGCAGTCTGGTGATTACGTCGCTATCGTAGATTAAGGAATTCAGGTCGAGGCAGAAAGGCAATTGGGTCAGAATACCTCGTCATACAAAAGCAGGGCTGAGGGTGAAATAGACAAGGTTACCGTAAGGGTGAAGAGATTGGATAATAATCCAGATTTGCCTCTGCCAGCCTATCAATCAGAAGGCTCCTCCGGGCTGGATCTCCGGGCGGCAGTTGACGCGGAAATTACCTTGCAGCCAGGAGAAATAAAGCTTATCCGTACCGGATTATCTATTTCTCTCCCTCCCGGTTATGAGGCCCAGGTTAGGCCAAGGAGCGGCCTGGCCCTACAATACGGGCTGGGACTGGTTAATTCTCCGGGAACGATTGATTCCGATTACCGGGGTGAAATCGGCGTTATTGCTATCAACTGGGGCAAAAGACAAGTTACCGTGAAAAGGGGCGATAGGATAGGGCAGATCATTATCACCAAGGTGTCCCGAGCAATCATTGAAGAGGTCGTAGAGCTGGATTGCACGAAAAGGGGAGATGGGGGGTTCGGTCACAGTGGCGTTTAATGAAGCTCCCTGCAGCAAGCTGTAGGGTATCAATCGGACAAATCAAATGTCACTGCGAGGAGTCACCTATTCCTTCATCGATGTCCTGGGTCTGTGGCTTGTAGTCCTCGCCGACAGGGGTACCGTCGAGCTTGCGGATAGTTTTCTGTTGATGCGCTTTTTCGTGTTGTTCCAATGCCAGTTCCCACCTTGGCTTTGTGGTTTTGTCCAATGAACCCCAGCCGAGCCTTCCCGTGCACTTGGGAAAGGTGGAACAGCTGAGCCAGGGTCCCCGGCTGCCCCGACGAAGGTTTAAGGGGGCCCCACACTTGGGGCATGTGAGATCGGTAATCAAGGGCGGGATCTTTGGCGGGCTGACATGGCCCTTCTTATCAAGATTCGCAATGCCCTTACAATCGGGGTATCTGCTACAGCTTAAGAAGGGTCCGTAACGACCCTTACGCAACAGCATAGGCGCACCGCATTCAGGGCAGGCCACGTCAGTCAGTTCTGGCGAAAGGGGATTTCCCTCTCGGTCAATTGGTGCAGCATACTTGCAGTTAGGGTACTGGGAACAGCTCAGAAAGCGACCGTTTCGACCAAACCGATATACCGTTTGGCTGCCGCATTCCGGACAGGTATGAGGGGCAGGTTGGATTTCGGCCTTGGCGTGCTTCATGTCTTCGTATGCGGCGTCAAGGCTCTTTTTGAAAGGACCGTAGAATCTTTTCAGCATCTGTATCCAATCGGCATGCTTCTCTTCTATGTCATCAAGCTGTTGCTCCATATCGCGCGTGTACCCCACCTCCATGATTTCGGGAAATGCTTCAATGAGTTTATCGGTAACAATCGAGCCCAGATCGGTGGCATGGAACAGGTTCTGGCGTTTCTCCACGTATTTGCGATTTTGAATCACTTGTATGATCTGTGCATAGGTGCTTGGCCTGCCTATTCCCTCTGCTTCGAGCTTTCTAACCAAGGATGCTTCTGTGTATCGGGGCGGGGGCGAGGTAAAGTTCTGGGTGGGGTCCAGGTCAAATGCTGCAAGCTGCTGTTTCTCAACCACCTTCGGCAGCATCACCTCCTCTGACGCAGTGGGAAGGCCCGCCACTTTATAATATCCATCGAAGACAAGCATCCTCCCGGTCGCCCGGAAAACAAACTCATTTCCGTCAGCAAGGCCTGAGATCAAGATGGTTGTGGTGTCCCACTGGGCATCGCTCATCTGAGATGCCACAAATCGCTCCCAGATGATTTTGTATAGCCTGTATTGCCGATCAGTCAGTGATGATCGTATGTGCTCCGGAAAGAGCGTCACATCAGTTGGGCGGATGGCCTCGTGCGCTTCTTGAGCTTTCTTGTTCGAAGAGGCGAAGACATTTGCTTTTGGGGGAAGATACTCACTGCCAAAACTCGAAGCGATGTATGCTCTTGCCGCGGCGATGGCTTCAGGCGCGAGATGAGTTGAATCGGTTCGCATATAGGTTATGAGACCCAGCGAGCCCATTGTGCTGATTTGAACGCCTTCGTAGAGCTCCTGGGCGGTACGCATGGTTACCTGAGCCGGGAAGCCAAGTTGGTTTGCAGCTGTCTGTTGGAGCGTGCTGGTGATAAACGGGGCAAAGGGGTGGCTTTTCACTCTTTTGGTTTGAATAGACTTCACGTGCCACTTCGGCCCTCCGGCCACCGAGCCCTTTAGGCGGGTGATGCGTTGTGCAGGGCCTTTGGCCTTGGGGTTTTCAGTCTCGATCTTCTCCACAAGGCGAAAGCCTGTTGCCTTGATTGCTTCGAGTGCTGATTCGCTGTCCTTAGGTTCAAATTTCTTGGTGTCAATTTCAATCAAATCAGCAGCGAGGCTGTTGTGTTGAGCCAGCCAGGCATTTTTTTCCCGTACCGTGCGACCTTTTACTTTTCTGTTTTTTGGTTCTAACCTAGCCTCGCTCAGCCACATATGCCATTGTTCGCCAATGGCGATAGCATTATCAATGTCGGAGGTAAAATAGGCGGCTAGCTTCCAGTATTCCTTCGGCACAAAGGCTTCGATCTCACGTTCCCGCTCTACCACCAACCGAACCGCCACTGACTGCACGCGGCCTGCGCTCAGCCCGCCTGAGACCTTTTTCCACAAGAGAGGCGAAACCTGATATCCCACGATTCGGTCGAGAATCCGTCGAGCCTGTTGTGCGTTGACCTTGTCTATATCGATGGGACGGGGATTGCGAAAGGCTTTTTCGATCTCACTTTTGGTTATGGCATTGAATACTACCCGTTTGGCATGCTCCGGTTTGACCGCGAGCGCTTCAGCCAGATGCCATGCAATGGCCTCTCCTTCACGATCGAGGTCCGTTGCCAACCAGATTCCAGAAGCCGTTTTCGAAGCGCCTTTCAATTCCGTAACGATCCTTGCCTTCCCCTTGATCACCTCGTAAGTTGGGGTAAAATCATGAGAGAGATCGACCCCGGGAACCGGGTCTTTCACGCCTTTTGGGTTCTTCTCGGGGAGATCACGAACGTGTCCAACTGAGGCAGCAACCACATAATCTGAACCAAGGTATTTGTTTATCGTGCGAGCCTTGGCGGGAGATTCGACGACAACCAGCTGTCTACCCGTTGTATCAGGGATCTTTGTGGATGCCCTGCCAGAGCCTCGTGTCCTTTTCTTCTCCATCTTTTTCAAATTGCCCTATTTGTCTGGTCTTTGGGTTAAAGGCATTCTATTGCTCATCCTATGAAGTATACGTCCTAACAACGTCTAGCACCTCATAGGTAACAACAATATCGGCTTATCTCGTATTTCACGCCGTGGGACAGTCTGGGTCAAAAAAGCGAAGCACAACTACCGGAGGACAAACATCTTTCCCGGCAACTGTTTGGCTATCCCTTTCAGCTCTAGCGCGGTTAAAAGACCAGCAACCATTGCTGAATCCAACTTGATTTGCCTGACTATGTGATCGATGTGAAGGGGATAATGGCTCAGGACTTCATAAACTCTTTTTTCATCCTCTTCGAGAAGAGGTAAGGTCCTAGGTTTGCCTGTACCAATCTGGCTGGGATAGAAAGAATCCAGGCCAAGCTCTTGCGCTATGTCATCTGCATTTTCAACAAGTTTGGCACCTTGTTTGATGAGGAGATGTGTGCCCGTGCTCTTAAAGGAGTCTATGCTACCCGGTACAGCCAGGACTTCTCTGCCCTGCTCCAAAGCGAGAGAGGCTGTGATAAGTGAGCCGCTCCTTTTTGAGGCCTCCACAACCACTACGCCCTTGGACAGGCCGCTGATTATCCTGTTTCTTATTGGAAAATTCTTTGCCTCGGGAGGACTCCCTAAGGCGAATTCGGTAATAACTGCACCTTGTTCTGCGATATAATTAAAAAGCTTCCAGTTTGACTCTGGGTATATAACATCGACACCAGAGCCCAACACTGCCACAGTAAATCCTCCTGCCCTCAGGCACCCCCAGTGGGCGGCTGAATCTATCCCTCTGGCCATGCCGCTGACAACAGCTATATCTCTCATTGCCAGGCCTTGACAAATGTTCTCGGTCACTTTCAGACCGTAGTGACTGGGATTTCTTGATCCGATGACGGAAACCTTCACCTGGTTTTGCGGGATTTCATTTCCTCTTAAATAGAGAAGAGGAGGTGGGTCATGGATTTCTCTCAGATCGACCGGATAAGAAGGATCTGCCATCGTGATGAGCCTGATGCCGCCCTTCTGGAGGGCCGACAATTCCTTCTCCGGTATCCCCTCCCAGGCCCTGTTTATGATCCTCTTCGCCGTCTCAACTCTGAGTCCATCCACCTGGAGGAGATCACCGAGTTCAGCTTCAAACACGGTATCCGGATCACCGAATCTGTCAAGAAGGCGCTTATAGGTAATATTTCCCAAATTGGGTATCATCTTCAGGGCAAGCCAGCTCAATTTGCTATCTGACCATATTGTCATGTGACACACTCAGATATCCATTTCCTGTGGTGGAATATAACCAAAAATGACCATAGTCAAGCCTTTTGTTGTTAGAAAACCAGAAGACCTGTATTTCTAAGTTGAGTATAATGGGCTTCTAAGATGCCCGACCGTCCAATCATCGAAAAGAAAAAGGGATTTGCCCGCTGATAAGTGAAAACAGTGAGGAGATGTTACCCATGTAATGAGGAATCCGTGGTGACTGTAATCCTGATGGCCTAATGGTGAGACATCGTCACGGTTAGGGTGCTATCTGGTGTTTGCTGGTAAGAGGGGGGTATGGTATACAAAATCATTCAGAGCACACCCCATCCTCCGGAGACAGGAAGGGTAATACCGGTAATAAACGAGGCATCCTCTGAGGCCAGAAATGCCACAACCCTCGCTACCTCCTCAGGTTCACCTATCCTTCCGAGCGCTGTATCAGCGATGATTTGCTGTTTGTATTTTTCGGCCATAAACCTCTCTATGGTAGGAGTCCGTATGAGCCCCGGCAGTACGGCATTAACGGTAACACCATCCCGACCACATTCCTTAGCTACTGATTTGGTCAATCCAATGACTCCTGCCTTGGCAGTAGAATAGGCAACTTCCCCTTTGCCCCCGATGAGTCCGTATATGGAGCTTATATTAATGATCCGACCCCATCCTGCTGCCTGCATATCCGGCAGAAAGAGCTGGATTAGCATTAACGGCACAGTGACGTGGATTGTAATAACCTCATCGAATCCCTTTTTGTCAATTTTGGCAGTCGTGCCTGGCCGGTCAAATCCAGCGTTATTCACGAGGATATCAATCGGAACTTTCTTCCAATCCGTTTCTCCTATTTCTTTAAGTCCTTCCAGGTCGGTGAGATCGAACGCGAATTGCGTTACCGTACCCCCGGCTCTGGATACTTCCGAGGCGACATTGGTCAGGCTATCTTGGTTCTTGTCTATCAGTGTCAGATTCGCGCCCCGAGAAGCGAAGGCGAGGGCGCAGGCCTTACCAATACCTTGGCCAGCGCCTGTTATGAAGGCTGTGTGACCGGAGAGCGACATGATAAAAGACTAGGTCTGGGTTTACTTTCTATTGATCGCCGAAAGACTCGATTTTTTCCCATTCTTGCTATTGGATCGGGCAGGTCGGCAGAATGGCCAGTTGTATGGGCTGCTTCTCCCATGAGCAGGATCTGATTTTGGCCGCATTCCCGAAGTCCTTGGAAGCCCAAAAAACAATTCCGATTGCCGTATCCTCTTTTGTTTGCAGGATGAGGATTCTGCCCAGGACAACCGGTGGCAAGGCAACCTTCTCTTTCTTTTGCGGATCGGCGATCGATTCTCTTTCCTGGATGGCCTCAAAGAGATTGCCCGTCATGAGGCCACCGGTGCGACCAGCGTCAATATAGACGACCGAACCCTGTCCGTGTACCGTTAAATCGTCTTTTCCGGCCACAACATGGGCGTATACAGTACCCTGGCAGGGAATGGGGAGGATGCAGGTGGAAACCGGCTCGTAGGGAATGAGGAGATCGCCTTTGCGGATGGTCCTGAACGATTCGGTTATTCTTGCAATATGGTAACCTTGGTCTGCTTTCTCGATTTCCACTATTCCCTTGAAGGAGTGGATGTATCCACTATGTTCACCGGTAATGGGATGGTTTATTGGATTTGAAGTGTTATATATGGTGAATGTATCTCCAGGCTTAACGCCCTCTTTATACATCCTCACGTAGACAATATCGTTCTTGCTAACCAGTATTTTCTCAGTCTCCAGGTCAAAAATCGTTCCCCACGGCTCCTCCTTCTCCTGTTGAAGAAAGCCGAGGGCATTTATGTTCGTAATGCTTGAAACATCGATTCCCAAAGTCTCTCCAGAGGGTTTTGGCTGCTCTTTGGTTGCAGGCATGCTCTGATTGGTTGCAGGCATTCTCTTCTGAGCCTTCGCTTTGAGGGTTTCGTAGTCATAGAGGGTGATAATTTCACCAGGCCTAATCCAGTGAGGGTTGGTTATGAATATATTCATTTCCCATAACTCCGGCCAAATCCACGGATCGTTGTAATATCGTTCACAGATCGACCAGAGGTTATCACCCTTTGAGATAACGTGTTTGGCCTTTGGGCCAGCCACTACGAATGGAGATAAGCTCAGCAAAAGAACGAAAAATAGACTAAGACCGAAATAGAGTCTCTTGGATTTCAACGGTCTCCTCCTTAATAAAGGTTGATTTTTCCAAGAAGATAAATATAACCATTTTTAAAATTTTTCTTCTCACCTTGTCAAGATGTTTTCCTGCTGGCAAACACGCCATAGTGTCGGTTGTTCCAGGGAGGCTTGCCATGCCAACTCGTCCTTGTGAAAGCGATGCCTGGCGGTTTCTTCACGATTGAGGCAGCAAGCCAATGAGACTGATATGCCTTTTTTACGCTCGGGACCGAATTGGCTGTTTGGGATAACTGAAGCAATTTTCATGCCTTTTCAATGTAAGAGAGGCTTGTTGCGCCTAATGAGTGGTTGCAAGTAGCTGATATGGTTAGATATTTTAGCACATAATATTCTGCAGTTTGCGATCGCAGCAGCGAGCCCCAAGTTGTTGTAGCATAAGGGGGGATTTGCTAAAATAGCACGGACTATTAGCAAAATTCGGAGCACCATTTGTGAAAAAGCCAAAAAAAGGAATTCTATGGCTTTGTTAGAATTAAGGGAAGGTTAATTTACCATGTCTATTTCAATCGAACCAAGAGATGCCCTCATCGTTGTTGATATTCAAAATGATTTTATGCCTGGCGGTGCCCTAGCTGTTAAAGATGGAGACAAAATTGTTGCAGGAATAAACAACCTAATGAAAAAGTTTCACACAAACGGAGCAAGAAATGTTCTTACACAAGACTGGCATCCAATAAACCATTTATCTTTTGCCGGTCAACATGAAGGGAAAAAGCCATTTGATCAAATAGATGGAGTTTTGGGATTGGTCCTGTACTTTGGCCTGATCACTGTATCCAAGGCACAAAAGGATCTGAATTCCATAATCAACTGAATGTTACTATGGCACACCTCATTATTCGAAAAGGAATAGATCGAGAAATCGACAGTTATTCGGCTTTTACAGAGAATGACAGGCAAACAGATACCGGACTTGCAGGCTATTTGGGAAACGCAAATTTAAAGAGGATTTTCGTTTGTGGCCTTGCTTTGGATTATTGTGTGTATTGGTCAGCAGTGGATGGCATAAGAAAGGGATTTGAAACACTTGTCATGCCTGAACTATGTAAGGGAATTGCAGAAGAGACAACTAAGAAGGCAATGAAGGATATGACCGAGAAGGGGGTGAAACTCGCAGGACTGAAAGATTTTGAATGAATTCTGTTTTGCAATCGGGCGTTCCGGGTTGTTTCCTTATTCCATGGCTGGACTGCCGGCACTTGCTGGCTCAGCGCATTTCGGATTGACCATTGGACACACAAGAATTCCATTTGTTGTTACTGAAAATGGCAGAATGCCCCGATCGGAATGGAGTGGAGCTTCCCTTAGCCCTCCGATACATAAATTCAATGACGAATTCATTCAGAATACGTGACTGTATTTACGAATCGAAGCATTTAGTTGTTTCACTATAACCGCACAGCAGGTCATATATAGGCAAGCCCTTACAGCAGTAATCCTTCCTCAGGAGTTTTTCTGCTTACACCTCGCCTGATGTCCTCTTATCTACCCATGATCGTGCTGGGTCCCGAGGTAGCCCTCAGGTCATGAGGGTTGAGCCGTCTTTCGCATCTGACTAATAGTGCCCGGCAAAAGCCATAAGGGTCTACCTTAAGAATTATGGGCAATTACGGAGCAACACAAAAAAATGTTGAGATAAATTTCGGTTTGTGTATTATTGATGAACTCGCAAAAAGTCGGTTTTCCCATTTTTCTGTCATTCCGGCGGAAGCCGGAATCCAGTAAATTCAATAGGTTCTGGATGCCGGATCAAGTCCGGCATGACGATAAGAAGACTTTTTACGAAACCATCATTATTGGCCGATCATGTGATGCTATTGATGCTATTTCTAAGAGGGAGGGTTTATGCGAAATGAAAAAGGGATCTTATTTTGGCCCCCATCTTATGCTGGATTTATCCGAATGCGATCCGGAAAGGATCAATGATCTTGCGTTTATCTTTGATTTTCTTAACGCCGTCCCTGATAAGATCGGGATGGAGAAGATTACGCAGCCCTATGTATTTCCGTACAAAGGGATAAGGCCTGAGGATAACGGCATAACTGGATTTGTGGTCATAGCCGAAAGCCACCTTTCAGTCCATACCTTTGTTGAAAAGGGATACGCCTTCGTGGATCTTTTCTCCTGTAAACCCTTTGATACGGATATGGCTCGAGATCTGATCGTCGGGGCATTTGACTCAAAGAGGCCGGAGGTGCATATGATTGAGAGAGGAACGGGGTTTCCGAGAGGAATCCAGTTAGCTCAGGTTACCGCATGACTAACACACCGTTTGGAGGAAAAGACTGCAACTGGACCGATTATCAATCGGCGAAAATCGTGGTATTGCCGATTCCCTACGACTACACGGCCACATGGCAAAAGGGCTCGGATCAAGGGGCGGAGGCAATCATTGAGGCCTCGGCTCATGTGGAATTATACGATATCGAGACCGATAGCGAGGTTCATCTTCATGGGATACACACCTTTGAGTCGCCGCACCTTCCCCGATCTCCAGAAAAGCTGACCCAGATAGTCCGAGAGCGTTTTACCTCCTTTGCCAATGACGGCAAGTTTCCAGTCATGCTTGGGGGCAATCATTCGGTAACTCCAGGTGCTGTGCAGGGGCTCAAAGACCATTTTGCAGATCTCACCGTGCTGCAGCTTGATGCGCATGCAGACCTCAGGGAATCATACCACGGTTCTATGTTCAATCATGCCTGCGTCATGGCCAGAATAGAGGAAACGTGCCAGACGGTACAGGTGGGAATTAGATCGATGAGCAGGGAGGAGTTTAACAGGCTTGATACGGCAAGAGTTTTTCTTGCCAGGGATATCTTTCTACGGAGTGATTGGGTTGAAAAGGTCGTTGAACTGCTTTCGGCCAGTGTGTATGTAACCATAGACTTGGATGTATTTGATCCTTCTACCATGCCCTCCACGGGAACGCCTGAGCCGGGCGGGCTTAGTTGGTATCAGGTTATTGGGCTGTTGAAGGAGGTGGCTGAGAATCGCCATGTTGTTGGCTTTGATGTAGTGGAGCTGTTGCCAAACAAACATAACAAAGCACCTGATTTCATTGCCGCAAAACTGGTTTTCAAGTTCTTGAGTTATATCTTCAAAAATCGGTAGGTACTCGTCTATCCAGATGGGAAAAGGATCACTGTTAAAAGAGACAATTCAGCAGAATCGAGAGACTAAGCTTCTTTGTCGTGAGCAACCCCCCTTGTTCTCAGTCGTGCCGACGAGTTAGAAATTGGCATTATCGATTATTGCCCTAACTCTGAAACTCCGTTGTCCCGAGGGAGATGGATGTCTTTTTTTGACACCGAAGAAGCCCATGCTGTTATGCTCGCTTATGCTGCAGATGAAGGCGGGCGTGCTGCTTCAAAGGTGATTCCAACTCCTCTGCATCTAGAAGTCTGCAATGGGGACGGGCGCCCGCCTGGATCATCGGGAAAGAGCAGGCTCAAAGCGCCTGCCTAGTTCGGTGCAAAAAAAGACATCCATATCCCTCCGCAATACCACATCAAGCAGAATAAATGGCCATCACTGTTTTGCGGAGTTACGGCAATAATCGATTTGGCATTTAATAATGCCACCTAAGGCCCAGGAAAAACATGATTCCCCCCATATCAAGTTCATGCGTCGGATAGGATTGGCCCAATTGAGCATTGATCTCCCGTATCTCCCTGTCGTCAACCTTATCGATTTCGAGCCAGGTATATTGGCATTCAAAAAAGAGGCTAACAGGTGCACTGTAAAAACCGTGTTTTTCCGGGGTCTTGAAAAAGTACCACTCAACCCCGCCAAGCCCGTGTAAGCCAAGGGAGTTAAAACGATCATGGCCGTATTCATACGTGAAAGTAGGACGTGTAACTAGGTGATCCCATTCGGTATTATAATAGTCCACACCTGCGCCCCCGTAGAACACAAAGGACTCACCAACGGGGAAGTAGTATTTGAGAGTGGGGGAGATGTACCAGTTCGTGATGGTAAGATCGGAGCGGGATCGGTACACCTCATTCGATCTGAAAAAACCCCAGGCAACCTCAAGGCCGATTCGTGGACGGAGCATTCGTTCGTAGGCCAGACTCGTGACAAACACGTCGAAATCATTATTGTTCAAACCCCAAAAATCGAACACATCACTGTCTCCATACCATTTATAACCCAACTTTATTGCAAAGGCGTTTTTCTTGTCTAATTGTAAGCTGGTATCTTGTGCGTAAACTGTCGCACTGAGCAAAACGGCACCCACCACTAAAATCAATACCTTTCTCAGATACATAGCTGACTCCTTTCCTTAGAGATTGACGGGCACAATAGTATTGAAGTTATCGTTTCCTGTCAACAATATTAGTTTCTTAGGTAAATTCAGGTCTTAGACATGGAAAACAGCATCAGGTTTCATGCGACAGGATTGAAAGAGTGCTGTATTCTATGTCACTTCAATCGATCATTTGCAAGAAAAGGGCCAAAAAAAGCCAGCCAATAATGGCTGGCACCCGATACTCACCTGGCGCGCCTGGCAGGATTCGAACCTGCGGCCTGCGGATTAGAAGTCCACTGCTCTATCCAACTGAGCTACAGGCGCGCAAACCTTAAGTCTCTTTTGGTTCGGCTTTCTTCGTGAACTCGACGGTTCCGCCCCACGGGGGGAGATCAGGGTTTCCCTGGATTTCGATGCTCACATCATATCGTTTCTCAAGCTCAGCAAGTTCGGCCCTCTTTTTATTGAGGAGATAGTTTGCCACTGTGCTGGGCAAGATTCCTGTTACCTTCTCAATATTTCCTTTTGACGCGCCGAGCCAGATCTGCCGCAAGAAAGAGACCGATGTAGCGCCCACAGACCGAACGATCCCTCTTCCCTGGCAATATTCACAGATCTGGTAACTCTTCGATTCTATTGACGGTCGCAACCTCTGCCGTGAAAGCTCCAACAACCCGAACTTCGATATCTGAGAGACGTTTATCTTTGCCTTGTCCCTTTTGAGCTCATCTCTCAGCAGTTTCACTACCTCCCGTCCATGCTTATGGTCCTTCATGTCGATAAAATCTATTACCACCAGCCCACCGATGTCCCTAAGTCTTAGTTGTTTGGCTATCTCTGGAGTAGCCTCAAGATTTGTCTTAAAGGCCGTACTCTCCACATCCCTACTTCTCTTAGACTTACCGCTGTTCACGTCAATGGCGATCAAGGCCTCGGTAGAGTCAATTACGATTGAACCCCCTGTCGGCAGGGGCACCCTATTACTATAGATTTGTTCGATCTGTTTTTCAATACCGTATTCGGAGAATATGGGTTTCTTCTCGCGATAGAGCCTCACACTTTTCTGATGCCTGGGTGAGATAATCTTCATGAAGTCCCTGATTTCAGCCCAGGTTTCTCGATCATCAACGAGGACCTCGTCTACCTCTGCCGTAAAATAATCTCTGAGGGTCCTGAGTCCGAGATCCTGTTCCTTAAAGATAAGCTGCGGGGCACGTTGGGTTTCGGCCTTTTTCTTGATCTCCTGCCACATGCGCAAAAGATTGCTCAATTCCCGGCCTATTACCCGTTTTTTGTGTCCTTGGGCCGCAGTTCTTAGGATATACCCTATGCCCTCAGGCACCTTGAGATGGCTCATATCGGATTTAAGCCTGTGCCTCTCCTCCTCATCCTCTATCTGATGGGAGACACCTGTCGTGGTCCTACCAGGGGTAAGGACAAGATAGCGACCTGCCAACGAAATATAGGTGGTCAGATAGGCTCCTTTTTTCCCTAACATCTCCTTGGTCACCTGCACGAGGATCTCTTTTCCGGGCCTGATTGCCTTCTCTATCGGTATAGGCGCTTTGGTTTCAGGAATGACGCCCTGAGATTCATAATATTCGGGATGTATTTCCCCCAAGGTCAAGAACCCGTTTTTTTCGGCACCGTAGTTCACAAAGGCGGCCTGCAGCGAGGGCTCAATCCTGGAAATCACGCTCTTGTAAATGTTGCCCTTGGTTTCTTCTTTTGCTGAGGTTTCGATATAGAACTCATCCAGATCGCCATCTTTCAGTATGGCAACCCGGTATTCCTCAGGCTCCACCGCGTTGATAAGCATTTTTGTTGACATTTATGGTCTACCATGACTGTTGAAGTGTTGATAGGCTTGATACATAAAGGTTCTGAGTGCTGCCTCCCTGCCGGGCTGAAAGGAGCCGTCATATGAGACATCGATGTAAGGGACGTTGAGCTTGGCCATCAAGGGTTTGGCAATGGAGGAGGTGAGGTTGCTTGGCATGCAGGTAAAGGGAAAGATGTTGACAATGCCGTTATATCCTTTATGAGCATGTTCCAAGGCTGATGCGATGCTGAGACAGGCCTCGGTGCCTACTTCAAAGGAAAAGCTGTTTCCAGCCTTAAGGGCCCGTTCCAGGTGCCCGATCTTGTGATCATCAATGATGTCGAGACAGGCGCCGGCGGACCGGTAAACCTTACGCTGCACCATGTATTGGTAGAAGAGTTTCAGGTTGTATTTGAGGTATTTCACAAGGGCTTCCTTTAAACCCTTGAGCAGAAGTTTTTTTAGGTTCAATCGAAACGCAATCTTGGCTGTGCGCACCTGTTCATAGGTTGTATAGTTTATCCATTCGCCGATGGAGGCGTTCACCGCCTCGGCACCGTATTTCTCGAGGGTTCGAATGGTATCCTGGTTGGATTTCAGGTGCGACCGTACGTAGATCTCCCCGACCACTGCGATCAGGGGTTTCCGGTGAATCCGGGGGTCAATAATCTCCTTTCCTTGCTCAACGATTCTCAATAAATCATTCAGTATTGCGGAGAAGTTCTTTGTAGCGGAGTGATGAGCGAAGGATGCGGTCATCCGCTCCATTGCGTCATCTATGAAAGAATCGGCCATCCCCGCCTCTCTCTCATAGGGCCTAGTGCGCCACAGTAATCTATCGAGTATGTCACCGACAACAATGGAGAGATACCCGGCCTTGTAAAAATCTTGTAGCTTATCCTGAGGTATCAATCCATCAAGGGCATAGGCGTCATCGGTGCTCAGTGTGACGATCTTGAGCCTATCCAAGTCAGGCTGGGAATCGAGGACCATGCGGTGATATTTGTTATACATTCCGAAACGGCAGGGACCGCTGGCCTCAGGCATGAAATACATATAGTTCTCCGGATTGAATCGGTCTCGGAGCCGATTCTTTTCTTTTTGCATGTGCAGGAGGATGTCCCCCAGCGTGACCACACAGGGAAAACACTCTTTTCCAGAGGTGAATTCCTTTCCCAGGTCCAGACCTTCATAAGTCTCCATGACCACAGCATTGATCCCAAAGCCCCGGAAAACCCCTGCCATGAGATGGCACCCAATCCGGTTCATCTCCGGAATCAAGCATGTCTTTCCCTGAACGTTAAACCTGCCGACACCTTCCGACATAACCCGAAATGTGTCTAATTGCTGTACCTTGTTCATGCCCTTAGGATGCAATAGCGGTGATAGGTGGAGTTTGCGTTTCTGCTGCCTCGATTTTTTGAACTGATTGTATTACGTTTCTGTATGCCTCAAGCCTTGTCATAACCCCTGCTACACCACTGTGCTCATCGAGTTCGAGGATGAGATAAGGCTTGTCTCCCATAATGTATTTGTAAAAATGCTCGTTAAAGGAATCTGGGCCACAGCTGAAATTCGTAAGGTGGAGACCGAAGAAATTATTGGTGGCCTTTATGAGTTTGGCCGTTTTCAGCATCAAGGCGCCGTATGCCCAGTACATGTTTGGGAAGTCTGACAAATCAATTTCACTAATGTCCAGAAAGTCCATAGGAAAGGCTGTTATGCCAATCTTTGCCAGGTTCTGACCCAGTCTCAGGTTCAGCTTTGGGTCGTAAAGATTATAGGGTCTTCCGGTAACAACAACCGCCGGTTCATTGTTTTTGAGGGAAGCAATGATCTCCGCCCCTTTCCGATACATTTCATGTTCGAAGCTACGTTGTCTGCCAGAGGCAGTATCAAGCGCTTCCATAACCTTTCTCAAGCTCAGGCCGAAGGTTTTGCCTATCTGTTCATGGAGTTCCACGCCCAATATATCGGGGTGATATTTAAGATGAACCGTTGGATTTATGATCTCACCGTCCTTAAGCCCCAATGCGGCTTTCAGCATGTATTGGTTGCCTTGAACCAGGGGACAGAGAAAGTTGTTTTTCGTTTCGTCTTGAGAGGGAAGATCAATGATGTTTGGGAGAAAGAGATATCGCGTTTTCCCCAGTAGATCTATGACATGCCCGTGTGAGACCTTGACCGGATAGCAGGTCTCGGTTGTCATTGATTCGATGCCCAGTTTTGAGATGCGATCATTTGTCTCAGGCGTCAAAACGAGGCGCAGCCCGATCTGGTCAAAGAAGCTTGCCCAAAAGAGGGCCATCTGATGTGTATACAAGGCCCTCTGCATTCCGACCGTTGGTCTTCCATCAATCTCGTAGACGGCTCTGCTATCCTCCTGTGCCCCTCGTTTCAATTCTCCCAGATCGTAGTAGAGGCCTTCCATATGCTTTTTCCAAAGAAGGTCTCGGGCTTTAAAATAGTCCTCCTTTTTTTCGCCATAGTGACCCCTCACTTCATAGCGGCCGCATTCACCTCCCCATATGCTTTTCCTGCCGCTAAAGTTATATAGCTTTAATTTACACTCGTTGTGGCATTGTGAGTCTGTATGGCACAGGGCTTCTTTGTAATCGAGCCTGTCTTTAATTGCCTCATCGATGCCACGAAACATCGATTGTGCACCTTTTTCCTTCTCCATCATTTCCTGCACGCTGATAGCGGCCCCGTAGGCACCGAGCACCTCACGGTGTTTCGGTATCAAGATGCCTTTGCCCAATACGGCCTCGAAGGCTGCTACTATGGCCTTATTAAGTGAAGGACCTCCCAGAAACATTATTCTGTTACCTATCTTCTTGTTTCCGACTACCCGGTGCAGGTAGTTGTAGACAATAGCGTAGCAGAGGCCGGCAACGAGGTCGTTCTTTTGAGCACCGTTTTGGGCATACGATACGAGGTCAGATTCCATAAACACGGTACATCGCTCGGTCAGCTTAATGGGATTTGTTGAGGAGAGCGCTATTTCTTGAAATTCCTCAACGATGTTAATGCCGTTCTTGTTTGCCAATTCATGAAGGAAACTCCCTGTTCCGGCTGCGCATACCTTGTTCATGTCAAAGTCGAGGGGATGGGTGTTGGAAACCGATATATACTTGCTATCCTGGCCCCCTATTTCAAAAATGGTATCGATAAGAGGGTCGATTTCAACTGCACCGCGCCCATGCGCTGTGATCTCGTCGATAATCAGGTCTGCGTTGAGAAAATCACCGACGACCATTCTCCCTGAGCCGGTTGTGGCAATGCCCTTGATATCGATCATGGTACCGACTCTATCCTGTAATATGGTCAAGAGGTTTTGGGTTACCTCGATCGGTTTGCCCATGGTCTGACGGTATTCCTTGTCTACTATTTCCCCGTCTTCGCTCATAAGAGCGTACTTGGTGGTTGTTGAACCAATATCGATCCCCAGGTATACAGGAATCTTTCCGCTGGCCTTCTGGACTCTCCGTACCTCATTGTCTGCGGGAAATTCCGTCTTTTCGAGTTGCAGCCTCGGTGCCGAAACAAAGGAGAATGTTCCCTTCTCCGTCAACGATTTGAGCTCGGCCAAATCGGGTTTCCTGGTTATTTCGAGTTGCTTGGCCTGAAGGGCTACCCCTATGGCACCGACAGAAGTGACATGTTCGGGAACAATAAGATCGGGAAAACGATCCGCGAATGCTTTTACCTGGAGCTCGTTCATTGCGAGGCCACCAATGAAAAGTATTGGTTCGGGCAGCACCCGGTTTGAGACGATGGTGCTCAAATAATTGGATGCATTCCCCTCATGGAGGCCTGCGATGATATCTTCCAGTTTTTCGCCCTTATTCTGAAGGTGAATCATGTCCGACTTCGTAAAAACCGTGCAGCGGGAAGCAACACGGGAAGGGTTCTCGCTCTTCCGGCCTAAGGCAATGAAATCTTCCAAGATCTTTGTGATATGGGCCTCTGATACTTCGAACTCCTTACCGTAGATAGACGATGCCAACCTTTCTGCCTGCTGGTCGATAAAAGATCCGGTACCAGAGGCACAAGGGCCATTTGTGTTGAAATCCTCCAACTCCCACTTTTCAGCCCGAAAACTGAGAATGTAGAGAGCAGTGTCCTGCCCACCCATGCTGACAATGGAGCGCACGTCAGGTTGTAGGAAGACGGAGCCCAGGATTTGGGCAATTGATTCAAATTCATAAAATGCCCCGATCCTTTCGCTTATTATGCTCCCGTGATTCCCGGTAAAGGCCAATGCCTTAATCCTGTCCGGGCCGAAATCAGCGAAGAGTTCAGTAACGATCTCAAAGACAGCCGTCTCAACACCACCGAAATGCCTCCGATAAGGGTGTTCGTAAACTAGTTCTTTCTTGTCGTTCATGACAACCGCATTTACGCTAACAGAACCGGCATCGATGCCGATATAGAGATTCTCCATGCTGAGTTCCTCTTCCGCTTCTTTCTCTTGTGACAAAACTACAATCTATGTAACACGTTAGCTCTTTGAAAAGGTAGCGCTCCTGTTCATTTACTGATGTCCAGTGGCTATTCCTAACTGAACCCAGGGGACCGAGCATGGAGATATCTTTTTTTGCTCTGCCCTCTTGACAAGGCCCCGTACAGGGCCGTTTCAAACCGACGCACCTCCCCATAAGCCTTAGCACTAAGGTACCAGCCTG
>DATKZQ010000031.1:0-4885 GCA_035527895.1 Desulfatiglandales bacterium
GCCGGTTATAGATTTCCCCTGGCGGAAAGCCTGTGAGAAACCGGTTGAACTGCTCAAAAAAGGTTAGTGTCGTTTCTCGACTCACCAAGATCAATATCTTGTGGTTTTCATAATCGGCCCTGAATGTTTGGTATCTGCTATCTATCCGTAATTCCAATAATATCAGAAATGTTGTGATATTCAAATCGTAACCCAACAGCCTATTCGGTTTTCTTATTCCGGGGTCCCAACGCGGATCAGAAGTGCACAATAGCGGATGAAACCTAAAAAATCTCCCATTTAAAGTATTCTGCTATGATTGTGGATAATTCAAAGGCCAAAAAACTTATGACTTGTGTTTGTAAACTTGATAAAAGTTTAGTAAAATGAAGAAATTGACTATGGCATGCAATCTATAGTCTCAGAACAACAGGAGCCATCCAACATTTTGTGGATCTAAGTGCTAGTTTTTCTTTCCTGCTTCCAATTTTTCGCCTGTCAGTTGCCCGATAAATGGTTATATGTTGACCCGGAGTATCTCTCCGAGCCGGAGGCCAGAGATTTACCTGCATTTGGCATGGCCTACACCGGCTGATTTTTTAAGAAAAGGAGATGGGTTCAAGGGATAGCTCTACTCAGATTTCCCCGATTTCCCGCTCTCCCGGCAAGATTAAGCTCCTGATTCACTGTCATACAATCCTCGCCCTTCCTGCACTCAGCCCACATTTTCAGACATGTATTTCCCCCACAACATCATGAGGTTGATTTTGGTTTGACACACAATGGCAAATTCCGTATAGTCAGAGTTAGAAAAAGGAAGTTCTTATCAACGAAGAAATCAGCAGGGGAGGAACAGCCGAAGGCAGAGCTCGATAAGCTACCCAGGCCAAAGGATTTACCCCAATTGGTAGGGCAGTATTTGATTGTACAATTAAAAATGGATCCTGACTGGGTATGGGACCTTAAAGCTGTTGTGCGCAAAAGGCCAGAAGGCAAATCCTCATATAATTTGCGAGTTTTTGACAAGTATCAGGCGACATTAAGAAAAGTGGAAGTTAAAGACTATACCTCTCTTGATGGGCATCCCGACTTGATCCTTTATGAAGGATGGTTCGACAAGGTAACGAACAGAGTGCAACTCGAAGAAAAGAGTGTACCCGCGTCTCGAGCTGCTTAACGGCTTATAGGAACACATAAAGGGACAGCTACTTTTTATAAAGAAGGAAGTAGTCTGTGTTTGCTGGTTTACAAAGAAAGGAGAAACAATAGTTATTGACAACGGGAGGTGAATATGGACGACAACTTGGGAGCGACCTGTGGGATATTGAATTGTAGCCTATCGAGAGCTCGCATCTTCATAGAGAGGTCGTATGTCTTCCTGCGTTATTACATCCTGATAAGCATCGTTATCTTCGCGGTTTGTATCCTGTCCATTGCCCCAGCACATGCGCAAAAAAGTCCCGAAAAGATCATGAGAAATTCTGACGCTGACGGAGACGGTCGGATCAGTCGCACTGAATGGAGAGGTCCACCCCCTCGTTTCAATCGTTTCGATAGGGATGGGGATGGCTATCTTACGCTGGATGAGCTTAGGGCTGGCCTTGCGGCTGCAAGGGGCCAGGGTGCCTCCCAAAGGCCGGGTTGGGGCGCGCCGGAGCAGCGTACACAGCCGGGAGCGAGACAGGGCGGGCGGGATGAACCTGCTCCCAGATTCGAGCCCGTTTTGGCCCAGACCACCGAGCCCATCTTGCGAACCGAGTTGGGCACGCACAACGCGACCATCTTCAGCATCGCCACCGATCCCTCAAACCGCATCCTCGTGACCGGTTCCGAGGACAAGACAGTGCGGGTGTGGGACATCTCGGATGGTGTGAGGCTCCTGCGCATTCTACGCCCCCCTGTGGCCCGGTGGGAGCAGGGGCAAATTTTTGCCGTGGCCCTGTCCCCGGATGGACGGACCGTGGCGATTGGGGGCCGAACCGGCAATCCTAAACAAGGCGATGCGTGCGTGTACCTCTTCGACCGGGCCACGGGTGTTCTCACCCGCCGGCTGGGTGGATTGCCCGGATGGATCCAGAACCTTGTATACACCCCCGATGGCCGTTTTCTTGTAGCTGTGACGGGCGAACGCGGGGGTAAGGTCAGCTGGGCGGGCATGAGCATCTTTAGATTGCCGGACTACGCATTGGTAGCAGAGGACCGAGACTACGGGAATTTAATAAGAGGGATCGAAAGTTCCCCCTCAGGCTCTCTGCTGGCCACCACCTGCTTCGATGGGTTCGTTCGGCTTTATGATCTATCCGCATTAAAGGCCGAGGATGCTTCTCTGCCCCGGCCCATTGCGCCGGTGTCCAAGGTCCGCCCACCCGGAGGTCAGCGTCCTTGGGAGTTATCCTTTTCGCCCGATGGCACCCGCTTGGCTGTGGGGTTTAACCTTATCCCCAAGGTGGATGTGCTGGAAATCAAGGGCAATACCCTGGAGCATGCCTACTCTCCGGATACGACCGGTGTCGTGGCGAGCCGGGGTGTCGATTTCAGGACGGTAGCCTGGTCATCCGATGGACGTTTCCTGTACGCGGGAGGGGGCTACCGCTTGAAGAAAGTCTTCCAGGTCCGCAAGTGGGACGACGGGGGCCGGGGCGAATACATGGATCTGCCCATACCGGTTGAGCTACACCTCTTCCAGCTCCTATCTCTAAGGGCTGGCGGCGTGGCCTTCTGCGGCCAGGATGGGTCTTTCGGCACGATCAACAATCGGGACGAGGCGATCTTTTTGAGTCCCAAGGCAATCCCCACGTACGTAGGGAATTACCACGGATTTCTCCTCTCCCCGGACGGTTCGGCAATCCAGTTTGCATACGAGCGGCGTGGCGAGTCACCCGCGCTCTTCTCGGTGAATGAGCGACGGCTCACCGACGCCTACCTCTGGGCCGGCCTGAAGGCCAGCTTCACCTTTCAGGCACCTATCACCAAAGGCCTGGAGGTGAGCGACTGGGATACCTCCCTCTCTCCCAAGCTGAGGGGCAAGCCTCTGAAACTGAAACAAGAGCTGGCGAAAAGCCTGGCCATCAAACCGGACCGCTCGGGATTCCTCCTTGGGACCACTATTGCCCTTTGGCTTTTCGACTCTTCCGGAACGGTGCTGTGGTGGGTCAGAATGCCGGGCGCGGTTTGGGGGGTGAACACCAACGGCAAGGTCGCCGTGGCGGCCCTGAGCGATGGAACCATCCGATGGTATCGCGTCTCGGACGGCAAGGAGATCCTGGCGTTCTTCCCTCATCCTGATCGCAAGCGCTGGGTCCTCTGGACCCCCTCGGGTTATTACGATGCCTCACCGGGGGGCGAGGACTTCATCGGTTGGCATGTGAACAACGGCAGGGAGCAGGCCGCGGACTTCTTCCCCGCCTCCCGCTTCCGCTCCACGTACTACCGCCCTGATGTGATCGATCGAGTGCTTAAGACCCTGGATGAGCAGGAGGCCCTGCGTCTGGCCAACGAAGAGGCAAGTCGCAAACAGGTCCCCGCAGTTTCTCTGAGGGAAAAGCTCCCTCCGGTGGTGTCCATCCTTTCTCCTGCGGACGGGACGGAAGTGTCCACCCCCTCTGTCATCATTCGCTACTCGGCCCGCACTCATGATCCGATCACAGCCATCCGGGTCCTCGTGGACGGCCGACCTGTCTCCGCCGAGGGGGCACGGAAGTTGGTGAAGGAGAGCGGGGAGTGCTCCGTGACGATTCCGCAGCGAGACTGCGATGTCTCGGTGATCGCGTACAATCGGTTTGCTGCGAGCGAGCCCGCCACGATCCGGCTGCGCTGGAAGGGGGCCATTGCCCAGGAAAAATTCGAGATCAAACCCAAGCTCTACGTCCTTGCCGTGGGGGTGAGCACGTACCAGGATGCGGGTCTGCGTCTGGACCTGGCCGCCAAGGATGCACTGGACTTCGGTGCAGCCTGGAATGAGCAGAAGGGACGGCTGTACAGCGGCGTAGAGGTGCGGGCCCTGACGGACGCACAGGCCACCAAGGGGAACATTTTGGACGGCCTGGAGTGGCTCCAGCGGCAGGTGACGAGCAAGGACGTTGCTGTGCTGTTCTTCGCAGGGCACGGCATCAACGACCCTATGGGTGCGTTCTACTTCCTCCCGGTGGAGGCGGACGTGGAGAAGCTAAAGCGGACGGGGATCTCCCAGGCCGACATCACCTCTACAGTGGCCAGCATCGCGGGTAAAGTGCTTGTGTTCATGGATGCGTGCCACTCGGGGAATCTGATGGGCAAGTTGAAGCGCCGCGGGCTGGTGGTCGTCAGCGCTGTGGTCAACGAGCTGGCCAGCGCGGAGAACGGTGCCGTGGTCTTCTCCTCAGCCACAGGGAGACAGTACGCCCTGGAGAACATGGAGTGGGGGAATGGGGCCTTCACCAAGGCGGCGGTGGAAGGCATCCGGGGAAAGGCCGACTACAAGTCCACGGGGCGTATCACGTTGAACATGCTGGATCTCTACGTCTCCGAGCGGGTCAAGGAACTGACCAAGGGGCAGCAGACCCCCACCACAGTCAAGCCGCCCAACGTGCCGGACTTCCCGGTGGCGGTGTTGCGCTAAGGCCCCACATTGCCCTCGGATAGCTGGCGTCACCCTGAGGCATCCTAAATTGAAATGGCCCACAGCAAAAGGCAGGGTCATTAAGGCCCTGCCTTTTCTCTATGAAATCTCAATATATTGTGTGCGGCCCTCTTGGCTTCTAACTTACGATTTCTGCTATGATTGGAAACATTTTGAAGTCCAAAAATTTTCAGTATACGGATACAAGTCTATACTTTTTCCCATCTGAAAAACACTATTGACGAATGTGAACCATTCCATAAATCCACCACTCTTATTTTCTTGGACCTATTGAGATTCGGCCACGAC
>DATKZQ010000032.1:0-23433 GCA_035527895.1 Desulfatiglandales bacterium
TACATAGTGTTCGATTCATAATACCCAGCAATATACCCACCGCAATAGGCCTCCTTAAAAGTATCTTTAATCCCTGATTCCTTAATTGCTTCTGTGCAAAAATTCAACAATTCATTCCCATCCAAGCCGATTGTTTTGGATCCGCAATAGGCAATCCCATTCATAAAGATCAACAGAAGTTGGTTGGTTGGTTGGTTGGTTGGTTGGTTGATAAGAACTTGGTTTTTCGAACTCTGACTATATGGGATTCGCCATTGTGTGTCAAACACAAAACGACCTCATGATGTTGTGGAGGTAACTATGTGGCTGAAAAGGTGGGCTGGGTAATGGGACACCCATTGATTTAAGCCACACTATATTGTGATAGGTCTGCATAGTCAGAAATCTCATAATACGTGCCATATACTTAAATTCCAGGAATTTGAGGATTACATATGGTAGTTGAAAGGTCAATATCAGATTGCACCGAGAGAGCGAAGGGATGTCTGCACAAGATACCTAATTCAAGATGAAATAGGGTGCTGCAGGGTAATCTGGATTATACAATATTTGTATCGCAATGAGACAGACTCTCCTAGGCGGGAAGTCTTTGCGAAATCGCTTAGAGTGCCCAAATCGGTTAGTGCCGTTCCTCAGTTCGCCAACCCCCACATCTTGTGGTAGGCATAATCGGGTCTGAGGATATGCTATCTGCTATGGACGACAGACCTGTTAAGGTGTTTGATATCGAACGGATACCTTAAAAATGTAAACTTTCATAAGCGCATACGAATCAAACTCTCGGATCTTGATTTATTCTCAGGCTTAAAAAGACTCGACTATCAGTTACATTATAGTTACATACCTTCTAAAGGCCCTGTCAGCACTGGATTTGAAGAGGAGCAAAGGATACCTAATCCCCTCGCCCGAGCCTCAATAGAGGGCGAACGTTTGCCTGCCCTAACTGGACTTCCATACCTGTCATTTGATCAGATAATTCTGCGATGAGCGGTCCCAGGTCGCCGTTCAATGTCGCCGCGCACCCCTTCTATTGAGTGCTTTGACTTGATGATAAATTGCGATTGAAATATGAGATGAATCTGGACCGTGTGGAATTCATAAGTTGATGACTTCGTAAAAAGTCGGAAATGACCATTTTCCGTCATTCCGGCGAAAGCCGGAATCCAGTCTTTTCAGTTAGTTACAGAGGTTCTGGACTCCGGTTTTCACCGGAGTGACGACTTTTTACGAGACCATCTAAGTTCAGGATTCAATAAATCAGCGAAGCCGCTCGACGATGTACGAATGCAGCTGGTAAAGGTAATTTTTTGTGCCTTGATTCTCTCCTTTAAGGAACCCTGGAATCCAGACCAAAATAGGTTGGATGCACTATACTGAGATGCTTATGTGAAAGGCTGAGCCGTAAGATGCCTTCTTCATGATGGAATTTCTCGCCTTGGCTGATCTTGTGACCTCTATCCTTCAGCAGGTGCCAGAATGAAGCAAGCTAGGAATGTTCACCCAAAGAGAAGACCAGTTCTATTATAATGAAAAAGGGAGTTCATTACCACCCTGCTTCCCGAAGCTCTGCAGACATATCAATGCCCTCGTGACCGGAAGATATTTTGCTGTTTGCAATCACACGTGAAATAGGTAAGATTACCAAGCTGAAATTGAGGTTCGTTTTAAGCAATTGGCGAAACAGTTTCCTTCTATAGCAATGCTTCGATAAATTTTTAGCAGCGTTCAAACCAACCACGGTGCGAAGGCTCTTTTCTTATGCCTAAATTGGGAGGAGATCCATGGGATTACGGGCAAAAATTCTATCCGGTTTCCTGATTCTGACCATGATGCTTGTCGTCGCCGGGGTATGGTCTATTTTGTAGCTGCGATCGCCGCCCGGGAATTCGCAAAGTCTGGCTGACGGGGAGCCCTTAGGTTTTTCCGTGAATCGTGTTCGGGAGAGTCTTGGGGTTTTTGGAGCATGTAGACTGATCAGGCCGACATCCTTTGGGCAGCCGGGAGTATCAAATCGATCAAACAGGCCCCAATTGTATCCCCAGGCTAGACTCCATGAAGCCGATCGCGTCATTGATTCTAATCCTCGGGCCGTTAACGAGAGACAGTTACTGAACGGAATGAATGTTTATGCTGCACTGGTCTTGCGTGTGTTCCAAATAGGGCACTGTTTGTTGGAGTTGTGAGCGCAAAAAGAACCATGCCCGTAACACTACACATTCCGCAAAAGGCAACAGCAATCCTGGTTTATGGCCGACCGCCTCTGGTCTTTGGGGGAATGCTCTGCTCCATCGCGGTCATGTGGACTCGCAACCCAACATTGTACACGTTGGGTGTGGCTTTTCTCTTTGTCTCCATGAGCTTTGATCTGGTTGATGGGTGGTTTGCTGCCCGGTTTCGCCCTGATGCTACATTGGCCTATCTGGCAGACCGCATCATGGATAAAGTCGTCTATTCGATTATTTTTCCGCTTGTTGCTGTCGGCATGATGTGGCGACTTCACTTTATCTCTCGTAATCCCACCAATACGGAGCTGCTGCACGCTATCTTTGTGCTTTTCTTATGCGTAACCGTCCTGATTCGGGACAACTTTGCCAACTTCATGCGCAGTTTTGCCATACGCAAGGGACAGGAACCGGAATTAAGTGAGTTTACCCGGCTGCGAACCATTGTCGCGGCCCCCGTTGGAGCGTTATTGTACGCTCATGCCTTTTATGTCCCGGAGGGACCATCCTCTCGGATTTACTTCTGGATTTCGTGGCTGGGCAATCTTCCTCTGCACGGCCTATTTTTTATCGAGATTGCATTCCTGATCATTAACTTCGGATCTATCGCAGGATACTGTCGCAGATACGGTACCTACTGTTTGGACGAACTCTGTTTTGGGGATGAACGCTTGCGGCGACGAATTTTAGCCTTCTTCCCTAATGCATTGACCGTCATGAACGCCATCATGGGATTGTTGGCCGTGGTTTTTGCCTACCAGGGGCAAGTTCTGGAGGCCTATCTAATGTTGATTGGAGCCGCCTTGTTTGACAAGGTCGATGGTGCTGTGGCGCGCAAACTGGGCCTAACGGAAACCCTCCCCAACGGGGAGCTCGCGCCTCGCATGAGTGTGGGGAGTATCCTGGATGATATTTCCGATGCAGTGAGTTTTTGTATTGCACCGGCCTGGATTTTTTACATATTTCTTTCAAAAGTTTCGGATCCTGTGATTCGGCAATTGCCGTTGGGTTTCATTGCTTTGCTCTATGCCGCCCTGGGCATCACTCGTTTGATCTATTTTACGGTCGACCGCACCCCCATTCCTGGATTCTTCAAGGGTATGCCGACTCCTGCCGCAGCGCTGCTTGTTGTAGCCCCGTTGATCATGTTGAGTGAAGCCAGTCAGCAAGGCACGGAATGGGTGCGATTTTGGGGCATTTCCTGCTTTGGGTTGATGTCTCTTGCTGCTGCTTTGATGAACCTCTATCCAATCCGCTATCTGCATTTGGGACTCTTTATGGGTAGGCATCCCTGGTTTACACGCGTGACCGGACTACTGGCTCTCATCTTCGTGTTCACGCCCTACTTTGGATACATGGCTTTATTATATCTTTTCCTCTATGCGCTTTCTCCTTTCATTTCTTCGCGCATTGAACCAGATGATACTGAGGATGAAATAAAACCAGCCTCCCCTCACTGACCAGGAAATCACCCATGTTAGGTGTTCTTACACCAGAAACCAGATTGACGACCATAGGGACCCCCACGGTTCAGCACAACTCGAACAGGGGGCTACGTTGGCAAATATAGGTGAACCACATGACCTACAAGTCTTTTCAATCCTCGGGGTCGTGTTCTGCCTGCGGGGAGCCGTATGTAATATACATCAATCAAGCTGTGCTCGGAGGTAGGACATCCGAATGGAGACTTTGGGTTCCGACGCACGCGGTCCCTGGTTACCCAACCGAAGATACCAGCAGAACTCTCATTCCCGTTAAAAGCGAGCGAGGCGCCTGTTGGCAAGCCCGGCGCACATGATACACTTTTTGTGTCGGTATCTTGGTGGGATTTGGGGCAAACCTGCGCCATGTTGCCGATGAAAGGAGGTGATCTGGACGGCGGGGACGGTCTGATTGTTTTCAGGATGCTGCCTCGTGTGCACTTGCATCTGCGGGGCACTATATTCTTGGATAAAAGACAGCGTTCAGGAAAGGCAAGTTTGCTCAGCGCAGAAATCCCTTGACCCAAAGACCCCTGGCGCTGTTATTATAGTACGACACGGGGTGATGTGAGTAACCTGTGATTAACCATTACAAAGGAGGATGGAGATGTTTGAAAAGATCCTATATCCAACCGATTTTTCAGATGTGTCGAAAAAGGCCTTAGTCTTCATTAAACAGCTAAAAGGAGCCGGAACCAAAGAAGTCGTCGTCTTCCATGTTATTGATGAAAGGGTAATCAATAAAATTCAGCATCACTCAGATGCAGGTCTTAATGTTGAGGAGTTTGAAAAGATAATGGAAGAACATGCTCAGGAAGAAATAAAGGTAATAGAGGACGAATTGAAGAAGAGTGGTTTTAATGTCAAGACAAGGATCGATAGAGGGATTCCGTTCAGGGAAATCTTGAAGGCCGAAGAAGAGGAGAGTGTCTCCGTCGTTGTTATTGGGTCCCATGGGAAGAGCTGTGTTCAAGAAATGCTCCTTGGTTCTTGCTCAGAAAAGGTTGTAAGAAAATCTAGCAAGCCTGTTTTGGTGGTAAGAAGGTAATGGCCGCGGTTAGATATTGCGTCGGCAGGAATAGAACAGAAAAGCCCCTGCTCTTAACATTGACAAACTCGTAAAAAGTCGTTTTTTCCATTTTCCTGTCATTCCGGCGGAAGCCGGAATCCAGTAAATTCAATAGGTTCTGGATGCCGGATCAAGTCCGGCATGACGATTAAAGGACTTTTTACGAGACCATCAACATTGAGCCAGGGCTTTTTTCCATTAGTGTTTACTGCTTGAGGAAGGATAAATTGACCTTTGATTCTTACAGGAACTATTAGATTAATCTTGTTAGAACCAAATCCGAAAGAAGGGACTTTTATGAAACGCATCATATTCACACTTATGCTGGCCCTTGCAGTAGCGATGTTTAGCCCATCGGCTTTGGCTGCTGAGGAAGAGCCTGAAGCTCTGCCGGATATCATCGAGAAAGAGGCATGGATTGTTTTCATAGACGAGCCGGCAGGGTACTTCCAAGATGCCCGTAAAGAATTCCTGAATGGCGACCTCCACGCTGCGGCTCAAGACATCCTGGCGGGCACGGTAATCATAAAACTAGAGACCCATCGTGCCAAGGGGGAAGTAAGGGAGGCTCTCAAGGCGTCTACCAGGGAATTAAGAGACCTGGCAAAGGCTGTTGAAAAGGGCGCTGTTGCCAGTGGTGGGATGATCGAGGAGGCCTTTGCACGAGCTGAGTTCGTTTTGGCCCAGCACCATTACCAGAAGGCATTGGACTACGAGACTAAGGGAGACTACGAAATGATGGCTTATGCAGTTGACGCAGCGGCTCGCCACCTTTTATACGCCTCATTCTGGGCTGATGAGGACTTGGAAGAGGATAATGTCGTTGCCATCAAGGAGGGCCGTTCCCTTGTCAGAGAACTGATAAGAAGAGCGGCCTGGGGGCCCAAGAAGATGGGCGAGGCGGTAAAAAGTGTCGCCCGCGGGCTCCAGGAATTCGGCAAGAAGATGAAACCATTAAAGGAGAAGCCGGAAGAATAGGGCTCGCCGAAACCTTTAGGGCTTCAATCCCAAATACGCTGACCTATGCTGCTGACTTGTTTCAGAAACATTGCTCAATCCATTCGGCCCGAGCCTTCCGGCAGTGAGCCTCTCGGCCATGAGCTGGCCGCAGGGCTCGGCCGAACGATCAGATCGAAGAGAGCTCAGCCCAAGTTTAGATAGGATTTTCATCGAACCTATGAATCGAAGGACTTAGCTATATTGCTCACTTTGACCAATCACCCACTAGTGACGCTGCTAAATCCAAGCCGGCCTCAATCAGTCTTGATTATGACCCGTGCATAATCCCCCTCATGATGGATTTCGATATCTCGCTCGGTAAGGTTCTCATCCACGGGATATTCTTGCTTCACTTACTCCAGAACAGTAAAAGGAGTATGCCGTTTTCCATATCTCTTTGTAAAGTCCGGTTTGTAGATCGTTACCTCCATTTCTCCCTCCTTTTGCTCTTGATATTCGGGTGCCCTAAGCTCATGGAGTACACACCTCTGCATGATTGACGACCCCGTTGCAACCGGAGCCCCTTAAAGGGCATAGCAAGCCGAGCATGATTTGTTTTGCCATGGTCTCTTTGAAAGCACAGTCAGACTCACCATGAGCACTCCTGGAACGCAGGCGCCGAAGCGGAGATGTTTCAGGGACGGGAGGTGAGGTTTGAGAAACCACCGCGTTTTTCCCCAACCTCGTGTTCTTTGGCGCAAGCACACATTAAAGCAGGTCAAATTGTATGAACTGGCCCTTCTTCCTAACGAAAAATGCCGACTATTGATTTTCCTTCAGAGCCTCGAAACCTGCCACAATATCGAGTAATTCCTCGGTGATGGTCATCTGTCGCCGTTGCTGAAAATTGGCATGGAGCTCAGTGAGCATCTCTTCAATATTCCGCTCCGCACCCTGCATGGACGCAAGCCGGCTGGCGTTTTCGCTGGCCAGCGACTCAGCAAAGGCACGAAATAACGAGATGAAGAGATACTCATGAATCAGCGATGAAAATAGTGCATCCCAGTCCATCGTAAAGTACGGAAGAGCACGGGACGGCCAGGATTGTGTTTTGAGGTTGAGAAGCCACTCTTGATCAAGAGGTAAAAGATGAACCATGTGGGGTTGAGAAGCTGTCCCGGATACCTCGGTGCTATAAAAGAGGTAGATTTGATTCAGCCCCAGCTCTCGATTCCATCCCTCGATTCTCAACAGAGTTTCCTGCACCCTTGGTATAATGCCTGCAACAGAACTGGGAACAGGGGAAAACGCCTCTACCGGTTGACCTGTGTCCTCAAGAAGACCCATCATGCGTTCGCCCACGGCCATGACCGTCCGATCTTCAGGCTTGACATTGAGATCGTCTAACGCAGCCATGGTGTAAGATAGGACCTGCTCATTTAGTGCTCCCGCCATGCCCTGGTCGGTGCCGAAGATAACAGTGCCCAACCGATCGTGGGGGGCAGGTTGTGCCCCGATCATGAAGTGTGGCCTGTCGCGGAGAACGACTTGAAGACCCATCTCTACGGCTCTATTGTAATCGTTCAGCGACTCCACGGCTCTCTCATACTGCCGAATGCTGACCGCGGCCAGGGCCTTCATCGTCTTCACCACCGACAGGAGATCCTCGGTGCTCTGGATCTTTTTCTTCAAGCCCTCGATCGTCTGCATCTTGATCCTCTTTCTCTTTATAACCCGTGGCTCTTCGAGCAACGCGCAGGAGGCCATTCAGGTCCTCATTGCTGAGTTTCTCACCGCGCTCAATTCGCTCGCAGAGTTCGCGGAGTTCTTCCCTTACACGTCTCTCAACATTTCTCTGAGCCTCGGCCAAATCCTTCAATTGAAGCTCGTCAAAAGCACCTCCGTTAACAGCCACAAGGACAGCAATCTGTTCAGAAACTGCTAAGGGTTCGTATTGTGGTTGTTTGAGAACCTCCCTGACTCGCCGCCCGCGCTCCAGGGTTCTTCGGGTATCTTCGTCCAATCGAGTGCCAAAACGGGAAAATGCCTCCAACTCCTCGAACTGTGAGTACGAAAGACGCAGGTCTCCAGCCACAGCTCGGTAGGCAGCCAGCTGAGTCTTCCCTCCGACGCGTGAGACCGACTTTCCGACATCTACGGCGGGCAAGGTTCCTTTTTGAAACAATTCAGGGGAGAGATATATCTGACCGTCGGTAATGGAGATGAGATTGGTTGGGATATAGGCAGCCAGGTCCTGGGCCTGGGTTTCGATAATGGGCAAAGCAGTTAACGAGCCGCCACCATACTCATCCAGGAGATGGGTTGAGCGCTCGAGGAGTCGTGAATGGATATAAAAGATATCCCCGGGAAATGCCTCCCTCCCCGGAGGCCTTCTCAACAGGAGGGAAAGTTCCCGATAGGAACGCGCATGGCGCGTCAGATCGTCGAAAACAATTAAGACATCACGCCCTTGTTCCATAAAGTATTCTGCCATGGTCGTCCCGGCATAGGGCGCAATAAACATGGAGCCAGGAGGGTCCTCTTCCATAGCAACTACCACCACACAGTACTCCATGGCATCGTGCGCCTGCAAGTCAGCGATAACCCGTGCCACTGCCGACCCCCTCTTACCGATGCAGCAGTAAATACAGATGACGTCCTTATCCTTCTGGTTGATGATAGTATCGAGGGCAATGGCGGTTTTCCCGGTCTGACGATCGCCCAAAATGAGCTCCCTTTGGCCGCGTCCTATGGGGATCAGGGCATCAACAACCTTGAGGCCCGTCTGCAAAGGGACCGTGACCGGAGCACGCCTCATAATAGCAGGAGCTGGTCGCTCCACAGGAAGCCGTCTTGAAATTCGAAGCGGCCCACCGTTGTCCAGCGGGCGCCCCTGTGCATCGACAACCCGGCTCAGCAACTCCTCACCTACCGGGACGTCCATGAGCCGGCCCGTACGGTGGACTTCACTGCCTGCCGCTAGTCCCTCGATCTCATCCAACATAACCACGCCGATCTCCGTCCGATCCACGTTAAAGGCAATGCCCATTCGGTCTCCAGGAAAGCGAAGGAGTTCCTCCGATTGCACGCCACTCAAACCAGTCACCCGGATCACACCGGAACCCACATACGTCACCGTACCGACCTCCTGGACCTCCGGCTCGAGCCTGAACTGCTTCACCGCACGGTCCAGCACCTTGAAGGTCCGAGACAGCGTTTGATTTAATTCATTGGGTTGTGGTCTCATCGGTTTCTTTGGACTGCTTTCCGTTGACTCTCTAGGGCTTCACTCTCTTAGCGTCGGGCGGCTGCTCTTGTTTGGGTGCTTCCCCTTGCTCTGCCGGGGCCCGGCTGGGTTTCCGTTGTGCCTCTGCCTCCAAAGCCTGCAAGGCGTGTTCTTCCAGGGTATCCAGGTAGCCTTGCAGGCTCCAGGCAATCTTCCGGCCCCTGGTCTTAAGCTCGATCCCCATAATCAAGTCCGATGCTGCCTCATAGCGTACTTGAATGCCATCGGCAATGGCTCGGTGCAATGCCCCTGTGATCTTCTCGCGCATTTTGGCGGGGATCTCAAAGGCGCTCCGTATGACCACCTCATTTCCTCCTTCTCTTATGGAAGCGGCCAGCCCCTCTTGCTTTTTCTTAGTCATCCCCTGAATCTGCGCGAGAAACACCGCAACGGTGCGTTCCTCCACTCCGGCGTCAGCGAGATCCCTGAAAGCCTTGCGGGCAATTGTGTAGACCTGACTGCCGGCCATCTTTCGAAGATCCTGAATGAAGGATTTCTTATCTCTCTGGATCGTCTCCAACCACACGGACCGCTGCTTAGTCACTGCCAGGCGGGCCTCTTCGGTGAGTTCTTTTCGTCGGGCGTCTGCTTCTTTTCTTGCCTGGGCCAGCATCTCTTCCCGCTTCGCATCAAAATCGCGATTCTTTTCGAGATAACTTCGCGCCTCCTGCTCCGCTTCTTGCTTTTTCTCCTCAGCCTCCTTTAGTCGCAACTGAATTCTTTGCTCACGCTCGTCCATAGCTTTGACAATACGGTCATAGAGAAAGTACTTGAGCAGGAAAACGAGAATCAAGAAGTTGACGATCTGGGCAATTACGGTAAACCAATTGATGAGCACGGATCAACCTCCCGCCTTTTTTACCACATAATCCCAGAAGGGATTTGCAAAAAGCAGAATCATGGAGACGACAAAACAATAGATGGCCGTGGATTCTATCATGGCCAGTCCCACAAACAGGGTCCGGGTGATGCTGTTCGTCTCGTCCGGCTGTTGGGCGATAGAACCCAGGGCCTGCGACACGGCCCGTCCCTCACCCAGGGAAGGGCCGATTGACCCAATAGCAGTAGTCAGGCCAGCCGTGATGACTGAAACCATACCGATTATACTGATGCTATCCATGTTGTTTTTCTCCTTTCTCCTCTTGCTTTTTCTCCTGTTTTTGCTCCTTGTCTTGACGGGCACGCGTTCCAGACGCGATATACACCATCGCAAGTATGGCAAAGATATATGCCTGAATCAATCCGGTCAACAATCCCAGAGCATGCATCATGATCGGGAAAAACAGTGGGGCAATCGCAAGGAGTATCGCAACAATCTTTGTCCCGCTCATAATGTTTCCGAAGAGTCGCACTGCCAGCGCCAGGGTTCTTGAGAGCTCTCCCATGACGTTAAAGGGCAGCATAAAGAAAGTCGGCTGAATAAATTGCTTCAAATAACCCAAGAGACCTCGATTCCAAATTCCATAAAAGGGCACGGCAACAAACACGCAGACGGCCAGCGCAGTCGTGGTGGACAGGGAGGAGGTGGGCGGCGTATAACCCGGCACAATGCCCAGCAGATTGGATACAGCAATAAACAAAAACAGGGTACCGACAAAAGGCAAGTACATCCCCGGTTCCTGGTGGCTGATATCCCGGATTTGATCTTGCATACCCTTGACAAGGATCTCCAATAGGTTTTGCCACCGTGACAACCGCATCTCAGACGAGAGGCTTCGCGTTACCAGCCAGGAAACAAGCACCAACAATCCCATCACCACCCAGGTAAACACTATGGTCGCGTTCAAAGAGATTTCGCCCCACTGCCAGATTATGACCTGATCGGGGCTAATAGCCTTCATATCCATAGACACCTACCTCAGTTAGTCGTAGTCTTCGCGGGAGAAGAGCGCATGCGGCGCACCAGAAAGCCTCGCACGATTATGAAACCAAGCAGGCTTGCCAGAATCCTCTCCCAGTGGCCTCCTGACGCGAAATAAAAGGCGGCGAGGCTGAGGCCGGTGCGCACTAAGAAACTGCCAAGCGTGAGAAGTGCCGGCTGCCGTGCTGAAGGCAACCGCCGCACCGTCCACCACAGACCGCCGAAGTAGAACAGCCCCGCCCCGAGACCCGCAAAAAATGCCATTAGTAAGTAAGGCACATTAACCGTCACTATATTCCCAGATTCTTGGGTTTTCGTCCCCTGCTTCAAAGGAAACACAAGCGAGGAAGAAATATGGGTTAATACACCCATCCCGCTACGGTCCCCGACCCAGCGCGTTGGGAGGAGAACCGATTGGGATTCAATCTCGCTTGCTCTCCCGCCTCACCCAATACCACGCGTTGAGGCACCCTACGATGACGCCGATCACGAGAAACATCAGCGTCCATGAATACGAACTGCGCCATTTTGCGTCGATCCAGATTCCCACGGCGATGCCGATCACGGTAGGAATGGCCACCGACCACCCGACAAGACCAAACATGCCCAAGCCGAACCAGACACCACGATCTTTTTCCTGTCGGGCTTTCATTTTCCGATCTTCTTTATCGCCTATTTTTTCGATTAACCTGCCCGCCTGGTTCTCCCTGTCTTTCGTATGGGTCTCCTTAGCCATGTCTCTGTATCTCCAGAAAGCGACGGACGAAACCGGCTTCAATCTTGACCATGGCAGAACGGGCTGTTTTCTCCCGATCGTCCAAAACCTTGAATCTTTCCTCCACAGTACGCCTCAACTGCCCCAGATCAGGTCCCCGCACTGCGTTCCTCGTGGATACGAGTACCTCTTGGCCGCACTTGATGAGAATTCCTTCATCCACCGCGAGAAATTCTTCACGACCTCCGGCTGTTTCAAAAGACAGAATGCCCGGCACAATGGCGGCAGCAAAGTCCACATGCTTAGGCAGGAGACAGAAGAAGCCATTGTGAGCCTCAGCGATCACCTTGGTGACCTCCTCTTCTATGAGCACCCCTGTTGGAAGCAAGACCTTTAGGTTCATCCCTTTTTAGCTTCCTCGATCTTTCCGATCATATACAATGATCTCTCCGGATAGTCGGAAAATTCATCGTTCAAGATACGCTCACACCCGTCAAGGGCATCGTTCAGGTCCACCGTACATCCTTTGTAACCGGTAAACTGCTCCGTCACGGAGAAGGGCTGTGTGAGAAATCGCTCCAGCCTGCGGGCTCGACGAACAGATTGGCGGTCGGCTTGAGAGATCTCCTCCATGCCAAGCATGGCGATGATATCCTTCAATTCTTCGTAGTTAGCCAGGGTTTTGCGTATCTCCTGGGCAATACTGTAGTGCCGCTCTCCAACCACGGTGGGAACCGACATACTGGAGCCCGATTGCAGGGGATCGATGGCGGGATATAATCCTTCACTTGCCTTTTTTCGTGAAAGCACGATAGAGGCAGACAGGTGGCCGAATGTATGAACCGCCGCGGGATCAGTAAAGTCATCTGCAGGCACGTACACAGCCTGCACCGATGTGATCGCTCCCGTGGCGGTACTGCAAATACGCTCCTCAAGCTCTGCCAGTTCGGTGCCCAAGGTGGGCTGATATCCCAGGCGCGAGGGAAGCTGCCCCATCAGTCCTGATACCTCCATGCCGGCCTGGATAAACCGAAAGATGTTATCGATAAGAAGCAGCACATCCTGCTGCTCGTCATCCCTGAAGTATTCGGCCATGGTGAGCGCTGCATGACCAACACGAAACCTGGCGCCAGGAGGCTCATTCATCTGACCAAAGACCATAACCGTGTTATCCAGTACACCAGCCTCTTTCATCTCCCGGTAAAGCTCCTCGCCTTCTCGGCTCCTTTCTCCAATGCCGCAAAACAGGCTGACCCCTTCATGCTGACCCACGACATTCTGGATCATCTCCATGATGAGTACTGTTTTCCCGACACCTGCACCGCCGAATAGGCCCCCCTTGCCGCCGCGCTCCAAGGGGGTGAGTACATCTATAGCCTTTATCCCGGTGGTGAAGACCTCCGATGTGGTGGACTGTCGATCCAGAGGAATGGGGTCCTGGTGAATAACACGCCATTCCCCACCCTTTATGGCCTTTTTCTCATCGATCGTCTCCCCAAACACATTGAACATCCTGCCGAGCAACCGCTTACCAACAGGCACCTTAAGAGGATAACCTACATCGTGCACCGATGCACCCTGGGCCAGGCCCTGCGTAGATGTTAATGCGATACCTCGAACGGTTTTTGAGTCGAGGTGAGTCAAGACCTCAATGACGATGCTCTTATCCTTACCTCCCCGTAATACATTGTTGAGCGAGGGGAGACGCATGGGAAAATATGCGTCAATCACGCTCCCACGCATCGAAAGCACCACACCCTGGTTGGAGGTATTTGCCTCACTCTGTGTTTTCATTAATTCGATCTCTTGATTCTCCGTGCTACCTTTGTAAACGCTCATCAACTGAGATGATGCACTTGGAATTCGCAAGGGTCGACTCGCCTCCTCCCTCTCTCATGGTTGGAGAGAATGAGAGCATGGTGAAAGAGGTGGAAATTATCTTTTGGCGGCCCAAATCGCTTTCCGCCATTCGGGCCATCATCTTTTATGCCAAGGTCTCTTGTCTTACCATTTATACTAATCCAGTATACATAGAACAATTACTGCTTGCAACCTTTGCGCTTATCGACGAGAGCATATTATCTTCCGCATTGGGAATGACCGACAATGCTGTGAGATGGTCATGAGGTCTTTTCTTCTGTTCCAAGGCTCCCGGCCTGGTCTTTTCTACGACGTATCAACGGGGGAGTCTTGCCCCCTCCGCATTCTCCCCCGCTCCAAAGGAGCGAAGGAGCTGCGGCTTCCCCCATTGATACGCCGTGAAAAGGACAGCGGCCTCCCGCCAGTCACGGCAGAAAAGACTTCATGACCCTCAAATGCTGACACTATTTGGTGCTCTTGGTATTGAAGCCTCCCCGGCTATGTTTCTTTTCAGACAGTTGTGACTCAGGAGAAGAAATGAAGTGTTTGTTTGACCTGAAAAGGGCTTTGATTTTCAGAGAGATGGCCGGTGGAATACAATACCCTGCTTGGCAAAAGGGTTGTGATTCTGACCCGCTAATGGTACCTTACGCAATTGCGTGGCGGGCTTGACTGTTCAGATCAAAACGGGCTGGTGCCGTAACGGGGCAAGGGCTTGAGTAGAGCACGACTATGAACCGAAAGAAGCTGGCTGGCTGATGGAGGCGAGGACACACAGGACCTTCAAGAGTTACGTTGTCTCCTTTCTCACCCCACAGCGGACCCTGATCCTGGGTTTTGCCGCTCTCATCTGCGTGGGAACCGCCCTCCTCACGCTTCCGTGGGCCAGCAAAACAGGCAGCATCAGTCTCCTCGATGCCATCTTTACGGCCACCTCAGCGGTTTGTGTCACGGGCCTTATAGTTGTGGATACAGGTGGGTATTTTACTCACTGGGGCCAGGGGGTGATCCTGTGCCTTATCCAGGTGGGAGGGCTGGGAATTATGACCTTCTCGGTGTTCTTTTACCATCTCCTTGGAATGGATATCTCTCTTCGGGACAGGATGGCGGTCCGGGATACCCTCACCTATTCTCCAGTGCGGGATATATTTCACATCGTAAAAATGGTGCTCATATATGCTGCGGTTCTTGAGATTATCGGAACGTGTCTGTTGTTTGTGGGATGGCTGCCGTATTACCCTTTTGGAGCAGCGTTGTATCTCTCCGTGTTCCACTCCGTATCGGCCTTTTGTAACGCAGGCTTTTCTCTCTTTGAAAAGAGCCTCATCGTCTATCAGAGTAATCTGATAATCAATCTTACGATGATCTCTTTGATTACCTTGGGAGGTATTGGGTTTTTCGTCTTGCACCAGCTCAGGAGGAAGGCGGAACGCGGATCACCTCTTTCCCTTCATACGAGGCTTGTTGTGGCAACCTCAGCTATTTTGATTGTTGCCGGGACATTGCTCTTCTTTCTGTTTGAGCAGAAAAATACCTTAGCGGGACTCCCTCTAAAAAGTAGTCTACTCATCTCCCTTTTTCAATCGGTTACCGCTCGGACAGCCGGATTTAGCACCGTCAACTTCTGGCAGCTGAGTGATGCCACGCTCTTTATCTTCGTGATCCTCATGTTCATAGGGGCCTCGCCAGGTTCTTGTGGAGGTGGGGTTAAGACCACCAACCTTGCAATCCTCTTTTTCATCGCCTGGAACCGCTTCTTAGGTCGCTCTGAGGTCAATGTGTTTAAAAGGACCCTTCCTAAGGAAACCGTCACCCGATCCATCACTCTTCTGGTGAGCTCCCTTCTCGTGGTAACGCTGGTCCTGATTCTCTTAAACATCTCCCAGGGAGGAATTGCGCCCCACCCTCAGACCAGAGGTCTCTTCTTGGAACTCTTATTCGAGACCATCTCCGCCTTTGGTACGGTCGGGCTCTCCACCGGGGCCACGACAACTCTCACCCCTTTGAGCAAGATAACTATCATCATCACCATGTTTGTGGGACGACTTGGTCCGCTCACACTGGCCTTTGCGCTTGCGAGGCGGGGTGAGGAAAGCCGATTTCAATATACCGAGGAAAACATTATGGTAGGATAAGGAGGAAACTGTGGGTAAATTTGCTGTGATTGGCTTGGGCAATTTTGGCTTCAATGTCGCTAAAACCTTTTTTGAAAATGGCGATGAGGTCCTCGGGATCGACCGCAACAAGGAGAGGGCTCAAAAGACCCAAGCCCATTCTTCCCAGTGCATCATTGCTGATGCAACGGATAAGTCTATCCTGGAGACTGCCGATCTCAAAGATATGGACGGTGTGGTCGTAAGCCTGGGGGAGAATCTCAGCGCCAGCATACTGGTGACCCTCTTTCTAAGGGAGTTAGGTGTCGAGAACATCATTGTGAAGATTATAAACGAAGATCACGGCAGGGCATTGGAGAAAGTCGGAGCTACGGCAATCGTCTTTCCGGAGCGTGACACCGCCGTGAAATTGGCTAACAGCCTTTCGTCTCCCAATATCCTCGATTATTTTCCCCTTTCGCCCGAGTACTCTGTTACCGAGGTTGCTCCCCCTGAAAGCTTCATTGGCAAGAGCCTTGGTGAGCTGGAGTTGTTGGGCAAGTACAACTTGAATGTGGTTGCGGTCAAAAAACGGGAACCGGAAGAGGCGATTATCAATCCCACCGACCGCTATACGGTGAGGGAGGGGGACATCCTCATCGTCTTGGGAAGAAGAGAGGACATTGACAAGCTGTCATAAAGGAAGTCTGCAGAATACGGCTCTATTTGCAGTATCCAGACTTGATGACTTCGTAAAAAGTCGGAAATGACTATTTTCCGTCATTCCGGCGAAAGCCGGAATCCAGTCTTTTCAGTTAGTTACAGAGGTCCTGGACTCCGGTTTTCACCGGAGTGACGACTTTTTACGAGACCATCAGACTTGGATGGCCTAAAACGTATATCCTACCGAAAGATGAAACCTCCCGGAACTTTCGCCTTCCTCCGGGTCAAGCTTCATTCCGTAAAGAAAGCCGATGGGGCCAATCGGCGTGATGTACCGTAAGCCTATTCCCACTGAAGAGCGTGTCTTAGCCGAAACGCTCTCTGTATAGGTGTTGCTTATACGGCCCACGTCGTAGAAGAGCGCGAGTTCGAACTTACGGCCGAGATCGATCCGTGCTTCCATGCTCCCCGCCAGTGCAGAACGACCCCCTACCGGGTTCCCGTTTGCGTCATAGCAGAGGAGGTTCTCATTAAACCCCCGTACATCAGACGTTCCACCCAGAAAAAAAAGCTGGTCATCCGGAACCCTCTCCGCCGCTCCAAATGGATCAATGTACCCTGCGCGGCCGAGCCAGGCAAAGGTAAGCCTAGGAAGAGGGGACAGATAGAGCCTGAGATCATAGCGGTATTTGAAGAAGTCATCAAGGGAGTTGCGGAGTCCCTTGGAGATATCTACGGACAAAGAGGAAAAGATGCCCTTTCGCGGACGGATAAAGGAATCCCTTGTATCGTAGCGTATCGAGGGCGTAGTCACCAGAATACTTCTCGGCTGGAACACATCGTCTTCAGCGGTTGCGGCGTCTTCAAGCGCATCCCGCCGGTACTGCTCCCTCTGTTCGAATCGGAAGTTCAGGCTCGGCGCGGTGTGGTAGAGCCATTCTCTGGAAAAACCAATAGAGGAGCCGAGGGCCTTTGTCCCGAAGTCTTGGTTGAACTCCTCCCTTCGCTCTGAAAAGAGGCCAAAGCTCGTGGCGATACGGCTCCCGAAAAGCCTTGGTTCCGTGATTCCCAGCTCGCCACGATAGCCGATCTGGCTCAATTCCCCGGCTATCCAAGCGTCCTTGTTGGTGCCAAGGAGATTGCGGTCTCCAGACCTTGCACTGAGATAAAATCCCCTATTAGTTTCATACCCGCCACCTGCCTGGATGAAATAGGGTTTCTTTTCCTCAATATCCACAAGGAGATGAACCTTCTCTCTTTTCTCCTTAAGGCCGAACGCCCTGAATCGAACAGAACTGAAAATCCCCAGATTTCTTATGTTTCGTTGTCCCCGGATCAACTTGGTGGGGGAGAAGGGTTCTCCCGGCGCCATTTCCAGTTCTCTTTGGAGTATCGTTTCCTTTGTTCTAAAATTTCCCCTGTAGTACACCCGTCCCATCTCAACGTAAGGCCCCTCGGTTACATGGTAGATCAACTGGGCCCTCGACCTATCCTCGCTGATCGATACCTCTCCCTTTACGGTGACGTGGGGGTACCCTTTTTCAGCAATCAAGGCTGATATGGCGTTTTCATCACTTTTAATCATATAGTTTCGAAAGGGCTCCCCCTCTTTGAGAACAAGCGGCTTGTATGCCTCCTCCTCTGAAAGAACTGTGGTTCCGGTTATCTTCACCGAAGAGACAAGGGTCTGCACCTTCTCCTCGATGATCACGGTAATCGCGACACTCCTTTTGTCATCACTCCACGTGAGCTCGTGCCTGACTTCGGCATCCATATAGCCCTGTTTTCGATAGAGGGACTTGATTGCATTCAGATCATCCTCCAGCGTTTCAGGCACCAATATCCCCTTTTCACCAAGCGCCGGCAGTCGAGTAAGCATCTGCTTTTTTATCTTCTCTTCGTTAAAGGCCTGGTTGCCCCTGATCTCGATCGAATTGACAATTGAACAGGGCCCCTCGTCGATAACAAAACGGAGCATGCGAATCCTTTTATCGCCTTCGGCCTTCATTTTGTCTTCCACCTTCACTCGGGTTTCAAGAAACCCTGCCATGCGATAGCGTTTTCTAATGTCCCTTACACTCTTTCTCAGGCCAAAATCGTTCTTATTACCCTCCCTGTAAAAGACCAGATCTTTGGTAAGGGTGGCATCCGGAAACGCTTCATTTCCAATGAATTCGACCTCATAGCGAAATCCTTCATTAACCGTTACCGAGACAGACACGCTCTTGGCCGTGGACGATTCCCTCATCTTAAAGTCGATTACGGCGTCAGGATATCCCTGGGTTCTGTAATATTTGATCAGATTCTTGATGTCCTCGTCGAGCTCTCTTGCGACAAAGCGTCCCGACTTCCCCTGGAGCAAGGAGGAACGCCAGGTTTTCATCTTCGATTTGAGCGTTGTATCTGAAAACGCTCGATTCCCGGTTATTTCGAGCTGTGCCAGGGTGAGATGCGGGCCTTTATTGATTTTTACGTGCAGGACGAAATTGCCGTCTCCAGGGTCTTCTTGTGCCGTTACCTCCACCTTTGGCGCGGCAAATCCTTCCCGCCTGAAGAGCTCCGCGATCAACCCTACCTGTTTGGGGACCTCTTCCTGGATGTATGTGTCGCCGACATATACGGTCATCACCTTTACTATTTCCCGCTCAAAAAGCGGAAACTCGCCGGAGATCGTGATATCTTTGATCAATCGAAAGGGCTCCAGCCGAAAGAGGAGCGCAATCCCTTCCTCCTCTTCTCTCGAATCGACGTCAACTTCCCGAAACCACTTGGAGAGCTTCAATGCCTGAATGGATTCCTGAAGCAAGGCAAGGGAAAACCGATCTCCTTTTCGAAGAAAGATACAGTCTTGTGCGAGTTCCTTCAACGTGGCTTCTCGTTGCTGGAAACCCGGAATCTCAAAAAGGATTTGGGAGATAAGGGGGGCGGGGGCTGGTGGTGCATCCGGGGCGTTGGCTTCCGAATGAGCATTGCTTGCGGGAAGGGCGCCTGGAAAACCTAGCAGAAAGAACACCATGAGGTGGCCGATAAAAAGGTGCTGTCTCAGTTGCATATCTCTCTTAACGCTTCCTAGCGAAACTCGAGCCTAAAGAATAACTCCCCGCCAAACATCCCCTCGCTATCCTGAAAGCCGCTCATCAAAATATTTTCCAGGAGCTTATACTCGGCAATGGCGCGCTGGCTCATCTCTCCTTCCTTGGATTCCACCGCGTATTTGAGCGTCATGCGCTTTGAGAGTTCCTTGCCGATGGTTACCTTCACATGATCGGAGACCTGCTCTTCCTCCTGACCCTCAGTTTCAAGGTCGAGGATATCCAGCCCGGTGGCTTTTTTGATATCCTCCCCGAACGTTGCGGAGATGAGCCCGGCGAGCATTTGTGCCGGGGATTGAGTACTTCCCCCCTCGGCCTTGATGAGCTCCTGAGTGGTTCTGCCAACAAGTAGAAGTGATAAGAGGTCTCCTTCCTCTTCCGGGGGGTCAGAGGTCAGTTCAAAGGAGAGCTTGTCGGGGGTGCCGGAGACGGCCAGATGTATCGTCCACTTTCGGATCTGGGTCTCGCCCTCAATATCGAGGGCAGGTTCGATCTTATAGGGATTCGAAAAGTCAATCACGCCTTTCTTGACGACAAATGTTTTGTTTCGAAAGATGACTGTACCGGATTCAGCGGTTGCACGACCGAGGATAACCGGGTTGTTCACCGTCCCGGAAAGACGTAAGTCAGGACTGATCTCCAAATGAGCGAGGTTATTGTCCACGACGAAGGGGGCGCGCCCCCTCAGGGAGATATCTAAGGTCATATTTTTGAGATAGGGCAGGGTTATCTCCTTGGGCAGGGGAGCCTCTTCCCGTTTCTTCTCTCCGAAAACCCACAGGGAGCTCAAGCCCATATCTCGGTGATAGGTACCTTCAAGAATAACGGCCTCTCCCTGGGCCGTGGATTTTTCTGGCGTCCCCTGAACGTTTAGTTCCGCATTCAAGACCATATCCAGAACCTCAGGGACACGGACGGGGAGTGCGGCCACCTTCAGCGTCACGAATGCGTCGAAAGGCCGAAGCTCCCTCAGGGCGACCTTTCCTGCCAGGCTGAAGTTACCGGTATCAACCCGGCCCTCTAGTCGATCGATCGTGATCTCCTGCGGGGTAATATGGATTTTGCCATTTATATTGTCGACTTTTTGTAGTAGGGTTGGGACGGTGAAACTCGCTTGCTTGAGCTCAAGGTCTGCCTGGACATCGAAGTGAGGCCACGTCCCTCCAATGGCTGCGGAAAGAAAAACATCTCCCGCCAGATCAGGGAGCCCGGCAACGAAGAGCCCTACCGCAGGCAAGGGGATGCTCCCCTCTGCCTGGAGGGCTATCGGCCCATTGAGTTTACCTTCTCCTTTAATTTCAAGCTGCCCTTCCTTCAGGAGGAGCAGTTTTATTCCAGGGATCACCAATTTTTCATCCGCGAGAGACATCTTGAGTTCACGGGTCCGAATGAGTTCGGTTTCTTTGAAAAACAGATCCAATTTGGAGAAATCGGCATGGCCTCTGATCGTATGGATTGATTGTGCGTTTCCACTGGCTTCGATCTTTCCCGTTGCCCTTCCGCTCAGTTGGCCCCGGTCTGCGAGCTTGAAGTAAGGCTCAAGGTCGGTCTCATCAAGGAGAAGAGATGCTGCAAAGAGCTTCGTCTGTAAATTGAGTGACGCGTTGATGTCGAAGTTCAGCTTTCCAGCAATCCGTACCACCTGGTCATGAAGATCAAGATGGAGCTGAAAGTCCTCAAACGATTTGCCCTTGAACTGTACATTCTTAAGGTACACCTCTCCTTTAAGCCGGGGATCGCCGAGTGTGCCATGCCCCGAGACATTGAAGTGAATCCTTCCTTGTGCGATTTCCTGGTCACGAATCTTGTCGATATTGCGCAGAGAAACCCCCCTTGATACCAGGGCGATCTGATACTCCCTTTCAGCGGTAAACCACCCGGTGCCCTCGATCAATTCGCCCGGTGCCACAAATGCCTGCAGGGGGTTGATCCATACCCTTTGGCCATCGAGTGTCGCCACAAGCCTGATTTCTTGGAACTGCTGGATGCCGGTATCCACGTTGGTTCCACGGAGGCTGACCGTTCCCTTAGGCCGCTTCATGCTGCCCTCGATATGGGCCTTCAGTGATAGCTTTCCTTTGAGCGTGTCGACAAAGTCTTCAACGAAAAGGGTGTCTCCCTGTATATCAAGGGTGAAGGGGGGATCCGGGTGCCATTGCAGCGTATTCTTTTCCAGAACGTGAGCGGTTCCGGAGCCACGGAGGAGCGAGTTTCCGTTGCGAATCTGCAGCCGGTCTAGAGAGATGTTTCCCTCGGAGAACCGGAGCTCAGCCTCAGAATCACCAAGACGGAACGCCTGCACCGACAGGTTTTTGCCCCGCAAAGAACCGGTTGCCTCGATTGCCTTGAGCGTTCCCCTGAGTGCAACTTCTCCCTCGAGTGTACCGCGTGCACGCTCTTTTCGTACAAAGTCCTTTAGATCGATATCCTTAAGCACCGCGGAGAAGGTGAAAGCGGGCTCCGGTTCAAGTTTGAAAGTAGCATCGCTAAAGACCTTGACAGAGCCATGCCCTTGCACAAGAGCGCCCCGGTTTTCGAGCGTAAGCCTGGAGATCTTGAAGCTTCCCGATTGGTCCAAGCTCGCACTGAGCCGGACATTTCCGGCTGTTATATCCTTAAAACGAAGCCCGGTTCCCTGTAAGGAAAATTTGAAGAGCGGATTCATTAGTGAACCGGAAATGTCGCCTTTGATTTCGCATTCTCCGGAGACGCCGTGTAACCCGAGGGACGAGAGTATCCCGTTGACATTTGGGGTGCCTGCGGTCACTCCTGCCGTTATCGCCTGAGAGAAGAGATCAATGCTGCCCTCCGAGCGAACCATGAAGTCGCCCCAGGTTGCTTCAAGCCCTTTGAAGGTCGCACTGCCCTCCTTGAGGCTCGCCTCAGTCTTCATACGGACATCGACCGGCCTTGGGAGTTGATCGGCAGTCAGTCCCTGTGCAGCGAGCTCCAGTACAATATCTGCGGAAAGGGTTCGCGGTGAGATCCCGCGCCCGCTCAGGAAAAGGCTGGAGCTCACGGTCCCGGTCCATTTCCTGTGAGCGACGCCGAAGAATTGGTCAAGCCGTATGTCCTGTGTTTCCAGGAAGAGCTTGTAGGAGATCGCCTCCAGATCCCTTTTGGAAGCGAGGAGCCCCTCAGTAAAGGCCTTGTGGAGATCGATATCGCCGCGGAGCCGGAGATCTCCGGAAGCACCATTGACCCGCATATTCTTCAGGGTCAAAAGCCGGTTTCTTAAACTAAGATCGGCGTTGATCCGATCAATCCGGTGTCCCCGAAGCAGTGCTTTTCGCCAGTCAAAACTCAGATCTAATTCGGGGTTATCCAGGCTGCCTCGTGCCGTTACGTGAGCTGCAAGGTCTCCCGTTAATGCCGGCTTCAGGGCGAGGGCTTTACGAAGCTCCGGCAGGGCAACGGCTGCTTCAAGGGAGAGGTCAAACACCGGCGTACCGAAGATGTCGTCTATACTTCCTGAGGCCTTGAGCTTTGATGACGTGGTATGTGCTTCGAAAACAAAGGGATCTATTCGATCCCGCCTGACCATCCCTTCAATGGTGCATTGAGCGAAATCGGTGCGGACTTCACGGCTCTCTATCCGTCCCCTGCCGATGTGGAGGGTTACCTTTGCCTCTCGGCTCAAGAGGTTCCCCTCAGCGGTGAAATCGACCTCCTCGGTTAAGACCTTCACTGGGGGGGAAACCATTTCGTAAGAGATGATGCCCTGTAAGAGCTTGAGGGACCTGAATGCAATGCGGATTGGAATACCCACGCCCTTTCTCCTCCTTGAGCCCTCCTTTCGCACCGGGTCCCCGTGTTCTTGACGGGTAAGTGCACCCATCAGGTTGAGCTCCCCCCTCTTGTTCACCCGGAGGGCTGCCCGGGGCTTCTCCAAAACCAATTTCACAACGGTAAGATCTCCCTTAAGGAGCGTGGTCCAGGCAATATTTGCTGAGGCACGGTCGATATGGACAAAAGTCTCTCCGGACGGATCTTTGAGGGACAGGTTTTGGAAGACGAAAAGGCCTTGAAGCGGCGAGAGACGAAACCCCTCCCAGGAAATCGTTCCGGGGATCTGTGCCTTGATTTTTCCCTGGATGAAGTTCTGGGCGTGCCTGGTCTGAAGATAGAGGTATGCCCCCACGAGCAAGAGGG
>DATKZQ010000033.1:0-8736 GCA_035527895.1 Desulfatiglandales bacterium
TGGTGACTTTAAGGTCGCTAAGCACTATAAGAAAATTCTCGCCCTCAACCTCAGCCTTCGGTGGAACCAAATTCTTTGTGATTCGCTCCTGTGTGGGCGCCTCCACCTTCCTCTCACCACAACCAAAAAATCCAATGGCCAGGCTTAAAGCTATAAGTATGAAGATCTTTTTGAAATACATACCGTGTCCCCCTTTCTTGGTTAGTAGAAATATCAGGCCCTTACGGGCTATTGCTCAAATCCCCTTTTGCTCTTTAAAAATACTTTTTGACCATTCTAAGGCTCGCTTCAGGCAATTTCCAAACTCGCCCTGCGGGCTCGAACAGCGGAAATTGCTCTTCTTTCGCTTCGCCAAGAATGATGGTCTCGTAAAAAGTCGTCACTCCGGTGAAAACCGGAGTCCAGGAACTCTGTAACTAACTGAAAAAACTGGATTCCGGCTTTCGCCGGAATGACGGAAAATGGTCATTTCCGACTTTTTACGAAGTCATCAAGAATGGTTACCAAAAATTCTTTAATATTCGCTGCAGCGGAGTTGCTGTTTGGGCAACAGCCCCTTTAGATCTAACACCTCCTTTCCATTTTTAGTCCCCCGGTTGTCCATATTGTTAAATCATACACCACAACGGCAACCCAGATCAAACTTTATTTTGAGATCGGGCTGGCACTGCAAGGATTTCCTGTTATCGCCTAATCTCCTTGGGGAGCTTTTCCGTGCGTAATAGCCATTACATACCGGCCGTCTTGATTCTCGATTGCAAGATCATCAGAGGGTACGCCAAAAGTATTGAATGACGAAGGGGACGTTGATTCCGAAAGCAACGTAATATGCCGCTTTACATTCGGCACTTCTTCAGCATCCGCTATGGGATTGAGAGCTGTGAATGGGGGGCGTTGTTAAATACTTGGATTATCGCTGGGTCGGATATTCTTATAGACCTGTATAGATCTGTGGGGTTCTCATAAATTATCAAAAAATGATGAGCCGGAAAAGACTGAAGTTACTTTTTTATCAGCGTACCACTTTATAATATTGAACTTACACCTTTGGTTATGTAATCCTTTGAAGACCAGACGGAATCGAATACTAATTCATCAGGGCGCGATTTGTTCAGGTGAGGCGGAGCCGGAAACAGGTTGTCACGTTAGAAGAAACCTATCTACCTTCGTCATAATTGTACGTTTCACTGCCGTATCATAAGGGAATGAACCACCCTGCAGCCCCGATTTGTCGGGATCTACTCTTCGCTTCGACAAGCTGCAGGGTATCCAATAGCAAAGCCCCGTCCCTTAATGGGAGGGATCAACCCGCCAGACTTCAGGCAGGTAAACGGGAGGGTGACCAAACATTTTATCACCCCCACTTATCCCTGTTAAATAAAGATGGAAGAAACTTGTGACCTATTTGTTTCGTAACTGTCTATTTTCCTTACTGAAGTCTCAATTACCCGATTTAACAGGGCAGGCCTCCCCCTTGATGGGGGAGGCACTATGTCGTAACCCTGCAGCAAGCAGGGAATTATCAAGTTAAAGGGGTAAGAGAGATGTTTATCGAAGTCAACGGCTGTCGGTTCAACACCGTGTCATTCGGGGCTGGGCCGCGAACCTTCCTCGGCCTCAGCGGCTGGATCGGCAGTTGGGAGTTGTGGCAGCAGCCCTTCGAACTCATGAGCACCGCTTGGCGATGCGTGAGCTACGATCATCGAGGTGCAGGTGAGAGTCCGGTACCGCCTGAGACCATCACACCGGAAACGCTGGTCGATGATCTCTTCGCCCTCATGGATGCCCTCAGCATCGAGAGGTGTGTGTTGGGGGCGGAATCGGCCGGCGGTCTCATCGCCCTCATGGCTGCGTTGCGCCGGCCCGATCGTTTTGAAGGCCTTGCGCTCATCAGCGCTGCCCCGGCCGTCACGGTTGAAACGGCAAAGCCACTGGTGGACGGGAGCCGTGCAGACTTCTCCGCGACCATCAAGACCTTTGTAGACGCCTGTGTACCTGAGCCCCGGAGCGATCACATACGCCGCTGGGGCCGCCACATCCTTCTCCGCGCGGAGCCAGAGGCAGCGGCCCGGTTGCTTGAGAGCGCCTACGAGCGAGGATTCAGCCTCGCCCTCGCCGATATCACCGTTCCGACCCTTGTGATTCACGGAAGGCAAGATGCCATTGTGCCCCTGAAGATCGGTGAGCAGATGGCACGAGCCATTCCCGGCGCTGAACTGGTAGTCCTTGAGGGGGTGGGACACGCTCCCACGATGACTCGACCGCAAGAGGTTGTGGCGGCTATTGAGCGGCGTTTCCTTCAATTGTGATGATTTTGTGGGTCGGAGCGTTTTCCTCATTATCGCGGGAGCAATTCCTGGGGTTCGGTCAAGAGAAATTCACCCTTATCGATCCAGTCTTTGAGGGCACGAGCAATCTCCAGAGCCCTCGTGTACGAAGAGACGGGGGCCGTGAGTACTTCCTGTCCGTTGAAGTGTATGGTTCCGCTCTTCAGTTCCGCATAGCTTACCTGTCCCAGACTGACTGCCTTTCCCTTAGGGTAGTCGTTTCCATAATCGATTATTTGGGTGAAGATCTCTTCGTCAGAGACACCGGTGTGACGGGCGATCTGCTCATTCAGAACTGGAATGGGGATACCCAACCCCACTGCTAATGAACATCCGTATCCCAGGATGCTGACGCCTACAAGGTAACGAGGATTCATTTCCTTGAGATTTCCCATCACCATGAGTGTGCCACCCTGCCGTATGGGGACGCCATTTGCTCCCCGCTCCACATGCGGATTATGCTGTGTGCCGGGCCCGATCACATAGCCCTGAGCCCCACCCAGGAAGATCCTCGTACCCATGCCAATGGTGTGGTAGTACGGGTCGTTAAAGAGGGGACTCAGGTGCCCCGACGTAGAATAGTTGGCATTGCCTGCCATCGGGTTTAATACTCCCATATAGGTATAGACGGTCTTTTTGGAGAGGTTAATCGCACACGGGTAGTTCTGGTACGCGTTTCTTGGATTCAGGAGCATTGCATACGGGAGATCTGAGAGGGTAACCTTTTGTTCCACCTCCTTGTTTGGATAACAGTCAGTACCGTATGCAGTGGCCCTCAGCGTGACCCTCTTGCCGGCGATCAGATCTTGGATGACATGACCTCCGCCATACCTGAACTCGCCCGGGTGCACACGGTTGAGCGGGTCATCCTCTGCAGGTTCCGTTGCCCCGATGTAGATATCAACGGCTGCAAGCCCTGCATAGGCGGGCACATTGTTCAACCAGACCTTGGCTGCCTTGATCGCGGGTTTGGTGTGACCGAAGTTGATAAACGCGCCTGAAGAACACATGGGCGCAAAGGTCCCTGTGGTTACCACATCCACCTCTCGTGCGGCCCTTTCCGGACCCGCGCGTTTTACTATATCCGACATCTCATCGGCAGTTACCACCACTACCCTGCTGTTCCTGATCTTTTGGTTGATCTCTTCAATGGTTTTTGTGCTTTTCGGTTTTGCCATGTTCGCTCCTCCATGCGTCTGATATCCCTTGGTAACGATTCAGCGGTTTTCATATGTATCCATTGCAACCCACCTGTGATCATATCCTGGTGGATTGGAGACATACTACATGTACTGTGTTTAACGGCACCTATCGTTACCTTGATTTACAAACAAAAAAACCCAAGTGCGAGGGCTGCACACTTGGGCTCGGTCGGTCGATTTGCCAGGGAAAACCTATTTCTTCATGATTCCCGAACTGGCGCCAGACCAAGCCCGGGACATTATCATATGCAATGTCTGCTCCGGACAATACTGTTTACACCAGTTCGGCATGGTACTCCTTTTACGGTTACAAGATATATGCGGTGAATAGAGTCGCAGGTGTCCTTATAGAACCGATTCACGCGGATGTCAATGATAATTCAGCAATTCGATTATTGCTTTAGCTCCGTAACTAGGCTGGCCCGAGGGATATGGATGTCTTTTTTTGACACCGAAGAAGCCCATGCTGTTATGCTCGCTTATGCTGCAGATAGAGGCGGGCGTGCTGCTTTAAAGGTAAATCCCACTTCTTTAAATCTATAGAGCTTAGGTGGGGGCAGGCGCCCGCCTGGATCATCGGGAAAGAGCAGGCTTAAAGCACCTGCCCAGTTCGGTGCAAAAAAAGATATCCATATCCCTCATCAGTAGCAACTCAAGCAGAATAAATACGCATCACTGTTTTGCGGATTCAAGGCAATAATCGATTCAGCAATAGCACGCTTTTGTTACGTAAACCTGGGGCACATTGGATATGAATTATCAGGGATGGGCTCTATCCTCAACGGAGATCTCAAAGACAACTGTTCCGCCACCGGTCAGCTCGCAGGGGTCCAGACACTGGAGGTACGCCACACCCTCTTTGGGCCCTGACAGGCCCAGGGTCTCCGGTCGGATCCCCCGGGAGAGGGCAACGTAATAGGGCATCAGGGAGGCCAGGGAGTGCATGCAGACACGGGCGCTCTTCGAGGTGTCGAGGACATAGCCGTCCCGTATAACGATCGAATCTCCAGGACTGTAAACAGGGCACGTTCCCTTAATCTCTCTTACTCTAACAAGTAGATCCATAGGCCTGACAGGCACTTAAAAATAAGATTTGTGCTTTTTCTGGTAAAACATATTTTAATATTGAGAACATCCCATAAAAATCGGAATGTTAAATTCGAAATCCGAATATCGAAATCCCTGGCCCAGACCTGGCTTATAAGCTTAATGTTATGTTCCAAGCACATAGCTCATTATAGACCTGGCAGGCTGGTTAGAGCATATAGCGCCAGGGCAGGCTGGTTTGCAAAGCATGAGTATAAAGAGCTTACTTACGAAATACTGTAACGATCATAGTGTATTCCAACAATGTCGCGCCAGGGCAGGCCGAAACAAATTTTCAATTTTCAAAACTCAAATGATCAAACTGAATGCATAGTTGGTGTACATAATCTGACCGAACACATCTACCCCAGCAATTCGAGGGCAATGCGGCAATAGATCTCAACACCTGTCAAGAGGACATCTTCATTCAAGTCGAATTTCGGGTTGTGAAGGGCGGCACATCCCTCACGCCCCACACCGAGGAAGAAGAAACACCCTTTTGACTTTTCCAGGTAGAACGCCATATCCTCACCACCCATCGTCTGCTCGGGTTCAATGACCCCCTCTTCGCCCACGACATCTCTTGCGCATTTGCGAACCACTTCAGCCATCGATTCATCATTCAGCAATGGCGGATATCCTTGTGTATATTTCAATTCGTACTCTGCACCCATTGACTCGCACACGCCACGAACAATCTTTTCAACGCGCTCGGGCCAGGAGTTCCAAATATCTCGATCAAACGTCCTTGTCGTACCGCACATCTCGGCTTCCCCGGGGATAACGTTAAAGGTGGTGCCGGCCTGGAAACTGCCGACGGTAACGACTGTTGGGCTCAAGGGATTCATCTGCCGGCTTGCAATGCGTTGCAGTGCATTAACGACCTGGGTACCCACCTCCAGCGCATCCACGCATAGATGGGGCATGGCACCGTGGCCCCCTTTCCCGATAATTCTGATGTCAAAGCGATCCATGGCCGCCATAAGGCGACCGGCCTTTACTCCTATGGTCTTCTCAGGTATAGCAGGCCACACATGACATCCTACGGAAAAATCCACGTGGGGATTTTCCATAACACCTGCCTCGATCATGGGTTTAGCCCCTCCAGGGCCCTCTTCAGCAGGCTGAAACAAGAACTTGATGTTCCCGTGCAACGTATCCTTAACCTTGTTCAGGATCGTTGCAGTACCCAGTACCATGGCCATGTGCCCGTCATGACCGCATGCATGCATCACCCCCTCGTGCGTTGAAGCAAAAGGAAGGCCGGTTGCTTCGGTAACAGGAAGGGCGTCCATGTCGGATCGGATCATCAGGGTCTTGCCGGGACCAGTGAGCTTCATCAAGCCCACGACGCCGGTTTGAGCAATTCCCGTCTGCACTTCAAGCCCCTCTTTCTTCAGGTATTCCGCTACGTAGGCAGCGGTTTTCTTTTCCGTGTAAGCAGGTTCCGGAATCAGATGCAGGTCTCGACGCACTTTAGTGATAAGGTCTTTCTGTTCACGCACGAGTTTGGCAAAATCCATCATAGAGTTACCTCCAGATATTTGAGGTTGTCTCGAAACGGACGGCACGGAGTCCTTCGACTCAAAATGTCGAGGACGAACTTATTTAGACATCGGCTGAGCGACTCGACGTGAGCTTTCGACCTGAGCTCAAGCCGAAGGGCTCGTCGACACGTCTCAGTCGAAGCCCTCAGGACTTAGTTTGTATAAAGGGGAGTGTTCGCCTGGGCTGCCTGGGTCGTGGTCTCGGAGGACCCATATGCCGGTTATCCGGGGGCAACCCTCACCCCTTTCAGATGTGAAATACCAACATACTCCAGGCACTGTTCAAATTGAAACAAACCATTGGGCTGCAGAATGAACGATAGCCGGGCGGGATGAGGTTTCCCTTCATCCCGCCGGCAGCTTACAAGGTGACAAACTTACGCACGTGTTCCCTATCCATGGGCTTGGTGAGCAGGGAGACAACGATCAGAACGATAAAATTGAGGACCAAACCCTGGATTCCTGCATGGATGCCCCAAAACTCCGGGATGACATTGAGCACGATCCCAAAATTGTAGAGCACACCTACAAGGACTCCACAGATTGCCCCGGCTTTTGTTGCCCTCGGCCAGAAGAATGTTGCCACAGCCAACGGGAGCAGCTGAACGATAGATCCGTAAGCCCCCAACAACAGCGAAACCAATGTCTGCCCACCAAAGATGGCGACCAGATACGAGACCGCCCCGAATCCCACTACGGAAATCCGGATCCACCGGGTTGCCTCTTTGTCCGTATGCTTTTCCTTTTTCAAGGGCTCCACAAGATCCTGAGCGAAGATAGAACCCGCCGCGTGGGTGATGGTGTCCTGAGTGGACATGGCGGCGGCAAGGGCTGCGGCCAGAACCAATCCTACGATGACAGCAGGAAACTTCAGGTGCATAAACATCCACGGTAAGATCCGATCAGGAGCCCCCAACGCATCGGGGGTCACCTGCATAATCCCGGCAAACCCGATAAAGAGCACCGGTACCATAAAGATGGCGAAGGTGGGATACATAACGATGGTTTGCTTGAGCACCTTTTCGCTCTGCGCTGTGTACGCCTTCATAAACAGATGAGGCCACATGGCAAATCCCAGCACCGACACCAGCAGCGCACTACTGAACCCGGCAAAGCTCATTTTTGTCCCGGGACCGACAAAGAGATGGGTTGGCTTGGCCTCCATGATCTGCCGAAACATCTCCGACGGCCCGCCATAAAGCTTGTAGGCAAAGTAGAGCCCCAGTATCCAGGCAATGACAATCATAAAGGCGCCCTGAAAGACGTTGGTCCACGCCACGCCGCGGACACCGCCGTACAAGACATAAATGACAACCACCACGTAGGCGATGAGCGCTCCGGCCCAAAACGGTATGCGTCCTCCTGAGCCGACCTCAAAAATATAGGCGCTGCCCTTCATCTGCAACGTAATATACTGGATAAAGGCCAAGACGGAAACGATCGCAATGATCACAGACAAGGCCTTGGATTGGAACCGATCAGCAAAGAGCTGCGCTTGGGTCACGTAGTTGAATTTTCGGCCGGCGCGGAGCGCTCGGGGGCCCCATAACCACCACGGGACCAGGCCCAGAGCGCAGTACCCTAAGATGTAAAGAGAGGCCGCTCCCTTGGAGTAGGCCCACCCAGGTCCGCCCAGGTAGGCAAAGGCGCTAAAAATAGCACCTCCCATCAAGAAGTACATCACAAAAAAACCGAGGTTCCTGCTGGCCGCAATATATTCAACAACAGAGCTTTCCCTGCCACGGCCTGCCGAGGATCCCAGAAACAGAATAAACAACAGATAGATGAAGATTATTATGGTAACCGTGATCCATGACATTAGGAACCACCTCCTTCCGCGACATCCTTCGCTTCAGCGAAGTAAAGGATCAGAAGCGCTACAAATTCAATTGCAATGAAAAGCACGATGAAGAACATGCTAAAAGGCATTCCCAATACGAATGGTTCGACCGAATTAGCAAACAGAAAATAGAAGGCCTGAATCAGGATGATCAGGCAAAGAATAATGAAAAAGATTATTCCCCTCCCTTTCACGCCCGGTGGGGTTCCCGGTCTAAAAACCGTGATTCCATACCCGTCGTTCTCCCGATCGCTAGTCATAGAAACCTCCTTTCTTTTTTTGGGTTTTGTCACCTTAACCGGGAACAATATTTGAAACAATCTCTAATGTCAAGGATTGTTCTGTTTTTTGTGTTCCGTTTCTAATGGGCCACAATTCGATTCTTACCGGGCTACCACGGTGAAATAACTGGTTGGGCCGACGACGGTATGCTATGGTTTATGAAACAGGTAAGAATTATGGCTGACATAAAGGAAAAATACCTGGGTGGCATGATTGGAAGCGCCCTCGGTGACGCCATTGGTGAACTGGCGTTCTTTCATCCCAATAAGGAACCCCTTTGCGCTAATCTGGAACAACTGGAGACATACCGCTATACCGACGATACCGCCATGTCCATCGGTATTGCCGAATCAATCCTGAAAACGGCCTGCCTCGATGAACAGGATCTGGGAGGAACATTCAGGGAGAATTTCAAGCGCGAACCATGGCGTGGTTACGCCTCGGGACCGCCG
>DATKZQ010000034.1:0-22598 GCA_035527895.1 Desulfatiglandales bacterium
GTTCCCGGTTCCACCTTTCCGGTCTCAATGGTGCTCATTTTCCTCTCACCCGAGAACAGGCAGAGCAACACCACGAATAGACCGACAAACACGGAGATGAGCAGTATGTCTTGAAAGGCGAGCGGTATCGACAAACGAGCCACATAGTCGTTCTCTAGTCCTTGCCCAAGGAGTTCCGCCTGGAACAGTGCCCTTCTGGCCGTAAAGAGGCTCCCGGCCAGCGCCATGCCCAGGGAGAGCCCCACCTGTCGTTGAGTGGCCATCAGGGCTGATGCCGTTCCCAGGTGCTCCTTGCTTACCGCCCCCATAATAATGCTGTTATTCGGCGGTTGAAAGGTCCCGATCCCCGCCCCTAAGAGAGCCAATACGGGGATAATGGCCGTAACATGCGTCTCAAGGTCAAAACCGCGCATGAAATAGAAGGCCGCTGCGGTTGCCGCTGCCCCTATGGTGGAAAACCAGACGGGTCCGAACCGGTCGGAGAGCGAGCCGCTGATGGGGCCAACCACGATGGTGGTCATGGCATTCACTGCCATCAAAAGCCCTGCTGCCGAAGCCGTCAGGCCGAGGCCGTGCATCAGATAGAACGGCATTATCAGGATATAGGCTGGAGCGGCGACAAAGGTCAGGAAAAGGCTCCACGCGGCACTGGAAAAGACTCGATTCTTGAAAAGGGAGAGGTCAATGATAGGTTCCTCGACGCGACGCTCGACGAACATGAAAACCAAAAGGCTCAAGAGACCAAAACCTATCAATAGGCTTACCACCAAAGACCCGAAACCGAATTTATTGATTTGACTCATGCCCAGCACCAGACAGAATATGCCCGCCGACGAGGAAAACGCTCCCCTGAAGTCGAGCCTGATTCTCCCGGGCCTTGCTCGGTCTTTCTTAAGCAAGACAAGGATCATGAACAAGGTTATAAGCCCCACCGGAACCCGGACATAGAAGATGGAGCGCCAGTTGAGCCACTCAAGCAGGAACCCACCGAGCGTGGGGCCAAGAATGAACCCGAGAGACACAGATACGCCGAGCAGGCCCAACCCTTTTCCCCGCTCCTCGGGTGGGAAGGCCTCGGTCACGATGGCCGGGCCGCAAGCGATAGACATAGCCGCACCCACGGCCTGCAAGATTCTAAAGAGGATCAATTGACCGATGCCTTGAGCCATAGAGCATGCAATGAGGCCCAGGGTAAAAATCGCCATACCACCGGCATAGAGCTTTTTTCGGCCGATGAGATCGCCGATTTTGCCGAGAATCAGCATCAAACTGGTACAGACCAGGATATAGACTAAGGCCACCCACATTACCGTGGTAAGTTCGGCCTGAAAGACCCTGGTCAAAACAGGAAAGGAGATGTTGGTGATGCTCGCATCCATGGTGCCCATGAGCGTACCGAGGGCTACGGTCGCCAAGGCCTTCCATTTGTAGCCTTGTGGATCGGGCTGAAATCCTTGTGTTTGATGCTCAGGTTTCAAAGTATCAATCACCTGCACGGTTTGTAGAATATGATGGTTTCCCGAAGCGGATACATCCAGCCGGGAACTCCCCTGTGTCCGCGGTTACAGTGCTTCAATAATAATTCACCTGGCTAGGGTGATTGATTGCACTCTTGTTCGCGGTATCACCACGTATACGGGGCTTAGGGAATAACCGGCAAAATACATCAGGCATGCAGCTTCTTTGCAAGCTCTGCAACCCTCCGGCCGAGCTTGATGGCGTTTTCGGTTGTCTTCTGGTCCGGCGCCCCCACACAGGCAACACCATAATGTCCGGTAGCCGACATGGGATCGCCCACCACAACCATCCCGTAAATCAGCAGGGCCTGCATGATGGACATCATAGTGGTCTCCTTTCCCCCGGTGGCATCACCTGAGGTGGCAAATGCGGCCCCTACCTTACCTTCCATTTTCTTGCGAACACCGACGAATTCATCGAAAACCCTCTTCAGGTCGGCCGCCATCACGCCAAAGTAGACCGGCGATCCGGCTATAACCCCTGCCGAACCCGTGAAATCATCCTTGGTTACCTCGCCTGTGCTTTTGACGATAGCTTTTGCGCCATCTACCTCTTCCACCCCTTGCGCGATGATGTCCGCAAGCTTTCTGGTGTTACCGCCTTTTGAAAAGTAGAGAATGAGTATTTGCATTGTCAGATCTCCTCATGGAACTGGAAATGATAGCAGCAAGTTCCCGCCAGACCTTGCTCCGAAAAAGATGGAGGCGGTCTGCCAAGGGCATTTTGGACCGCCTCCAAGTCTCACACGTATGCAAAAGCGAGCCTTCTTTCAATGCAACCGGGTGAGCAATTCACCCGTCGCATACTAACGTGCCTTTATCAGCTCCTCCTGCACCTCGTCAAATGCTATGCCGATGACCCAGTGCCCATCGGGCTTTTTTCGAGAATGAATCACCTTTCCCCGGACAGGGAAAATGTTTTCCTTGACGGCTATCTCCATCTCCATAAGGGTATCCACCTCTACGGGCTCATAAACCTCGACTCCGATGCCAACCTGGCTCACGTTAAGAGTTCTGGCCATTGAGACACCGCTTTTTTGCACCTCCCCCTCTTTGCTCACATACGACACCAGGTAAAGGGATTGTACCCTGGGATGGCGTCTTCTTTCCTTTTCTGCTGTTCTGTCCCCGTCCATTGAACACCTTCGCCGATAGGGTTTCTCGTTGGTGCAGGCAGTTTAGGATAAAGGGCGGCCAGGTGTCAAGCAGAACAACATGCAGGGGGCGGCCAGGATACCGCCTTGCCGCGAAAAAGGCCCTTCGCGCAGGGCCGGCTCTAAGAATATCTTATGTCGTTGACACCGGGTCCGGTATCGAGTAAGGTCGCCTGCGAGCAGCAGGGATGCCGCCGCAGATAACCCGCTGCTAGCTGGGAACAACATACTCTGAAATGGAGACTCTTGGATGAAAGGCGCCGGAGGAATTAAGGATCTAGCGGGTTGGCTTGATACCGCTATCAAGGATTTCATAGATAACTCGCCGGACAACACGCTTCAAAACAAAGAAAACGAGAAGGCCTGGGCAGATCCGCTCGTGGGCTTTTCACGTGGCGATGATCCCCTGTATGAGGACTATAAGGACATGATCGGGGCATTCCATTGGACCCCAGGGGAGATATTCAACAAAACGTTCCCCGACATAACCGTTGCGCCTGATCAGCTCACGGTCATTAGCTGGGTTCTGCCCCACGTCGAGCAAATAAAGTCCGATAACCGAAAGGAGACCGTCTATCCTGCGGAACGATGGGCCCGAGCACGCATCTACGGTGAGCAGGTCAACGAAAAACTCCGTGGCCACGTAGTGGCGACCTTGCAACAGGCCGGTTTTGAGGCTGTTGCGCCCATGCTCTCTCCCTTCTGGAAACGTGAGACCTCCCAGCGTTACGGCTTTGCCTCCACCTGGTCCGAGCGTCATGCAGCCTATGCCTCAGGGCTCGGAACGTTCGGTCTCTGTGACGGTCTCATTACCCCAAAGGGTAAGGCCGTGCGATTGGGCTCCGTGGTCGCGCACATCCGGATCTCTCCTACCCCGAGACCGTATACGGATCATCGCGCCTACTGTCTCTTTTTCACCGATGGTTTGTGCGGAAGGTGCGTGGCCCGCTGCCCGGTTGGGGCCCTCACCGAGGCAGGTCATGACAAGGAAAAGTGCCGGAATTACATTAGAGGGGCTACGACAGATTACGTAAAATCCCACTACGGCTTTGATGGGTACGGGTGCGGTCTGTGTCAGACCGGTGTCCCCTGTGAGTCAAAGATCCCTACGGTGGACGAACTCTAGAGAAGCTTGGTCCTGTGGGCAGCTCCTGTTGAACTTCCCGAACGAAATCCTATTCAACAGGGCGGGGAGCTAGGCAATACAGCGCCGCGCGTTAGTCTGGGCAAAAATAGAGGCGGTTACGGAATTAACGTAACCGCCCTGAGTAACATAAGCAGCAGATAGCCTTGCTATTTGCCTTGCTCCCTGTGACTTCCCGTGATCTTATCCTTGGGATTGCCTACCTGGCAACTGCTTCTGAGTCACGTAGATATGCCCAGCTTGGGCAGAATATAGGCCTGCAGCAAAAGCCACACGGCAAGTAGTATCAGAATCCACCAACCACCCATTCAATCCTCCTTATTGTTTGGTCACGCTTCAACAAGAATGCTCGTTCTCAGTTCAAAGACAATGGGCGCAGCTCACGGCTGCCTAAATCAGCCCGCTCAGGAGAACCGGCTTGAAGGGGAAGCGCAACCCGATGAAAACCCGCTACTTAATCCCTTGTCCGACGAACCACATGAAAAGGAGGACATGAGCCTGCACGTATCGTTTTCACCGCAGGAAGGGCAAACCGGCTTTCTATCCCCGTCCGAGGGAAAGACCAGCTGCTCAAATACATTTTCACATTTATTACACTTGAACTCATAAATGGGCATTCTGTTTCTCCGCTGCTCTATGAATTAGCGTATATCTCAATTCTCATGGGTTTTGCAACCCTTTTACCTATTTACCATGGTTTAGTCAATATAGTAAGTCCTTTTGAGAATAATTCAAGTATGTTGCGGCGTGTTTATCCCCTGTTTTTTTCTGAAAAGAGTGCGAGCAATACCAGGAAAACCGTCAGTGGCTTTTGTAATTTCGCCCAAGACAAAGACAAGAGACCTCCTGCCTTCTAAATGGCTTTGGACATAAGAAGGGCCGTTTGTCCCTTCGGATAGTAGTTGCCTTGATCCCCGATCACCTCAAAACCGGCCTTCCCGAAAAACGCCTGGGCTGCCTCATTCTCCTGCGCGGTGTGAAGAAGCAGCATCTTCAACCCCCGCTGGGTGGCCAAAAACTCCATGTAGTGGAGCAGGACCGAGCCTATACCGCTCCTTTGATATTCCGGAATCACGGCAATAGCCAGTATCTCTCCAATAGAAAGCGACAGCGCGACAAACCCCAGGGGCTGGCTTCCGTCCTTGACATACACGGCGGAAACGCACTCCGGGGTTGAGATCCAGTGGGGTACCACTTCATCATAGTCACCGAAAACGGAAAACACCTGGTTTGAAAGCCCGCGAACGAAATCAAGATCCACTTCAGTCGCAGGTCGAATAGAGTCTCCTTGTGTACCGTCAATTCGTTCTGTCTTCTTACTCGCCACCCTTCTCATCCATCCCTTGAGCGCTGGCTAAGCCGAGCAGGCCATGCCCCAAAAACGGCAAAACGACACGACTTCCTTATGCTATGGCTTCGGCCGCATGAACCTGATTGTCGGGCCGGCGCTAAGCCGGATCTCCTTTTGGTCCTTGAATATCTCTCCGTCGATTTGCATATCGGAAGGCCTCTCCAACACAATCACCGATCGAGACGCCAGGCGATCCATAAGCCTTTCGCCCGTCAACTCCATGCCGAGCAACACCCTCAGCGCATTCAGCCCCATTCTTTTGGGACTCATACCCAGGCACAGGCACTGAAAAAAGCCCTCCCTTTCCGCGGCCCGCCGGGTCGGTTTGAACCCGAGCCCAACCTCCTTCACCGTTGCCCCCAGGAAAGCCGTGTAGCTCCTTCCGGGCAGCCTTTCCCCTTCGACCCAGATATCGGCCTCGAAGGGGTGAAAGAAATCGTTATGGGCAGCACCCTTTTGAATCATCGAAAACAGGATTTCGAGCAGAACCCTGATTGTCTTCAATCTTCCCCTGCCCTCATCCTTGTAGTAAGCCTTCAGCAGACTTACTGGAAAGCCCAGCCCGAAGATGAAGCCGTATCGGTCATTCACCTTTAGGGTATTCGTCTGGACAACCTCACATAATCCCTGTCTTCCAACTGTGCTTACCACTCGCTTCAGAATCGTTTCCGATAAGCCGCTGATCCCGAGGCAGCGGGCGATCGTATTCATGGTACCCCCTCTCAGGAGGGCAACCGGTGGCAGGTCTGTTCCGCCATAGGCTGGGATGAAGGCGCTCAGGGCATGGTGCAGGGTGCCGTCTCCGCCGTGAATCGCCAGGACTGCAATTCCCTCTCTGCGGAACTCCTCGGCGATATCCAGCATCTCATCAAGGGTTTGGGACTCGCGAAAGAATCCGTGCGGGCCGAGAATCTGCTTCAGCCTGTTTATGCGGGCAGGATTCCCGATGGTTTTCCCCGCCCTTGGATTGCTAACAACGCCGATCATCCTCACCATCGCCTTCATTAGGTGCCTTGCCGGCTGATCATAACAGAAGGATTCTGAAAGGCAATCCTTTTCCTAACACCAAGAGATGCCTTCCCTCATACCCAAGCAAGAACCATGATGTACCCTTGTCTGCGGCATGCCGGTTTCGCGAAGCGAATGCGTCTTTTGTTTGGCCGGGGTCGGCCAAACAAAAAGTCCATGTATGTCAGCGTGTGTCCGCGGTTACACATTTGCCCTGGTATTGCCCGATTGCCGTTGCAGATGCTGGTGGGGCGTGGTAAGATGCATTAATCATTGCTCGTTTCATCTTTCCTATCGGATCCGGACCGTTGACTCGAAGTTCATGACACGTATTCCCCTTCGCCTCGCGTGCATACGCGAGTCCGAATCACCGGCAAGCAGCAGAATTGGAGGGCTACAATGAAAAGATGCTCCCTTTTATTGCTTCTGTTACTTATCAGCAGCTCAGGCTGCTACACGGGCACACAAACCAGACCTGCAGAGGATATGAAGCTGATAGGGGACAGCTTTGGAGAATCCGGAAAGCAGACCAGGACGAGAATATCCGATCATGCGCAGGTCTTTCGATTGACAAACCTGGATGCTCCTCAAGGATTCAAGTTGCTGGACGTGAAGAGCGAGGACTGGTCTTTCTATCTGGTGCGGTTTAACCTTCAGTCCATGCCTTTAGACAGGGAAGAGGTCAAGTCAACCTACTTTGCCGTTAAGTTTAACGTGAAACAGCCTTCATCCTTTTCTTCCGGTACGGTGATTATCGACCGGCTCTTCCCCTCTTCCACATCCCGGCAGGTCTACCTCTTAGAATCTGACTTGAAGGCAGGAGGTCAAGCAAGAATGACCGCAGAGGCCGGGTATGGCTGGCTCAGGAAAGAGAAGAAAGAAGAAAAGGAAAAGGAGACCAGGGAGGAAACCCAAAAGGGAACCCTCACCGAAAAGACAACGGTGATCGAGGAGGAAAGCACCCTCGTAAAGGAAGAAGGTCTTGATAAAGAAGGGGAACGGATCGAGGGAAGCACGTCAACGGAAACCAAGAGGTCAAAGGTCTCCGAAACAGAGAAATATGACCAGGAAGCTGCTGAAAAGACCTTCCTTCGAACCCTCGAGAAGATCACCGATGTCAATCTTAATTTTACGGCAGCAGGAAGTGCCTATTTGGAAGCCAGCGCCGGTTTCTCGATGAGTTTCGAGCGAGAAAAGCGAGAGCCGTTGATTACCGCCACCGGCACGCTATCGGATACCGCTGTTTGGCTTGACAGGCGGCCCTTCCAAAACGGGGACAGGTACTTTTCCGTGATTATCAAAGTCCCCCGGGCCACCACGGAAATGACTGACTACTTTGTTCGGGAATTCCGAGATTCGAAATTTGCCGATCTCAAAAGACTTCTGGCGGTGCATAAACTGCAGCTCGACCGGCATAAAGTCGTCCTCCGATTTGCCAAGGATGAATACCTGAAGGGTGTGCTCACCGAGCAAGAGGCTGAAATCATCAAACTGATCAGGGATGAAATCGATAAGCTTGAAAAAAAGGTTACCGAATCAAGGGAGAAACTCGATGAGAGTTCGACCAACGAGGCGATTGGCGGCTACCTCCATGACCATCTCAAATTGCTCTATAAATTCGAAAGCTTCACCGAAACATACGAAGAAACCCTGAGGCAAAAGTTGACCCAGAAGAAAGGCGCAACCACGAATGAGGCGCAAAAGTTTGCAGTATCCTACCAGTTGAACCAGATCAATCGACACAGAAAAGACATCCAGCTGTTCCTGGCCAAAAACGAGATCGACCTCTACCAGATAACGTGTGAAGCAGAGGCCCAACTCGATGTGAACGGGGCCCCCTTGACTCGTAAGCAGGATGCTATCACCCTTTTGGCGCCCGAGAGGGTCCTCAGCTTAGTCGTTGAGTAAGGACGGACTGTTGCCCGAAGGGAAATCCCTTTGAGCGGTCATTAAAACGTTTTTTGCACCAAGCGAAAAGGGATTTCGGCAATGCCCCGTAAACTCCTGCCCCTAGATTCTCTCAAAAGCATAGTGGCATGTTTTGTTTATTGTTGCAATATCGGTTAGCGGATCTTGCGCAGGATATTGAGTCATGCCAGTTTGATTCGAATGCCTCCATTGAACCACGCATTGTTGGGGTATCGGTTTGATATCAAACGCCTTATACAGCGTGTGGTAATAGGTGATATCTCAGGGCAAGATAGGACCCGCTTAGAGTGCTGCTTTGTTCACTAATAGGTATCGTTCACTAATTGTGAACAATCTTTATTTATGAACAGAAATCTGTGTGTGCTCACAAATAGAATCTTTTAAAGAAATATAATCAGATAGTTATTGACATTTGTTCATAAAGTAGTTATGTTCACAAACAATGAACAGCTGGAAATAGCGAACAAAATGAGTAAGAATACGATGAGAACCAGAACCGCGGAAAACAAAATTCTGCGTACTGCCTTGGAAAAGCTCGAAAAGGCAACCGAGTTAACAGCTGAAGCCTATCCTGATGTTGATCCCGATGGCCCAGATGCGATGATTCGAATCACTTGGCAAGGCATGGAGTGGCATTTTGCAGCTGATGTTAATTACACACTCACACCAGCAATGATCGGTGGAAGTGTTCAACAACTACGAAGGCATATCGCAAAAGGCATTCTCGTTACAAAATATGTAACCCCGCAGGCAGCAGAAATCTTAAAAGAAACAGGTACTCCATTCCTCGACACAGCTGGCAACGCGTACCTAAACGAGCCTCCTCTATTTGTTTTCATCAAAGGAAGCAAGCCTCCTGAGAGGGATACCGCGAAGCCTCCAATCCGTGCTTTCCGTCCGACGGGACTACAGGTTGTATTTGCCCTTATATGCAATCCGGGCCTGGAAAAGGCCCAATACCGAGAAATTGCCCAAGCTGCAGACGTCGCCTTAGGCACGGTAGGGTGGGTCATGCGGGATTTGAGACAAATGGGAAATCTGGTTGAAATGGGGAAACGCGGTCGGCGCCTCATTCAGAAGGAGAAACTATTGGCGCGGTGGGCAACGGCATATCCGGAACAACTAAGGCCTAAAAAGTTACTGGGGACATTCAAAGCCGCCAATGCAGACTGGTGGAAGGAGGCTGAGCTTCCCGACCCAGAAACGTATTGGGGAGGAGAAATCGCAGCAGCCAAGCTCACACAACACCTGAAGCCGCAAACGGCGACGATCTACGCCCCGGAACTCAAGGCGCTTTTTGAATGGCTGATAAAAAACAGAATAAGGCAAGATCCGGATGGAAATATCGAGATCGTGAGGAAGTTCTGGAAATTCGAACCTGATTGGGAATACCCCACCTTGACTCATCCCGTCCTAATATACGCGGATTTGCTCGCTACTGCTGATGCCAGGAACATTGAGACAGCAAAGATAATCTATGACAAAGAAATTGCCAGACTTGTCGGGGAAAATTGACAAATTCACTGTTGAGCTTTTTGAGTACATAGCAAACGTGGCTGAACCTATGAGCGCTCCTTTCTTTGTTGTCGGTGCAACAGCACGAGACATTATTCTCAAATACGGCTATGGCATCGACACAATCAGAGCGACTAATGACATCGATCTGGGCGTGGAAGTCTCTGACTGGGATCAGTATATCAAGCTCAGAGAGGGCCTGGTTGCAACAGGAAGATTCGAACACACAAGGGAGCCCCAAAGGCTGAAGTATCAGGGAAGTGTATTTATTGATGTTATGCCTTTTGGCGCAATTGCAGATCCCGATGGATCATTCTCCTGGCCTCCGGATCACCAAGTCCAAATGAACACGCTCGGATTCAATGAATCATATAAACATTCTTTGACTGTTAGACTAAGGAGAAAGCCGGATCTGGATATCAAATTTGCAAGCCAAGCTGGCTTAGCTCTCATGAAACTCATTTCATGGGATGATCGGCATCCCGAAAGGATTACGGATGCTAAGGATTTAGGGTTTCTGATGCGCGTTCACATTGATTCGGGAAATGAGGAACGCCTCTTTGAAGAAGAAGCAGACTTAATCGAGATTCTCCGAGAAAGCGGGAGTTATGACTACATGAGGGCCGGCGCCAGATTGCTTGGCCGCGATATTTCGGCGATTGCAAATCCCGCGACAAGGGAAAGGCTTCTGAGGATATTGGAAAAAGAGACTGCCGAGAGAGACCGCTACAGGCTTGTGGAGGACATGAAAGATATTTACCCACCGGCCAGCTCGGATTTTGAGGAGAACCTGGCCCTGCTCGAAGAACTCAAGGCCGGCATTTTAGAAGGCCCCGGAATTGCTCGGCAGAGTTGAATGGGGTCAATGCATCGAACCAAGCTTGAGTTATGTATTAAGAGGAAAACGCTGATGCTCGCACGCCTCGTATCGAGGCGTACCTTTTGCGCTTGAGCTTGCGTGGAGCGGCAACAAGAAAAGCGAAAGGGGCCACCTTGACTCACAAGCAGGATGCCATTACCCTTTTGGCGCCCGAGAGAGTCCTCAGCTTAGTCGTTGAGTAAGGGGCAATCACCCTCCGGCCGATCCGGTCGTTAGTGCAAAGCCCCGGCCCTCATAACCGGTAGTGTTTTTCATGGTGCAGAACCGCGTTTTTGCGAGGAGATGCCTGACTGAAGTAGCCGGAGAAGAACAGTGTTCTTCACGGCGCCCGTAAACAGTTCAGGTTTGAGCCCCCATTTCATTTCCCAATCATGCGACTTTTTTAGGGGTGGTTTTTGGCTCCATGGTCTGAGTCATTGGCGCATTGCCGTAACCACGGTAATAATTGATGGATATCGAACGTTGACTGAGAGCCTGGAGACAATAGCCAGGGAATTATGGTATCATGGGTGATATCGACACAGCTGGGGGAACTATGAATTCAGCTCAGGGGAATAAAACCGGCAGCAAAAGGAGAGGGAAGGTAATGGGCGTTACCGTCTGGGTTATGTTGTTTTTGGCAGGTGCTTTGGCTGTTATTGCATACATGAAAAATCCCAATTTCCCTGTACAAGGCGTCAAGGCGGGCGGAAAGCTCTTTTGGGACATCTTGCCCTCCCTGGTCCTGGCTTTCATCGCGGCGGGGATGATCACCATGGTGCTCCCGAGAGAACTCATGACCCGCTGGTTAGGTGAAGAGTCGGGTTTCCGAGGGCTCGTTATAGCCACCTTGGCCGGTTCAGTCACCCCAGGTGGACCTTTTGTCCAGTTTCCCATTGTGGCCGCATTGCTCAAAAGCGGCGCTGGGATCGCCCCGCTCATGGCGTACCTGAGCGCATGGTCTCTCTTGGGATTGAATCGAATCCTGGTATACGAGATACCCCTTCTTGGCTGGAAGCTTGCCCTGTCTCGCATAACAGCCAGCCTCATCTTCCCGATTATCATCGGTCTGATCACTCGGTTTTTGTGGCTCAGGTTTTGACCCAACACCACCCAAGAGAGCCAATTAAGGGCCTTTCAGGGATATTGTTATGATGGAAGCGTAGGCAAGAATCCTCTATCGAAAGGGAACGCTTATGAGACGTTTGATTATTTCTAGCCTCCTTATGATGGCGTTTCTCATCAGCACTGGAGCTGCCGGTGAACTCGGTCAGGTGGAGCTGATTGATGGCAGCGTCATCTGCGGGGAAATCGTCTCCTCTGAGGGCGGCATCTATACGCTCAAAACCAGCACGCTTGGCACAGTTAGAATCGAGGAGTCGAGCATTCGGGCCATCCGTTTCGAGACTCCCGGTAATGCCAAGGGGAAAGAAAACGCATTCAGGCGTCCGGCTCCTGAAGCGCAGGTCCATGCCCTTCAGCAACTCATGATGGGCGATCCGGAGATCATCCGGATGCTCCTCACCCTGCTGAATGATCCTGATGTGCAGGGGCTTCTGCAAGACCCCTCCATCATAGAGGCGGTGAACGCGGGCGACATAGAGGCGCTCACCTCAAATCAGAAATTCATGAAGCTTCTGGAAAACCCCACGATTCAGGATATCACCGGGAAGATAGCGCAGTAATTCGCCGTGCACAAGGGCCCTGTTCTTGCCGGATTGACTCAATGTATACTATTCGGCCCTTGATTTCCCTCTTTTAGTGTGTAGGGTTTCTCGGTCGGCCTTTCGTGCGAATTGGTTTCGGCCTGCCCTGGCGCGACGTGATATGAACATAATGCAATCTCGGCATGATTCTGGTTTCTGGAAAAATACACTTAGTTCTTTTAAGGCAGGTCTGGGCCAGGGAGTTCGAATTTCCCCGTGGCTCTGCCGCATTGTCATTCCTTCTTGCAGATACCCAAAATATGTGGTAAAGACCAGTTGAATACTACCTGAACTAGTTTCCTGCGCTGCAGCTCAAGCGAAACTGCGATTCTATTGCCCATCATCACGCGGAGTTTGAAGAAGTATTCTTGCTCTCCTGTTCAGTTGATTTCCTACTCTCATTCACTGTTAATTCTCGATAACTGATAATACCCTTCAAAAAATTAGGGGCAATGGTGTCTAAGAGTCAAACGGAGATTTGAGCCGTTTTCTTATAGGACTGCGGAACTAAACCTTAATCTCTTTTGGATTTTGACCGATCATCGGTATGGCAAGTATCATATTCGGAGGAAATCCTTATCATGGAAATCATCAAGTTTTCTGCAAAAGATGCAATTTGGTGAGTTATGCAGCTAGAAAACTCGTAGAATTTAAAATCTTTTTAATCAGTATTTTGCAAATTTGGAAGATTAGTCAGAAACTATATACTAACTGGTTATGATTTATGAAAAATAAACAAATATGTTAAACCTATACGGGAGCTGTATTGAATGGGGGCAGACCCTATAGTGTACTGCTTACAGCAGCTGACAGATTACGATCAGTTTGAAAGACTCTGCAATGACTTAATGTCTGCGGAGGGATATAAAAACCTCGAACCGCTTGGCGGTCGGGGAGATAAGGGGCGTGATGCTATTCGGATATGCCGTACCGACCCTGACGATATAACAATCTTTGCCTACAGCGTAAGAGAAGACTGGCGGCGTAAGCTGCAACAGGACGCCGACAGAATCAAAAAGGTGGGTCATAAACTAAATCGTCTCGTTTTCAGCTGTACCGCGCATTACAACGCCACGGAAAGAGATGAGGCAATTGAATTCATAAGGAAAAATTATGAATGGACTCTTGAATTGTACGGGATTGAAAGAATCCGGACACTGTTATCAACTGTTCATGAACGAATTATAACAAAGCACCCCCATATTTTTGCACGACCCTTTTTCCCCAGGGCAGGTGGCCAGCCGTTATCCTTTTCACCCGATCTCATCATTGTTGATTTTTCCAAATCTGACGAAACCTTAGCGTCATGGTTAGCGCGGAAACTGAAGCTCCATGGTTATTTGGTTTGGTGTCGCAGTATAGACCCGGTAGGTGGTGAATCAGTCAATGACACTACAGAGGCCTTGCTTGAGCAAAGGGCCGCATTTTGTGTCTCGGTACTATCTCAACCTGCCATATCTGATAGTGATCTATCCTATCGCCGGGCCGCCGCTATTAGGACTGGCAGAAAGAAAAACGCACCTTTTCTAATTCCCGTGGTAGCCCAGCCAATCTTCGATGACACTCTGGACGCGAATACCAAAGCCCTTCAAAAAATCAGTTTCGTGGACAGCTGGCAATCGGGTTTAAATCAGTTGATCGCTGTTTTCGAAGCTGGGAACTGCCCGAAGGCCGAGGGTGGAAAGCATTTCGTACTCAATTCGTTTTTCGCAGATGACGTTGTAGTGGATCAGGAAGAGACCGTAATTTCAAACATGTTTCAGGTGCTTAAGATCCCTGAAACGATTCACCGCTTTGAGTCTCTCTCAGGCATTCCTTCTTCATCGAAAGGTGAAGTGGCGAGCAGGTGGGCTTTTAGGCAGGTCAACCCGACAACCTTTTTAAGTTTTCATTTACCACCTGAAGAGGATGCAAGAGAATTCAAATTGAGTAAGAAAGGTGGCGCTCTTTGGAGCTGCACAAACGCTATTGATGGCATTTACATAAAAAACCTGATCCCGGAGCTGATTAAAAAATCGTTAGTGGTAGCGTGCCAGAAAAAGGGCCTCCAGTTCTGCACGAATTCATATTTGCCCTATTTCCCGCCAGGGTTGCTTTCAAACGATCGCTTTTACTTTGATTTTTTCAACGATAGCAAGACGTTTATTAAAGTCTCCGGTGAACGCAAGTATTACCGGCCCGGGGCGTCTGAACGCTTCAGGTATTATCTCTCTCCCAATTTTTATGTATCAGAAAGAAGCAGCGGCACATATGCCGTAATTGTTCACGTTCACATACGATTAACCGATCTCAGCGGTAAATGTCTCGAAGGCCAAAAGGTTATCTCCCGCAGAAAACGTCTTTGCAAAGATTGGTTCAACGATGACTGGGCTAAGAAGGTTACTGGAATTATGCGGTTTATTGGTGAAGACGGAAAAATTGTGATCGGTGACTCCGACAAGGACATTATCGTAATCAACAGTAGACCGTGCATGTGGGCAGTTCCTCTGAGCATAAACGAAAAGGCTCTGACCTATGAATCTGTAGCCATAGATGAGGCATTGATGGAATCATCTGATAGCGATGAGGAATAAGCGGGCGATGGAAGAGATTGAAAAAACCGAAAAATTGGTCATTCTGAACGAACCCACACTACAATTTGCTGAGGGACAAGACGCCATAGATCCACATGATGGGCTTACTCTTTTTGGGCCCTTTAGCCTTAACCAGCCATCCCATCCTCAATCACCCACTTACATCGTGATCGGTACACCAGAAGGAGTAGAGCGCTTTAAAAGATGGTCTACCCTGATGAACAAGGCAGCGTTTATGCCGCAAACAGAGAAACATCGTCTTTGGCCACCTTATCCTGGATTCGAGGTCGCCTTTGGAAGCAAGTGGTGCGAAAAACCCGCTTGGGCACCGACCATTGATCGAGCTGCATTGATAGAGGCCTCAAACAAAAAAGACCCCCATGAACGCTGTTTTGCTGTGGTTGAAATGTTCATGGATTTTTTCAAGAAGACCAAAAAATTGGATTTCCAGGTTGGTGTTGCGATATGTGTAATACCAGACGAAGTATGGAAAAACTGCAGGCCACAGTCACAAATCGCTGAGCCTACTGATGCTGGAATTTCCGTAAAAAGAAAAAAATCCCGGAAGCTTGGTCAATTAGAGTTTTTTGAGGAATATGACCCACAGCAGTATCACTATTCCCCAGACTTTCGTCGCCAACTAAAAGCTAGGACGATGCAGTATGACATTGCACTGCAAATCATTCGGGAGTCAACGCTGGTAGAAGGCGATGAAGACCCAATTTCCGGGCGTGGCCTTACGACCCTTTCGGACAGAATGTGGAATCTGGGCACTGCGCTGTATTACAAGGCTGGCGGGAAGCCGTGGAGGCTCAATAGTGCGCGTGACGGTGTTTGCTATATAGGCATTGCATACAAATTGGGTGAAGCCAAAACGAATTCAGCTTGCTGTGCAGCCCAAATGTTTTTAGATACTGGCGATGGCATCGTGTTCCTTGGAGAGGACAGGCCCATATATTCGCCAGATAAAAAGCAATTCACCCTTACATGTGACGCCTCAGAAAAACTACTTAAAGGCGTCCTTGAAACATACAAAACTCTGGACGGGCGGCCGTTAAAAGAGATTTTCATTCATTGCAGATCTGAGATAAACGCAGAACAGTGGGAAGGCTACCAAAAGGCTTGCCCAGATAATTGCAGATTGGTTGGGGTCAGGGTCCGGCCAGAAAGAAACGGGCCTAGGCTTTACAGAATTGGCACAAGACCAGTACTTCGTGGGACATTTTGGAAGGTCAATGAAAAGTCAGGATATCTTTATTGCTCCGGTTTCAAACCACGTATTGCTGCATATGACGGCTGGGAAACACCAGTACCGCTGAGATTAGATGTTCAATACGGAGACGCGCCCATTGAAGTGGTAACCAGGGACATTTTAGGCCTAACCAAACTAAATTATAATGCCTGCCGCTTGGGGGAAAGTGAACCTGTTACTATAAAATTCTCAAATGCTGTGGGTGAAATATTGATTTCAAATCCTACAGTTACAGATCATAGGCCAAATTTTAAATTTTATATTTAAGATATTTCAATTGACAAACCGTATAGCCAATAGGAAATCATAACAACGGCATCAAGAGCGACGGCAAAAGGGCGCCGCACCTTATGCAGAGCGTTGGACTAATCAAGAGGAACGGATGATGAAGAAGCAGCAGATCCTCGACTTGGTGAGGAAAGTGGCGAACCCCAAGCGTGTTCCGTTCGAGAGCCTTGCTAATCGCTTGACAGGAATCTCTTGTCCCGTCTTCGGCGTTTCTTGGCAACCTCCGAAGCTCGAAAAGGATGCCATCAGGGAAATCCTGGTCTTCCTAGAAGACCGCCGTGCTTTGTACAACCCGTACGAGCTTGAGAGAACCGACTGGGTGGCCGAGTCAGTGTTGAAGATCAGGGAGGAGCTGACGAGTTGCCTTAAACAGCTCCAAGATGACTCGGAAGCGTCAAGGTGCGTCAGGGCTATGCGGGCGGCCTGTCGAACGTTCTTGGACAAGATGGAATTGGCGAATGCGCTCTGGGATTATCGTAGCGTACAGAAGACTATCGAAAAGCAGTTACGTGATATTTATCCTTCACTGAACTTCCCCACAAGTCTCGGCGAACTGAGAGCCACATTCGGCATTCACATAGCCAAGCTATGCCTGATGTACGGAATTGATGTCGAGGGCAACTTGACGTCCATTCTCCCTCCAGAGGAGAGCGCGAAAGATCCAACTGACGAGAAAAAACTGGGTCCAGGCGACGCGGCAACACACGCGCCTGACCCGACACGTTAAGTTTTTTATGAAAAAAGAGCAATGGATGTAGCTGAATGGCAAAAACGCCTCGAAGATAACTTCACTTTCAATGGTGTGGTTGGCGGTAATTTGTTCGCTATTTTTGATCAAGAGAGAGCCTGTGGGGAATATTTTGCAAACACCTTCCATGGACAATGTGTCCTCATAGATTCCTTTCAGGGTTTCTATGTAGAGACAATGAGAAATGCACGTGATTGGATTTCGGCTAACGGTTGGCCAAAAGAATGTGAATATTATCCTCCAATATTAGTTCATTACGTTATTGCATTCAGGAGCTTTAGGGCTTGCGAGAATCTTCTGCTTAAAGGCTATCCGCTGGATGGCTATGCCCTATTAAGGGACCTAAAGGACCGGTGCATTTCTTTAGCTGGTATCGCCCAGAATAAAACAACATTTCCAGCACTTTTTGGGCATAAAGGCATAAAATGCCCAACAGTAGAAGACTGGCCACAAATCAAGAAGCAAAGAAAAAATGAAGAACATCGAGTCTTGAATCTCATGATAAGAAAAAACAGCGGATTGCCGGATGATATAATTGTGGAATTGGGAAGCTGGGAGCAACTTTTTCATGTAGAGGTACATGGATCCACATTCTCCTTCACCAAAGAGCTTTTGGACTGGGTACAAGGGAAGGCAGCATTGTCCTTAGGGCCGACTCCGAAAAAGGATTCGATGGCAATGTATATGAATCGAGCTTGTGAAGTTGCTTGGTTACTTGTCCGTTTGTTACCTTATCTTGAGCCTGAAAAGAGTGCTTTTGGTGGTAAGTGGCTAGATAAACAGCATATTTTAGATGAATCCTTTCGGTATATGCAGCAATCACTTAGCAAATCAGGTAAAAAGATCGGGGATGCTTTTATAAGGTTTGTGGAAGAAAAGTTCAGCTTTGGTGATCACTTCTTTTATTTTGAGGCTGACGGGACTGGCTAAGCACTTAACCAGGCGCTGAACAGCGACGCAATAAACTGCGCGCGTTAGCGCCGACGTTAGGCAATTTTATTGGGAGCGTTCGAGTAAAATGCAACGTCCCTTCTCTATCGAAAGGGGATTATGATGGAATGGAAAGAACTTGAGGAGCACGTCAGAGACTTGTCTTCATGTCATTGGGCGTCGAAGGCGAATCCTGAGACTATTAACGGAGTAAGATTTGACTGTGTAATTAAGAAACATTCGGATTACTGGATCATAATTGAGATTTCGAAGGAAGAGACCCTCGATAAACTGCGCACAGACATAGCAAAGGTTGCGGCAGTGAGGCCCTACCTCTTCAGCCATAGTATCTATGCAGAGTGCTACTTCGTCTGCAATCATCCGACTGAACAAATGCGCGTCACCGGTGAGGGCGACAACCTACGTGTAATGTCCGTTGAAGAGCTCCGCGGGCTACTGCTAGGATACGATTCGTATTTCAATCTGAGATCCAAGCAACCATTCGGGAGTGCGATCGATTGGCGATCGGGAGAACGCGACAAGTCGGAATACGTCACCGTTGCATACTCTAGCATTGACGGAAAGCGCTCCTACACCGTTTCAGATATATCGGACCTTCTGCATCGCGGGGAAAAAATTATACTCTTGGGAGACTATGGAACGGGGAAGAGTCGATGCATACAAGAGACGTTTTTCGCGCTGCACAATGCTGCAGTTACAAACTGGCGATTTCCCATCGCGATTGATCTACGAGAGAACTGGGGCGTGCGCAGAGGCCACGAACTTTTGCGGCGCCATTTCGATGATCTCGGCGCGTCCGAGGTAGGCAAGTCAGCGCTCCGCCTTTTAGGTAATAAACGAATGATACTACTCATTGATGGATTCGATGAGATCGCATCTCAGACGTGGAGCAATGACCCTTTCATACTGCGCAACATTCGCCGACAGTCTCTCGCCGCAGTAAGCGACTTGCTGAAGCGGGTGAATTGTGGAGTCTTAATAACCGGGCGGGAGCACTATTTCAATTCATCTGAAGAAATGTACCAATGTCTCGGGCTAAATCCGCGCGGAACACATGTGCTAACTTGCGCGCAGGAATTTACAGAGGTAGAGATTCAACAGTACCTCAAGCGTTTACACGGCATGAAGACAGTTCCCGAATGGCTTCCTAAACGTCCATTGATTTGTCAGATCTTATCGGATCTTGAACCGGACGTAGTAAATGATCTGGTGACAAATGAAACCGGTGAGGTCAGATTCTGGAGCGCAGCAGTTCAGGCAGTATGTGAGAGGGAAGCGAGCATAAAGTCGATCCTGGACGCTACGGTAATCAATGACGTGCTTGTAGGAGTAGCGCGTCTAACGAGGACAAAGGCGAGGGATGTAGGGCCACTCTCGACGAGGGAGATCAATGATGTATTTCATGCCGTCACTGGTGCTCCGCCGAACGATGAAACAGCGGTGATTCTACAGCGCCTCCCTTTATTGGGTCGGGTTGAGGCTCAGTCCTCTGATCGTCAGTTCGTTGACACTTATTTTCTAGACGGGCTCAGAGCGGAGGACGTTTGTCGCGAAGTGTTCCGGCAGGACGAATCAATCCTGTCAGAGGCATGGCGCAATCCACTTCGCCAATTTGGAATACGGGTCCTAGCACATGAAATCTCGTTGTCGGCCGATATAACTGGCTTGATTCGTTTCCTTCGGCGTTCGTGTAACGGCCCAAATCGTGTGCTAGGAGGTGACTTGGTGAGTGCTATTCTAAGCGCCAACGACGGAACGTTTGCCTTCGACGGAATCAGTTTGTCAGAATCTCACATATCGTGTCTGGACATTTCGGGGAGTCGTCTCAGCGGAATTGAGATTTATGATTCTATTATTGACGAGTTGGTGATCGCTGAGGCTCATCCCAGCGATGTGAGGATCAGAGATTGTCTAATTGGAAAAGTAGACGGAGTTTCTGAAGCTGCCGGACTTCCCACGTGGATATCAGGAAATGAAGTCGGGGAGTACGTCCGCGTGAACACGGTTACACGGATCAAGCAGGCAAAACTGAGTTTGGAACAAAAGGTTTTTGTCACAATCATAAAGAAAACATTCTTCCAGCCAGGTGCGGGAAGAAAGGAGGAGGCACTACTACGAGGTCTGGGTAGTCCACAACTGAGACGCTCAAGCGAAAAGATTCTGAAAATGCTTTGCCGAGAGGGAATCCTCAAAACGACAAAAGGCAAGGAGGGCATCCTATACATTCCTCAGAGATCATATGCGCATAGGATGGCGGAGATACTAAAAGAATTGACACTTTCCGAAGATGATCTGTGGAAGCGCCTGAGAGCGACTGATTGACGTGCCAACCAGGCGCCCCAGCGGACCCGAAACCACGCGGGGCGCATTTTTGGGCTGGAGTCGGGCCAAGCTAACTATCTAGAACCATTTAAGATAAGCTACAAATCCAACTTGATTTTGGGTCTATATCGAACTTTTTAAGGGCAAAAAGAGCATTATTGATAATAATCCATGGCCAGAGCGAAAAGGCATTATATTCCGGGACAGATATGGCATACCCCAGTTAAATAGGCTTCGTATTTAACGGGGCAGGTCACCCACCGTTGTCATTCACCTCCTCCGCCCAATACTGCATAAAGCCGCACCTGATTGGCGAGCCTCGCCAGGCGAATGGCGATAAGCCCTTGCTCCGCCGCATAGAGGGAGCGCTGCGCATCCAGGACACCCAGGTAGCTGTCAATTCCCTTGGTATAACGGACATTGGAGAGGCGGTAGGTTGCTGCAACGGCATCCATCAGGGATTCCTGCGCCGATACCTGCTGGTCCACCGTGCCGCATACGGCAAGAGCATCGGCCACTTCCCTGAAGGCCGTCTGAATCGCCTTCTCGTATTGGGTCAAAGCGATTTCCTTTTCCACATTAGTGGCGTCATAGGCCGACCACAGCCGGGCATCAAAAATTGGCATGACGATCTGCGGCGCAAAACTCCACATACCCGAACCGGCTTTGAACAAACCGGATAACTCGCTGCTCGCCGTTCCGAACGCAGTCGTCAGGGCGATGCGAGGGAAAAGAGCCGCCCGGGCGGCACCGATATTGGCATTGGCCGCCTTGAGGCGATGTTCCCCCGCCAGAATATCCGGCCGGCTCAGGAGCACCTCGGAAGTCATGCCGGGAGAGATCTGTTTAGGAGGTTTAACGCTGGCCAGGTCCTCCGGCAAGATCTCGTTCGGCATCGGGAAAAGGGAGCCAACCAGAAGGTTCAAGGCGTTTTCATCTTGAGCCACCAGTTGCTTGAAACGGGCAATGTCTCCCCGGGCAGTATCCACTTGCGTTTGCGCTTGACGGAGATCCAATTCGGACGCGAGTCCGACTTCATAGCGCCGTCGAATCAAATGGTAGGCTGTCTCCTGCGTCTCAAGGGTAGACCCAGCCAGTTTGAGGTGTTCCCGATCCGCGGCAAGGGTCAGGTACGCGTTGGCAACCGCAGACACCAGCAGAATCTGTGCGCTGCGGCGGGCCTGTTCCGTGGACAGGTATTCTTCCAGGGCCCGGTCTTTCAGACTCCGGATGCGCCCGAAGAAATCTATTTCCCACGAGCTGATGCCCAGATTGACATCGTATCGCTCAGAGGTCATCTTGTTTCCTGTAGCCGAAAGATCAGCCGGCACACGTTGCTTATTCCCACTGCCAACCGCATTGACCGAAGGGAACAGTTCGGCTCGTTGTATGCCGTACAAGGCTCGTGCTCTTTCAACATTCAAGGCAGCAAGCCGCAGGTCACGGTTGTTATTCAAGGCCATATCAATGATCTGCTGGAGATGCTCATCTCCAAAAAACTCTCGCCATTGTATCTCGGCTGGTGTGGCTATGCCGGACATCACTCTGGTCTCTTTGTATGCCGCACCGGTCGGCCAGTCGGCAGAGATCGGGGCTTCCGGCCTTGTGTATTTGGGCGCCAGGGTGCAGCCGCCCAGCACCAGGGCGATTCCAAGCAGTAGAAAAAACAGGTGTCTATTCATATCATCGATCCCCTGATGGATTTACATCCTCTGTCTTGGCTGCTTCACGCTTCCTGCGTTTTCCGAAAAGCTTTTCGATCAAAACATAGAAGAGGGGCGCAAAAACAACCACCAGAACAGTGGCGGACACCATCCCTCCCAGCACGCCGGTGCCGATGGCGTTTTGGGCCCCTGCCCCGGCGCCTGTGGTCACGGCAAGGGGCAGGACGCCAAAACCGAAGGCCAAAGAGGTCATGATGATCGGACGAAATCGTAATTTCGCCCCCTCCAGGGTGGCGTCGATCAGCCCCATCCCCCTTTCCAGTCCGGCTTTGGCGAACTGGACGATCAGGATGGCGTTCTTGGTGGTCAAACCCAGGGTGGTCAAAAGACCGATCTGGAAATAGACGTCATTGGACAGCCCCCGCATGCTCGATGCGATGACGCCGCCGATAACCCCAAGGGGGAGGACCAGCAGGATCGAAATGGGAATGGGCCAACTCTCGTAGAGCGCCGCCAGGCACAGGAAGATCACGAAAATGGAAAATGCATACAGCAGGGGTGCCTGAGAACTCGACATCCGCTCCTGGTAGGAAAGCCCGGTCCAGTCAAAACCGATC
>DATKZQ010000035.1:0-10812 GCA_035527895.1 Desulfatiglandales bacterium
TTAACGTGACAGTTCCCTTTGTTCCATCCACTGTGACGTGCTGCCCGTTTTCCAGGATAGCGGTGGCATGAGGGATGCCAAAGACAGCTGGTATACCCAATTCACGGGCCACGATAGCAGCGTGGCACATCAGCCCCCCGACTTCCATCACGATGCCTGAAGCATGGGGGAACAAGGGAGTCCAACCGGGGTCTGCATACCCCATGACGATAATATCTCCCTGCCTTATAGCTGCTGGGTCGGGCTCGGAGAGTACGCAAACAGGACCCGCGGCACATCCCCCTGAAACCGCAGTGCCCTGGAGAACCCCTTCCACCGGTTGCCCTGAAGGACTTGTCTCCTCGATGACAGGCACTCCATCGGACCTGAAAATACCGGGCGGCGTTTCATGCTTAAAGCGCGTATACCGGTTTTTGCGGTCGTTCAATGTATCGCGGAGATCAAAGCCCAACTCCTTTCCCTTCACCAGGTCAGCCAATTCCTCAATCTCGAGAAAAAAAACCTCCTCTTTTGCAGAAACCGATCCCCTCCTCTTCAGCCGTTTACCGAGCTCGAGAGCAGCGTGGCGAATACGTTGAAACACGATAAGGGCATAGTGTTTCGGTGCTTCACGCAGGGGCATGTAGAGTTCAACCTTGTGAGCAAGCCAGCGCAGAACGGGGCGCTTCCACGGCGGTGAGGCCGATATTGCATCGTTTAGTACCAGTTCACGTTTTTCTGCAAGGCGATTAAGGCGCATTGTCAGTTTTTCTCTCTCGGGAAACCGCAGTCCGGATCGGATTGTCTCTATGATCATCGTGGGATCATCCGACCAGCGGCTGGAACCCAGGTCGAACTCCATGGGGCCGCGGTGGCCGGAATCTTCCAGGAACGCATAAAACTTCATCAGCCAGTCGTTACCGCCTTGCTCCTTCTTTAGCCGCTGCAGCAATTGTCCCGTTGAAAGGGTGTCGGTGAAGAGGTTTCTGAACGGCTCGGCAGCTTCGATCAGTGCGTCTATTTCGATGGACATCTGTGTGGTCGGGCTTGCCGGGATGCCGGTGCTCAACAACTGCACGGCTTCAGGGTGATTCTTAAAAGCCCTCCTAGCCACCAGATAAACGGCCATTGCCACTATTTCCATTTGCAGGCCGTAGAGCAATCTGCTGCATTCCGGTCGGCCCCAAAGCCCGAACTCATCGATCAATTCCCGGTCGGTCATAAGGCTGATATCTTTTCGCAACGCAATGGCACTGCTGTCCTCTTTCAGCACCCTCATGGATTTCTCGGGCTTCAGCCAGCGGCAGATTCTCAACAGGCTTATGCAGCTTGCCTTGAGCGTGGAGAAAAACAAATAGAGTGATAAACCCGGGTATGTGCGGGGGCGGAGTATAGACCTTTCTTTGAGATTCTTGAGGGTTTCGCCTGCCCTTGCGTCCACTGCAGTAATAAGGCGGGTAGTTAATGGCCCGATGAATGGGGCTGCCAGCATAGCATTCATATTGAAGTAAATTCGTCCATGGATCAGATCGAGTGGGGCAAGGCAGGGAAGTATGACTGATTTCCGAGAAACTCCCGTCAGATGCCGGCTCACTACCGGAAGCAATTTGTCCCGCCAGAAGCTCCAGGTAAAGGGGAGTAAAGGCTCCGGCATGGTCTCCCTCACATTCCAGTTAGACCAGACCGTCACCGGTCCGTCGTTGGCTTCCGCAAAGGAGCGCTGTATGAAATAGTTCACCGGGGTAGCAGTTACCGTAACAGGGCGCGCTTGCAGCCAGCAAATGCCCCTGTTCCCGTCTACGGCCCATTCCATGTCCAGTTCCTGCCCGAACTTCTCTTCCAGGTCTTTCGCTTCTGCCGCAATCGATTTGATCTCTTCTGGGGATATGAAGTCTACCTCCTTCCCTGCCGGAATTTCCCACCCCCCTGTGCCTGATCGGTACACCCGAAAGCGTTCCGGTTCGATATGGCCTGAGACCACTGTGTCACCCATTCCTGCCACGGCTTCAATCACCACGGCGTGGTCTTTGCCTGTAGGATCGCAGGTAAAACAAACCCCGGCCGCCTTTGCGTCCACCTGAGCCTGGACAACTAAACCAACCGGTATGGAGGATTCGGAAGCGGCATACGCCTTGACCCTGTCGCTATTCCCCGATTTGATACAGCGGTTCGCAGCGGATAGTGCCTCCGTTTCAGTATGAATACCGAGAACTGTTTCAAACATACCGGCAAAGGATTTTTCAGCGGAATCTTCTCCCAGTGCAGACGACCTGATTACAATCGGACCCTTATCAAGCAGGCCCCTGACGTTATCGATGAATTGATTCCTGGTCTCTTGGGGCCATTGCTCTGCTGGGATTTCTGTGGCAGAGACGGCGAAACCGTCCGGGACCCGTGCGCCCAAAGAGAACAGGCGAGCCAGGCCGCGGGCCTTTCCCCCGAAGATTCCGGCCATTGGCGGTTTCAGGCTATGCAGGCTAAAAATCCAGGGAGGAGCCGGTTGGTTTTTGTCCTTACTTCTCACACCGTATTCTTACTATAGTTGTCAAAATCCGTTAACGTCTTAGTTCTCCCCAGTATCTTAACACGGCATGTCCGGGATACGTTGAATTTTCTGTAAGAAGCATAAAGCGTTCACCAGCACTTTTCCCCGCATCAGGTAGTACTGCGCGAGGAGGCGATGGTATGGGGCAAGAGATGATCCCCCAATTCTCATGAATCCTATCGGCAAGAGCCGGGCTTTAGTTGAGGAAAATGGCATGTCACCCTGCCCACTCTTATTTGACTTGACTTCCGAAATGTTGTTAAAAGCAAAAGAGCATAAACCCAAAAGCAAAGGGAGGGACCTGTATGACCGAAGTTGACAATCCGGCCAGAAGCTGCGACATCGAAAACTGTATCCACCCCTATACTAACCTGAAGGACCATCGTAACAAGGGCCCGTTGATCATTACGGGGGGCAAGGGGATCTACGTATACGACGAAGCGGGCAAGGAGTACATTGAGGGACTCGCCGGCCTCTGGTGCTCGTGTCTCGGATAAAGATTTCTTAGGCGGAGACCGGACCGTGCCCCCTCATAGGCCTAACGGATGCCCTCAGAAATCGCGTTTATGTATGAAGATGGTGCTTTTTTTCACAATCAATGAGCTTAATAACACACTGTTTCAAATAGACCTTCTAACGCCATTTTATCTAACTGATTGAAATTTAAAGTAAAATAACTACAAGGCAATATCAGCCAATTGTGCATGATTCTTGCTTACATAAATTATGTATTTGGGTAAATAGCAATGATATCGTAGAATAATAACGTGCTCTGATCTGAACCACCCTGAATAAATAAGACATGAACTCGGCGATTCGGCAGATGCGCGCACATGCAGACAGGTGTAGGGGAGGAAAAACCACTGTATGAATAAGAATAAGACAAGGAGGTAGAGAGTCATGAAGAGGAATGTAATAACCGCAACACTGGTCATCTTTGCATGTTCATCAATCTTTTTGGTGTGCTCATGTGCCAAAAAGAAGCTGGTCACAGAAGAGAGTGTGATCACGGCACCCCCCGCAGAGGTGGCCACGGCCGAGAAGGAGACGACCGTAGCCAAAAGGGCGCAACAAGAAGAGGCCAGGAGGGCGGAAGAGGTCAGGATCGAGAAGCTTGAGGAATTGGAGGCGGCCAAGAGGCGTGAGGCTGAGGCAAAGGCCCGGCAGCAGGCAGTAGCAGAAAGATTTGAGGCACAGCCAATCTATTTTGATTTTGATAAGTCCTCCATCAGAAATGAAGCAAGGGCCGTCCTCGAGAAAACGGCAGCATTTCTGAAAGAAAATACCAGTATCCACATGAGAATAGAGGGTAACTGTGATGAAAGAGGCACCAATGAGTACAACCTTGCTTTGGGAGAAAGAAGGGCTAATAGCGCCAAACTCTTTCTGGTCTCCCTCGGAATATCTCCCGACAGGATACGAACGATAAGCTATGGAGAGGAGCGGCCTCTTGCCCGCGGTGATAATGAAGATGCATGGGCCAAGAACAGACGCGATGACTTCGTGGGTATAGAGGAATAGTCCTTCCAGGATTCAAGTACCAAAAAGGGGGAGGGATGCTCTCAAAATCAGCGACTCCCCTTTCTTAACTGAGGGCAGTTGAAAGGAGTAGGTCGATGCTGGTTAGGGAAAAAACTGGAATCGCTGTAGTGCTCATGGCGGCAGTGTGTTTCCTCGGAGGCTGTGCAGGGAAGGGGTTTCCTACGGAGCCCGCTGCTGCCTCAGAAAAGCCTGTTGAGCAGGTTAACCGCTTGGAGAAAGACATCGACAACGGACGAGACAAGCAACTCAATGTCTTGGCACCAACCTGGTTTTCCAAGGCCGAGATCTCGCTCTATGAGGCAAAAAAGGGTCTGGAGCTGGAAGATGAGCTTTCCGACATCTTAAAGAACGTGACCTACGGACGAGCCCACCTCCAGCGTGCTCAAGAGGCGGGTAACGTAGCGAGAGAGGAATTTCCGGACGTCATTGAGGCCCGTGACCTTGCTCGTGCCGCAGGCGCCGCGAACATGGGAGAGGATTATGTAAAGGCGGAGGAGCAATTCCTCGAGCTCACGAGAGCGATTGAGAAAGACAATCTGAGGTGGGCCCGAAAAAACAGGGCAAAGGTCGTGCGGGCATTTGACGAGCTCGAGTTGCGGGCAATCAAGGGGGTGCTCGGCGAGGTCCGTAAGCTGATCAACGAAGGGGAAAAGAGCGGTGCAGGGAAAATCACCCCAAACACATTCAAAGCTGCACAGGATAGGTTGAGGGATGTTGATGTATTCATTTCAGAACACCGTTACCAGAAAGAGGAGATACACGAACAGGTCAACGAGGCCCTGTTTCAGGCCCGCCGGCTTCTTCAAGTCCTACAGCAGAGCAAGAGAATTCAAACGATGGAGCCCGAGCAGATAACCCTCTGGTTTGAAGGAATGCTTTATAACACGGCGGCGAAGCTTTCTACTCCGGATATGCGTGACCACGCTTTCGAGGTGCAGGTTGAGAATATCCTCGCCTCAGTTGCGGCCCTGCAGAAGGATCACGAATTCATGGTCCGTAAGGTGAAAAGACAGCAGGCAGACCTGGAATACATGCAGGTGCAGATAGCAGCCTTAGAGGGAAAGATGGCGGCCCTCGAGGGAAAGACCCGGCAAGAGCAGGCCGCAAAAGAACGCTTGGCGGCGGAACGGCAGTTTCAACAATTGTTCAGCGAAGTCCAGGACTCCTTTAGTCCGGATGAGGCGGAGGTTTACAAACAGGGAAACCGGCTGGTTATCCGTTTGCGGGGCATTCAATTTCCCGTTGGCAAGGCCTTTATCCTGCCGGGCAATTACGCACTGCTGAGCAAGGTTCAGCGGGCTATTCGCACGTTCGCTGAGCCGGAGGTTGTTATTGAAGGGCATACGGACAGCACGGGATCAGAGGCGCTGAATCAGGACTTATCCGAGCGACGGGCCGAAGCCGTTCGCCAATACTTCGTGGCGAATGGAACCTTAACATATGACGAAATCTCAGCCATCGGTTACGGGTCCGAGCAGCCGTTGGCATCCAATAAGACGCCGGAAGGCCGCGCTATTAACCGGCGGATCGATGTAATCATTATGCCCCAACTTAAAAAAGGGAAGTAGAGCCTTCCCACATCATTTCCTAAATCCCCTGAGCTCCTCTCTTACGAGGCCGATCTCTTGCTCAAGGGATTCAATGGCCATAATCTGATGGGGCTTGACAGAATGAGCAGGCAGCGCCGCTTCCCTTTCCCGAAGTTCTCTCTCTAAGGCCTCCAGTCTCTTCCTGAGCACTTCCCTCTTGTCCTTAATTGCCTTCTCTGCCCTTCGGGTCTCTTGAACGAACTCTCTCACCTTCTGGAAATCCTTTTGAAACCGAATCACCTTTCCGTCTCGATTCACCTTATTGGTGTGCGTGCAGCTATCGGCGCCGTAAGGGCATACTTTTAAAAGCGCCTCAAACACGTTTTCAGGGGAGAGCCCTCCGGCAAGTATGACCGGAATGGCGCTCTGGCCGACGAGCTCCCTGGATAAGTCCCAATCGGCAGGCCTGCCGGTAATCCCGATAAATCCTTCTACCGGTTCCTGTTCAAGCCAGGTGTCGATGAGAAAGAGGTCGCTCGAGGGCTCCAGGGTTCGGGCTAGCTCTATTGCGGGAAGGCCATGAGCCATCCCTGCCCTGGGGACCGGTATAGAGCGGATGATGCCGATTTCCGGGAACTTTTCCTTCAGAGTGCCTTGAAACTGTACGATCCTCTCCAGGTCGACCGGTCGACCTCGATGATCCGTGAGGCTGCCGCAAAAGTGCAGGTAGTCGGGACGGTAGTAGTCGAGACTCCGCTCAAGGGTGTCCATGTTCTCAAAGAGGGGTATCAGGCTGTTTTTTACCTCGGTCCCCTCTGATAAAAGCATAACATCTTTCACAGAAGGCTGGCGCCAGCCTTCTTCAGAGAGGAGCACGCTTCCGATATTATCCGCCCCCAAGGCCATACAGAGCTCCGCTTGCCGGGGCTCCTGAATTTCGTAAATTTGGACAATCATAGGGCAATATCCTTTCTGATCCGGCAGAAATCCTAGCCTGAGACGATCGAGTGCTACGATAACATTGCCTTATATCAGGCGAAGAACCTCGTTTGTGGCAATGCATCAAAACAGGTTTGACCGCGTGCATTACAATGCCGACAAGCACCGTTTTATTCCAACCCGCAAAACTACGTCCTTTGCGCGTAGATTCTTTACTCCCCGGGCTTACCGCGCTCCGCAAGTTCTTCCAGCCCACTGCGATCCAGCAATCTAATGCTGCTGCCCTTGACTTCGATCAGGTTGTGACTGGCCATCCTTGCAAAAATCCGTGAAAGGGTTTCAGGTATGGTTCCCAGAAGACTTGCAATTTGGCCCTTTGAGATGTTGAGGGTAACGAGATCTTCTTTCCCCTGTTCATCCGCCAGGTACAGAAGATATGCTGCCAGTCGCCCCGGAACCTCCTTGAGCGAAAGATGTTCGACCTGAACCGTGAATTGACGCAGCCTCTTGGACAGCACAGCGAGCATATTCAGTGCAACCGGCGGATTGGCCGCTATCAGATCAACAAATGCCGGTCTGGGGAAGAAGAGGAGCTGGCTTTTAGCGATTGCTTCCGCATTTGCGGGAAACTGCTGACCGGAAAAAACAGAAACCTCGCCAATCGGCTCACCAGGGCCGAAGACATGTAGAATCTGTTCCTTTCCTTCGGCCGAGACCTTAAAGACCTTTACCAGCCCGTCTACTATCACAAAAAAACCGGTGCTACCATCTCCCTCGAAAAAAATGACTTCTCCCTTATTGAAGGTTCTGCGAACACTGATCTTTTCGATTTCCCTGAGTTGATCTTCAGTGAGGTCACTGAAAAAGGGGATACGGGAGAGTATCGAAACCGTGTTTTTCAAGGCTTTTCCTCTTTTTTTAAAATTATCACCCCTTTTTGACTTAAGTCAAGGAAAGGTATCAAGGGCATGATGTAACATTGCACCTAAAATCAGGGCAGGGGACCCCCTTCGTGAAGCCTTTGCACCTGATAAGAGGAAAAGGATCTGAAGGGCGTTTTGGGATTGGACCAGATTCAGTGCTTCGGCTTTCTGGCCCGTTAACGGAGATCCCTTTGCACGGCCCAAAAAGGCCATCAGATAGGGGAATGAAAATGACCAAGAAGCGTGTAGTTGGAGGTTAAATCATGAAATGCCCGGGACAGGACAGCCGCTTATGGAAGCCTGGGGCTATCTTTGAGGCAAAATGCCCCGCATGCGGTAATAAGGTGGAGTTCTTCAAGGATGACACCACGCGTGTTTGCAAGAAGTGCGGCCATCGATTCCTTAATCCAAATATGGATTTTGGCTGTGCTTCTTACTGCCAATACGCTGAGCAGTGCATCGGGAGCCTGTCTCCTGAACTCATGGCTCAAAAAGAGGATCTTCTCAAGGATCGGGTTGCCATTGAGGTCAAACGCTATTTGAAGGGGGATTTCAAACGGATTGGCCGCGCAATGCGGGTGGCCAGATACGCTGAACAAATCGGGAAGGAGGAACGGGGCAGCCTGGCTGTGATTTTGACAGCGGCCTATCTGCACGATATTGGTGTCAAGGGGACCGAGGGCACACACGAAGGTAGTGCTGCCGGGTTTCAGGAGGAGGAAGCGCAACCAGCCGCACGGGAAATATTGGTTAGAGCGGGTGCGAGGGAGGAGCTGATCAAAGAGGTTTGCGAGATTATCGGCCATCGCCATCATCCCAGCCCGGAGGGGAGCCTGAATCTCAAGATCGTCTCGGATGCCGTCATGATTGCTACGTTGGAGGAAAAACAAAAGGAAGATCTAATCGAATCAGAGGATCTGGAAAGTGCAATCGGTAAATCCATTTTGACCGAGAGCGGCAGAAAAATGGCCAGGAGCATACTTATGAGGGCAAGGGAGAATTGACGAAAAACGGACACAAAGATCAATGGAGAATCAGTCTTTAAACATATGATGCGAGACACTAAGGCCTTGGTTCATGAATTCGATAATAAGTTCATTCACTCAGGACTTAGTGCTGCCCTCGGCCATGAGCTCGAGGCCGAATGGCTCGGGCCGAATGGAGTGAGCATTTTGTCCGGTTCTATTCGTCAAAACACGTGAGTGTATTTGCGAATCGAAGCACTAAGCAATAAGGAGGCGACTATGGAAGTAACAAGAAGGATCGTAGAGATCGATGGAGAACTTTGTGATGGGTGCGGGCAATGTGTTCCCGCATGCGCCGAAGGAGCCATAGAGGTTGTTGACGGAAGGGCCAGGCTCGTTGCGGAGAAATATTGCGACGGACTGGGGGCCTGCCTGGGAGAATGCCCAAACGGGGCAATCACCGTCCTTGAACGTGAAGCAGAGGAATTCGACGAGGAGGCTGTGGAAGCATACCTGGGTTCGAAAGCAGGGCAAGGGGGGAGTCTTGAAGAGGCCACCATGGCATGCGGATGCCCTTCTTCCCAGATTGAGGCCTTGGTTCCTCCAGTATCCTGCCAGGAGGCCAATGCGCCGGGTGTTCACACAAGCGTTTCAGCGCTCTCCCATTGGCCGGTCCAGATTCGATTGGTTCCGCCCACCGCACCCTTTCTGAAAGGGGCTCATCTGCTGGTGGCAGCGGACTGTACGCCGGTGGCATATCCGACTTTCCACCAGGACCTTCTCCAAGGAAAGGTTGTCATGGTCGGGTGCCCCAAGTTTGATGACGTCCAGGACTATACTCAGAAGTTTGCCGATATCTTTAATGAGGCCGATATCAAGGGCGTTACCGTTGTAGTGATGGAGGTACCGTGCTGCTCCGCGCTGCCCGTTATTGTCAAAAGGGGGATGGAGTTTGCCGGACGACAGATTCCGCTGGAAGAGATCGTTATCAGCAGGAGGGGGGAAATCCTCAAGCGGCACAAACTGGCAGCCTGACGGGCCTCTGCCGCTCATCTCCCCGTTAGCGCCGGCCTGAGGTTGAGCTACCTTCGTATACCGGTTCGGGACGTACGCTGTGAGCCCGGATCATCGGTCACGGGCCCACCATAACGGCCCAGTCCTTACCCATGACATACGAGGTGCCGCCGCTACTGCCCCCGCCGATGCCGGTAATGTTCGATCGGTAGGTGGAGCCGGCCCGGCCGCGGCGGGGCGCGGCGTTCGCGATCCTGACGATGTTAAACAACATCGGTCCACCCGCGAGCCCCACATTGCCGTGCGCGTCCATCCAGTATCGCCCGGGAGCAATGGGGCCGAGGAGTTGCTGTAACGCGAGAACATCATAGGTGTGGAGCTGGCGTCCGTTGACGAACACACCGGTAGTGCCGTTTGAGGCGTCGGCGCTCAACGGGCCGGCGAGGTCCAGATTGGGCAGGATGAATCCGGCGGTGGGGCCTCCCTGCAGCCCCCATGCTCCGCACGTTTTATCGTACCAGTAGGCCCCGTCTTGGATCTTTATCCTATATGCCTGCTCCAGTGAGTTGACCTGTTTGTTGCTGAGCCGGGTGCCGTTGATCACGACCGTGAGGTCTGATGCGGCCTGAGAGGTATCCGGCTTAGGGGCTGGCGCCGGAGATGCAGCGTATGCTTGCCGTTGAAGGATCAGCGTTTCAGCAGCATCGTAATCGGGGTGCCCGTACTCGTCGAGTTCGATCAGCTTGAAGAAAAGCTGGGTCCCTTGAAGCTGCGCCATGAAGTTCATCTTCGTCCCTTGCCCGGACACTGTTCCGGTGATGGCAGGTGGCATGATGGCACCCTGAATCCGGAGTTTCATGCCTTCGCCGGTCATGGTGCCCTGTACTTGTCCCGTGGCATCCTGTTTCAAGATGACAGTGACGGGCCCCAATTCAGGGGCAGAGACGTACGTGCCGGTATAATTGTCATTGCTGAGAGCGCTCGTTGCCAGCGTTAGGAACAAGAAAACGAATAGTATCGACTTACGCATCGGTCTCCTCCATCTGGGAAGTTATTCGGTACTTTTGCATTGGGGTCTCGTTGCCAACACCTGAACCGGAGAATCACCTGGCACTGAGGGCGAGGAATGGTAGGCGGAGCATCGGATCTGAGCACTGATCGCACTGTGAAAGCTGGGCCCGGGTGCTACTGTGCGGTGTGATTTGCAACAAGGACTTAGTTCCCCCAAATAGAAGTACGTGCCTCTTAATGATTTTCAGCCAATTTCACAGGTACATGTGACAGGCAAGCATTTAATAATCGTAAAGGAAGCTCAGGCTCCCAGAAACGTCGGTTAAAACGATAACTAAATTCATCAAGGTACTCCTGGAGATACT
>DATKZQ010000036.1:0-27271 GCA_035527895.1 Desulfatiglandales bacterium
TGGTAGTCCTTTTCAGAAAACAAAGCCTTGTGGGGCAATAGTATCCGTGGACTATGCTTGCCAGATCTGAGACAAGATATGAAAAAGCTTCGGATTATTCCAGTAAAAAATATGGAAATGGCCTCGAAAAAATTTCTATGCAAGACCTTTCATCACTGGCGCGGGACCTCATTCTCGCCCTCTCCTTTGGAGCGGGAGAGCTGCGGCTTCCCCCTGCGCACTCCTTAGCTTATGAGGGTAGGAGGAATGAGGAGGGGAAAGCTACTCGTAAAATTACGGGTATTGGGATAAGAGAATGCAAGAGGGGGGTTGGGCTGGTGGAACCGGGTTACAATGTGAAAAGCATCGTCAGGCCCCGGCATTTCCCTCCGAGATCCGTGATGTTAGCCCTTTTTCTCTATTCCCCCTCGGGTTCTGGGTGCGCGTTGTGGTCGGCCTTGACCGAGGGAGCCCGTACTTCTCCGTCAACATTCTCGAGATCCAGCCACCATTTGCGTTTCGGGTCGGGCCTACCATAGCCCAGTAAGTCATCACCCCATACGCCCAATCGCCGCACAGGAGGTACGTGCCGCATGGTCCAGTTGACCGTACGGTGAAAGGGGGTGAATGGCTTGCTCCAGGGGCAGGCTTTAACGCAGGTGCCGCAGCCAGACCCCTGCTTATTGCCGACCCTCATACCGGTGCACTTTTCCACATCATTTGGCCATTTCTCATAACCGTTATGAATAACCTTGTCGCCCGGGCTGATCGCTCCAGCAGGGCATTCGCGGGCGCACTTGCCGCACTTGGTGCAAAAATCCTGTAGGCCAAAGTCGATGGGCTTATCAACTGCCATGGGAAGGTCGGTGGTTACCACGGCCGCCTTGAAACGGGGCCCTAAAAAGGGGTTGAGCACGATATCCCCAATGCGGCACATCTCTCCCAAACCGGCCCACAAGAGAATGGGCGGAACCACGACCTGATAGTTCAGGGCATGGTGAGCCCTGGCCGGATATCCGAGCTGGCGAATGTAGTCGGCCAGGATACAGGCGATGAAACCGGAGGTTGTGTAAGCCATGAAGCTCATGGAATTGCTGATCCAGTCACGGCCGTTAAAGGCCGCCTCAGTGCGGGTATCCTGGTCCACGAGGATGGCAATCGCGTATTTGTGGTCGAGTTCTATCTTTTCCCCGCCGTGCCAGGCGCCGTAGGTGTAGACGGCGTAAGGTGGCAACTCGCAGATGCCGACTAAATCGGCTCTCAGGAAATAGGCGGTTTCCTTGATGTGCCCCGTCATCCAGTCTGGATCATCGGGAAGCGGCGCAATCTTGGGGGCCACCTCCCCGTCCACAACCTTTCGCAAATGGAAGCCCATCTTTACGAGGGCGTTGGATAAAGGGTGTTTTTGCACAAACCGAAAGTACTCTTTCTTGAGGTGGGGTCCGAAATCCCCGCGGCCTGCACGCATGAACCCACTTTCCCGCTCGTCCACGCGCTGGACCTTTTCGTCATAGATGAGAGTGGTAGGGCGGTCAACCCGTTTCAGAACGTGCATCGGGTATGGTTCCGCCTGCCCCGGCTTGCCTTTGTCGCGCAAATGATTGATCATTCTTCCCCCCCGCAGTAGGATTGTGCGTCTACCTCGTGGCTGAACAGACCTGTTGGAAATGCACCGAGCCTGATGCATAGCATCGGGACTTCATCTTATGCAGGCAGTCCCACTATAGCCTTAGCGCCTAGGTGTGATCAACAACTTTTAGGCGGAAGTAAGATTTAATGTGATAGGTACGGCGGGTGATGTTCGTGGTAAGCGCCAGACTCAATTGTATTCATAAAGCAAGGTGGCCCAAATCTTATAGTCCTTGCTGAGATTCTTTTCCCACTTCTCTTTGATGCTTTGGCCCTCCTTAGGCAGAGCTTGCCGTCGACGATATTCAAGACTTCAGGATCACTTTTTGCGCTGGACCCCGGCCAAACGTAGGATGCTCACTATTCACTTTCCACGAGACGCTGCATACTGTCCTGGCTTTTCTCCGCACTGCGGGCCAATGCTACGTCCATTGGTTCAGTGCGGGGCTGGCGCTTAGCTCTTGAAAATGCCAGAGCCTTACGTGAGAATTAGCATTTGTTGAGCAGTTACGTCTTATGATGACCGGTCTCTCACAGGGGTCATCAACGACGCTGATAGATTCCTTTTGAATAATCATCAGGCACATGTTGATATTTGACAGTCTTACAATTCGAGATGAAAAGTGCCGTGACAAGGATAAGAAGCATGAGAATTCTCTTCGCCAATGAAACCACCTCCTTTCAAACAAATCAGTTTCAATCAGGCAAGTTTGGACCCAGCGCTTACTTCCTGAGAGCCAAAAGGTTAGTCTCCTAAGCGAAGCCAGCCAGATTGCTAGCCTCTACCTTCATGTTAAGAGCTGAGCTAGGGCGATTGCAAGCAAAAGTCTTCCTTGCTGAGTTTTTTCGATTTGCCGCCGAACTGAACACGAAAGGCTACGGGTGAAAGCTATTAGCGGGTATTTATGGGAGTCGGATAGTTCATGAGGGCCTCACCTGCATGAAATGAAGTTCACAGTTCGCAGCCACATACCAAAGCTTGCAGCTTTTTCCAATAGGTTAAAGACACGCTCATGGAATTTTGCATCTTGCCTGCTGACGCTAAGGCAGTTTTCTTTGGCGGCAGCAGTCAGCCACCAGTCGTTTCTGGAATTTGTATTTAAACGCAGACCCCGAATGGGTCTCTTTCTTCTCCTGCCGCACCATTAGCGGCAATGGCGAAGATCGCCATTGAGAGTAGCTGGCTGAGGCCGATGAGTATCAGGATACGCTTTGACATAACCAATCAGAACCCTCTCCGCGAGTACGGGAATAATTGCGAGGAATAATTCTTCTTGACATCTGATGCGTTACAAACCATCATCAGAGCATCATGAGAACCACAGTAGATATCGACGACCCTATTCTGAAGGATCTGAAGAAGATCCAACAGAAGGAGAGCAAATCCCTCGGTCGGCTGATCTCCGACCTGCTGGCCCAGGCGCTCGGGGAGCGCAAAGCGGCCAAAGGTTCGAAGAGGCCGTCCCGGTGGATTTCAAGGGCAATGGGCGCCCGCATCGACTTAGCAGATCGCGAGGCCTTGTACGCCGCCATGGAGCAAGGACCTCCGCCAACTGAAGCTGCCAGAGAAACATGAGTTTTGCCCTAGACGTCAACGTCCTTCTCTATGCCTCCGATACCAGTAGTCCGCACCACGAGCAAGCCAGGTCATTTATCGAGTCCTGCATTGCTGAGCAAGAAGTATTTTACCTGGGATGGCCGACGGTGATGGGCTATTTGCGTATTGCGACCCATCCTGCCGTATTCGACCACCCGTTGTCACCCGACGAGGCTATGGCTAATATCGAAACACTTCGCGACCTTCCTCACGTACGGTTTTTGTCAGAGGACGAGGAATTCTGGGATCTTTACCGCGCCACAACGGCGGATGTTCACACTCGGGGGAATTTTGTACCGGATGCCCATCTGGCCGCTCTGCTTCGTCTCCATGGCGTGAAGACGCTGTACACACATGACCGGGATTTCCTGAAGTTCCCGTTTCTCGACGTGCGAGATCCCCTCGTGTAAGATCCGCGAAAGACGCAACACTACACAGCACCTCGTTTCGCCGCAGCAACAACCATAACATCCACACCAAGTAAGAAAGCGCCTGCGAAAGGGATGACGCCCATAGAAACTTCAGAGACCTCCCTCCGGCCATTGGATTTGCTCTTCAAGGCAGGCTTCCATCCGAGCTGATCAATGATCATTGGCTCGATCACGACTCATTGCCCGGCGATCGGTATGCCGACAGGTGCGCCAGATTTTCGGGTCAATATAGAGGAAGGGCATCTACAATACTTCTCGTGAGATGAACCTTCTTCCTTTTCATCGGCTTAAGCCCGTCCCTGAGGATTCTTTCCGCCAATACCCGTGAAGCTCCACGGCAGAGCGCCTCCATATCAACGAGGGGAAACACCGCGCTCACATGAATGCTTTGGCCATAGCGTGCCCGTGTTCTGTTACCGTTGAGCTCAAAACCACCTTTTTCATCTCTATTTGCTATGTCTTCAAAGTCCTGTCTATCAAGCCAGGGATGCCGTTCTTGCAAGCGATTGACCAGGCTTTCCATCAGCATAAGGCCCTCTGGAGAAGGGTCCAGACCCGTGGGATTGTGACGGAGACTGTTGCTCATGAACTTGCTTATTCTTGTCCGTTTCTTCATAATGGGTATTGTATCCCCTTGCGGGAATAACCCATGCCTGTGTATCCATATGCCGGTCCACTGATCCTTGAAGGCCTTGGATTTTCCTTGGTGCGTCAATTTGTGATACGGGGCACGGGGTAACTGAGGGTTAGAGGGGGTGTCTCGAGGTTGGCTGAACCTACCATCTATACCGTGGGGACGAGTACTCGCACCAAAGAGGAGTTCATCGAGCTTCTTCGTCACTATCACCTTACAACCGTGGTAGACGTGAGGAGCTTTCCCCAAAGCAGATTCGAACATTTTAATAGAGAGAATCTGGCTAAGATGCTGAGTGAAGTTGCTATAGACTACGTCTATTTAGGAAAAGAACTCGGTGGATTTCGAAAGGGCGGCTACCAAGCCTACACTCAGAGCAGCCCATATCAAGCAGGAATATACAAGCTGGAAGAAATCGCACTGAAGGGTAGCACGGCATTCATGTGCGCGGAGCGATTCGCCTGGAAGTGTCACCGGCGGATCATTGCGGCAACGCTTGAGGAGAGGGGATGGAAGGTGGTGAATATCATCGAGAAGGATAGGGTCTGGAGTCCATCGAAATGATCTTATTTCGTAACACTCTAGCTCTTTGAAAAGCGCTCCTTTCCATTTGCTAATGCCCGGTGGCTATTCGTAACGGAACCCAGGGAACCGAGCATGGGGATGTCTTTTTTTGACTCTGTCCTCCCATCGTTCAGAGGAGTGGGCGTTTCAAAACGGCGCACACAGGCTGGTACCTTAGTGCTAAGGCTTATGGGGCGGTGCGCCGGTTTGAAACGGCCCTGTACGGGGCCTTGTTTAGAGGGCAGAGCAAAAAAAGATATCTCCATGCTCTTTTCTGCAATGAGTTTCTTAGGAGAATAATAACGGTGATCATTTATGAAGCATGCAAGACGGGGAAGACCTCAACGGCAACATGAATGACATTATGATTGACATAGAGTGGGAATTATGGTTTGAGGGCGAAAAGTCCGTAGTATCTTAAAGGAGCCAAAAATGTACCGGTGGTCCATCAAATCAAGGTTGGAATCGGCGAGGCAAACGCTCTGGCACTTAGGGCTTATTGGCCTAGGCAGCGTGTTGTGCGCCGTGGCCATAAACGGGATCCTTATCCCTCAGCGCTTTGTGAGCGGAGGGCTCGTTGGGTTATCCTTGGTGATCCATTACCTTCTCTCGTCATTATCGGTAGGCTGGCTCTACCTCGTTCTCAATATACCGCTTTTCGTTTTGGGCTGGCTGTACGTGGGACGACGCTTCTTTGTTTACAGCCTTGCAGGCCTACTAATATTTTCCGGCGCCTTAGTCTTCGTGAACTTCACAGTGCCCGTCCATGACATGCTCCTGAGTGCATTGCTGGCTGGAATCATCACAGGTGTTGGGTCTGGAACTATCTTGCGCTCCTGGGGCTCGGCAGGAGGGCTCGACATCCTGTCAATTATACTTCTCAAACGTTTCTCCGTTCGCCTGGGGTCCACCATACTAATGTTCAATGCCCTCATACTTCTTGCAGCGGCCATTTTCTTCGGCCTGGAGATGGCCCTTTATACTCTGATTTATATGTATGTCAGCTCCTCCATGATCAATCTGGTGGTTACGGGCCTCAGCCAAAGAAAAGCCGTGCACATCATATCTCCTCAATGGGAGGTGATTTCTCGGGAGATTATGGGGCAACTCCAGCGGGGAGTAACGATCATAGGGGGTCGAGGCGGGTATACCGGCCAGGAAGAGCAGATTCTTTACACTATTATCACCTTTAGAGAGCTGCCTCGACTCAAGCAGCTGGTTAAGGTTATCGACCCCGATGCTTTCGTAGTAGTCAACGATACGCTCGAGGTGATGGGCCAGCGGATCGGGAACGAGCCCCATTGGTGATTATGCCGGGTGTCGTATTGGCTTTTCGTGACGCCGCAGGCCTTAGGTCGGCTTTTTGTCCCAGATCTCAATGAGGTAGTCCTTATGATCCTCAAAGACCTGGGCCTGTTCTTCAACGACTTCCTCGGCCTGAAATGAGTTCATCTTTTTCGTTTGATTCATGAAGGAAGCAACCCGCCCGAGGTACAAAGGGGTGACAAGGTTGACCAGCTGTGTCCTGTTGTGGGTCCACTGGTGAAATGTTGCGGCAGTTTCGTAGAGCACGTGGACCCATGTTGAGACGGGCATTACGAACTTGGTTTTTGCTTTACCCGCGCATCTTCTGAGTTCCTCAAAGCACTCCGGGCAGAAGATATCCTGATAGAGGCTTCTGAACTGCCGGAAACCGGTCTTGAACTCGGTTACAAGCCGGTCCAGATTAACTTTAATAGGCTCTGGTTCTTTGAATTCCTGAAGCCCGAACATGGGAACGGTGCGACTGCCCTTGATCGTCTTCCACTCTGCCTCATGCTGCTCCATGAGCACGAAAAGCGTGTGTACTACCTGCCGGAACATGGGGCCGAGGGACTCGGCCGGGTCTTTTGCATCGTGGATTTTTACACCCAGATTTGACTGGCAGATCTTGAAGTTATTCGTTATGGCGTTTGTTGTCATCCAGATGTCTATTCCGTAACGGGCCACATCGGTGTTCCAGACATCCTGCTCGATGTAATATGCCGCCAGTTCACCAGCAAAGGCGAAGTCCCCTCCGATTGGCTGGCGGATACGGAGGCCATAGAGGGCCCGGGTGAGATTATAGACGATGTTGTTAGTAATGGTTCCGTCGTATTTGTAGCGCGAGTAAATGGGGGAGACATACTGATAGCCTTTTTCCACAATCGGCTCAAGAAGATACTTGACCCAGTCACCGGTGATGGAACGGAGGTCTGAGTCGACAACCATGCAGGCTTTGACCTTCAGGCGCTTGGCCGCCTCAAAGATTGACCTGAAGGCCGATCCCTTCCCCGCAGGGCCTCGGTAAATGGAGATGACCTTCTCCTGCCAGGGTTTGATCTCAAACTCCTTAGCCACCTCCCTCGTGTCATCGGTTGAACCGCCGTCGGCGATAAGAATCACACTCCTTCTGCCCTTATAGTGCTTGGCAAGGCCATGGGTGACCATCTGGATCACGTGAGCGACGGTTCCCTCATTGTTATAGCAGGGAATACCCACCAAAATATCCGCGCCCTCTATCTCCTCAACCCTCTTTGAGGTATAGGCCCTCAATGCCGTATCGTAATTCATGATCTCTCACTCTTGCGGTTACTCTTTCAAAGTTAGCTGCTAGGTGCCCAACCCATCGTTAGGCCGCCTCAGGGTTTCGTCGTTTCCCCTAATATTCTTATCGATTATTGCTTTAACTCCGCAAAACAGTAATGAGCATCTATTCTGCTTGACTTAGTGCTATTAAGGGATATGGATATCTTTTTTTGCACCGAACTGGGCAGGCGCTTTAAGCCTGCTCTTTCCCGATGATCCAGGCGGGCGCCTGCCTCCACCTCAGCTCTATAGATTTAGAGAAGTGAGAGTCACCTTTAAAGCAGCACGCCCGCCTCTATCTGCAGCATAAGCGAGCATGACAGCATGGGCTTCTTCGGTGTCAAAAAAAGACATCCATATCCCTCGGGCCAGCCTAGTTACGAAGCTAAAGCAATAATCGATATTCTTATAAACCTTTGTTCAATTATCAAGCGGTTTTTGCTCTCATTGCTCCGGGGATCTTTAGAGCGCCTGCGATTGCTTCAGGTCAAGGGAAATAGAGGCTGGCACCGGATGGAGCATATGGCTGAGCGATTATTCTGCAGCCAAAGCCTTCTTGAACCTGAATTCCATCAGAGTCGGCTTTATGTTCACAATGCTGATCCTATCGTTGGGCAGATCAATCTCGTCGCGAGTGATCCGGAAAAGTTTACTACCGAAACGAGCGGGGGAGAGGTCAATTTCGGCATGTACGTTTCTGCTATTCAATGTGCTTGCGTCCTTTCGAAGTCCTCGCACTGTGATGAGCACCTCTGGATTCAAGGGCTCCAGAATCTCGATGTTCTCAGGAATATTCTTCATCTCAATGGGCACCTTAAGGGCTACCTCGAAGTTCTGCTGTCCTGCTAGTAGCAACCAGAATACAAATACCAACCCCAAGGCCCCTAACTTAATGGGCCACTTGTGGACCACGAGAGCACGAATCCGTTCCAACCATGTTATATCAGACGCAGCAGGTGGTTTAGTGGCTTTCTCAACGAGGGCGGCAAGTTCCTCCGGATTTGCGATTGATTCGATTTTCCCGTCCCGGGCGAGGGAAACCTCACCTCGTTCCTCCGAGACAACCACCACCCAGGCATCGCAACGCTCGGAAAGCCCTAAAGCCGCTCTGTGCCTTGTGCCCCAGTCTTTGGGAAGTCCTTCATTGGGACTCAGGGGGAGATAGCAGGCTACCTTTGCAACTCTTCCCTTTCTGATCAAAAGTGCGCCGTCGTGCAAAGGTGATTCCTTTTGAAAAACACTCACCAGTATTTCGGATGTCGGCTCGCCCTCCAAAGGGATCCCTCCGGTGATCAATTCATTCACCCAGTCTATACGCTCGAAAATGATGAGGGCCCCGATTCTATGCTCGGCCAAAGAGAAGATTCCTCTGACAAAGCTCGCTATCCAATCCGCCGACTTCGGAAAAGAGCGTAGACCAAGCATTTGGAGGGGGTTGACCCTTTCAAGGACCTGGCGGATCTCCGATTGAAAGAGAATAATGATAAGGACCATCAGGACCTGCCAGAGTATCTGAAACACCCAGGTAGTAAGAAACAGACCCCAGAATCGAGCGAGAGTGAAAACGATCCCTAAAGCCAACAGACCTACCAGGGCTTTAAAGGCCTTTGTTCCCCAAAACCAGAGGTAGAGATGATACACTACAACGGCAAGAAACAGGACATCCAGCACATCCTGAAATCGCAAGTCAGTTAAGATAGCGAGAAGAGGCATAGTGGTTTTTTCGGAATTTCACAGAAAAACCTTAAATAACCCTTTTGTAGCGTTCCATTATTGGTTTTGTTTCGTGTTTCGGCCCGCCTTGCGACTACTTTTCAACCTGAAAGTTGCTACGCTAAAACTACCAAGACGCTACCAAAGAATCTAATCATTTGTAATCCAGGTCTGGGCCAGGGGATTCCGGTTTATCCGGGTTAGGAGAACCGTCTTTTTTCCTCTTCCACGACTTCAATGAGATCATAGAAAATCCGGGGTAGTTTGTTCGATACCCGTTCCCACGAAACAGTTTGTGGCATCTCGAAGATACTTCCCCGCGTCTTGTGCTCAACCTCAAGGATTGCTTCGGCCAGGCCCTTTTCGAGGAACGGCCTAAATTCCGAATGGGAATTCACGAATCTCAAAAACCGCTCTGTGATCCTATAGGGTGAAGTTAGTACTTCGCCGGCTTCAAGGATTGAGTTGTGCAACACGTTCCTGACAAGAAACTCTTCGGCGTCACGGTCGTATTTCAGGTTGCTAAAACTGGCGTCGTCGGAATATTTTTTGATTTGGTCTTCGGCCACAGCTTGGTAGGTAATAGCCAAATCCCTGAAGAAGGTATCGGAGATCTCGAGTCCTTCCTCGATGATGAGCGCATTCATCAAGGTAGTGACAATGTCGATTGCCATCCGATTAAGGCCTTTTGCCTGATCTTCCGGCGAGGCCTCCTGATGCTTGTGATCGAAGGCTTCCTCGGTGAACATAACCTGTGCAGGAGATGAGGCCTTGCGGTAGACCTCGATCAGGGTAAAGATCTCAACGCCCCAGTTGGTGGCAAAGCGCATCTTCTTCAAAAGGTCCACATGAAAAGCTACTTCACCGGAGAGTTGGTAGTTGAAGCCCAGCAGAAAATCTATGAGGCGCACCATCTTTTCATCTCTGCTTTCCGTGAATTTTCTTTTTAGGGAAAGCAGGAGAGGGTCCAGAAGGAGCCGTTTGACCCTGCCATAAATCTCTCCTCTCTCGGAAATGCGGGCATAGTAGGCCTTGGAAAAATCATAATTGAGAACCACTACGGGATAGAAAAGACGGTCGAGCTGAACCCGTCTAAAGGTTCGAATATCTGCGTCAATCAGTCCGACGGATTCAGCACCCAGAGCAATGGCGATACCGAAGCTGAGAAACATGTTCTTGCCCTTGCCCGGTTCGGTAATGTTAAATCCCGCCTCGTTGAGCTGGCGGTATATACCGCTGAAACCTGGGCCATCGTTCCACTGGATAAGGGAATTTCTGATTCCCGCGGCCGTTATGAGATCTCTGAGCCGGTGGGCATCATCCTCAGTGGCCCTATCCAATCCGAAGATAGTGCTTGAAAGATAGGGAACATTCCTTAAGTGCCTGAGGATGTTGCTGAAAACGGGGAGATTTGAGGAATCCGTAAATTCGCTGGCAAGACAAGGGATAATTAGTACGGTTTTCTTCCACCTGGAATGAAGTCTGAGCTGGGATCTCAACTTCCTTCGATCTTGCCCGATTATGTGGAAGGTGCTTATACTGCTGCTTTTCTGTGAGAAATTAGAAATGGCCGAACTCCTTACTCTAATGATAGCATCTGCATCGGATTTTTTTGAGCACGATTTGTAGTGGGCTGGATAATCGCAGCACTAGTACAAGCATAGGCTAAAGGGGATTCTGTGTCAAGTGGGTACCACAGTTAGGATTATGCCTGGAACCTAGGTGGGCCAACTCCTTTGCGGTAAGGGCGTTAAAATAGCCCAGAAACGCATAACCCCCTGAGTTATGAGTGCTGATAAATGCGAAGGAACCCTAAACGCAATAGGAATCTCAAAAAATTACAGTCGCCCATGATCTCAGCAGGGATAAGGAGTATCAACGGGCACGGAGCCCGCGTTCAGCAGGGGCTGAGCATTTTTCGTATGATGTGTTGGTGTGGATGAGCTATAATGGCGAACAAGGGTGATGGCTCATTTACAGTGCGCTCTTTTGCCGCATAGGGCGTAGATTTTTGGTAAAGGCTTTTTCGGGTGTCCGAATAATTTTGGCTATTGGAGCTTTCCGCAAAGGCCGGTTGACACATGAATTGCTTGCGGCTAGCGAGGAGTTTCGTGTATCCGGGCTTGCTTTTTTCTCGCTTTGCGTAACAACGGGGTTGGCATGAGACTGCCGTTTGTCATATCGATTCCTCACTGCTCTTCGCTCATACCGGCCGAGATAAGGCCTGCTATTGCCCTCGGAGAAGAACAGATATTGGATTGCACCGATAGAGGCACGAGGGAGGTCTTTGCCCATTATCCAGTCAGGGCAATTCTCTGGGCTCGATGGAGCCGACTTGTGGTTGATTTGAACAGGAGCCACTTGCAGCGTGATTCCACCGGTGTGGTTCCGGAAGTAGATTACTTCGAAAGGAGAATCTATAAAGAGAATTTTGAGCCAGATGACGAAGAGGTTCGGAGACGGCTGAGGAGGTATTACAGGCCCTATCATGATCGACTGAAAGAGGCTGTACAGGGTACAGAGATTAAGGTACTTTTCGACTGCCACTCCCTCTCGCGTATTGGTCCGCCGGGAGCGCCAGATAGACTGCAGTGGCGGAAAGACATTGTCCTCGGAAATAATGGCGATGGCAAGGGTGAAAGAGGTGATTCCCGCGGGACTATAACCTGTGCTCCCGAGACCCTGCTCATGATGAAGGAGGTGTTGGAGGAATCGAGGTTTTCGGTCTCGGTAAATCATCCGTACGCCGGAGGTTTCATTACCACCCATTACGGGGAGGAGCTTGTCAGCAAAGGAAAGATGGCTGTTCAGATCGAGATAAATCAGAGCCTCTATATGGGTAACAAAGACTCAGGGCTTTGCCTGGACACGGTGTCGGATGTTTCGCGGAGGCTGGGCCAGGCCCTAAGGGAGATAGCAAGGAGATTGTAATCCAGTCTTTTACCTTTGATCCTCTCTTTTTTTACCCCATGACCAAGACCAAGTCGGCAAGCCTGAGATGCTGAAAGGAAGACTTAAGGTATACAATCGTCATAAAGGAAGCATTCTTGATGCAACCTTGGATTACTACTACATATAGTAAAAAGATTTCGTTTTTTTCAAGATAAGGTGTTTTTTCCTTGACAAATAGTGTCGAATAGATCATAGAGGGAGACGAAGCTTTAGCCTCAGCTTATCAAAAAGGCGCGTCAGTCCTTGGCGCACGGGGGGGCAGGTTTTTTGCCCATTTATGAATAGCGGCCTGCGCCTAGCTCCCAACAAAGAAATATGAAGAACGAATTCCTATTTCCAGAGCGCACTTTTTCTGTTGACAAGTGATCGAAAAGGCGTACAGTATCCATCCCTTAGTGAAGCCCCGCTGAGAACCGGGGCCGTAAGAAGGAAAGCCCGAGACGAGGAAAACGAGAATTGTTCGGAGAGATAGAAAGTGCTGCGTTAGAGAAGGCCTGTATTGAGATAATTGAAACGATCCTTTTTTGCCTTCGCAATACCTTCAAGGGAACCATTTATCGCATTGGAAAGCCGCTCGACCTCATCGCGGAAAAAATAGCCTCCGGCATTATTGATGATGGGAGGGAAAAAATCTCATGGGGCCTTCCTGCAGAATCAGGTTATGATCCTCCTGGTAAACCCTGGACTGAATATAGGGATGAACCGGGCCGTCCTCTTGAGGCCATGTGCTGGTGTGTTGAGAGACAAAAAAGCTGGACTGTTGAAGACCAGTATTCTGATACTCGAAGCATCGGACTGCAGGTGGAAGGAAGACCCGACGGCTGCCATCATATGGAACCTGTGCTTGTCCGCAAAGCAGACCTTAAACTGGAGGGGCAGGCCTCCTTTGAATATCCCCGTGACTACCAGGAAAATGTCATTTGGAAAGACAGCGACTATGCCGTGGTTGCAGTGATTAAGATACACTTCTACCCGGGCAGCCTTAAACTCGGCGGTTATGAGGCGAAGGTCATCAAGAAGCTCTCCCGTGCTCTCGGGACTGAACTGCTTTCCTACAAGTTAAGCAAAGATTCGATGAAGGCAATGGAACGCTTGGCAAGAGAGAGGTTGCACGCATGCAACGTACTTGCCGATTCACTCCGGAATGCTACCACCAAGTCAGGGCTCATCTTTTCTCTGGTTAAGCAGGAGATAGGGTATCTGCGGGATCAGTGGGAGCAGGTGCTTCGCGAAACACGGAAAGACGGCAATGATAAGGTTGAAGCGATAAGAGAGCTGAATCGGCTGCTCAGGAGGATTAACGGAGAATGCGAGGAACTCAGGGAAGATTTGGTTGCAGTTCAGAATAAGTTCCTGGATTTTTCACTTCCGCCTGAAAAGGGTGAGAATTGGGTAAATATGCAGATAGTTACCAGGTGGAAGAATCTTCTCGGCAAATGCCCGCAGGATAAACAAACGGGCGAGATGATTTGGAACACCATTGATAAGATCAAGAAGTCCCTCCATTACGGTCATGACCATGATAGTATTTCAACGTATGATAGAATCCCCGATGACATCAAAACGGAGTGGGTCCATCTTCTCTATAGCAACAATGAGTACTTCGACGGATTGGCGCTCGGGAGGCTTATTTCAATACTCAATAATCCTGCTCTTGAGATCCCATCTCGAGAAAGATCGAGAAAGACCCTGGTGCAACTAAAGGCCCTTGCCGAAACCATTCGTAAGCTTGAGGAGAATACCAATTTCGTCCTTGAGCAGGTGCTCAATGGTGTTGACAAAGGAAAGGCCTCGGCGATCTTGCAGAACAATGAAGTGAATTCGGCACGATAGCCTCACAGTTCACAACTTCAATCCCTCTCAAATCACTTCAACGCAAGCAGGATATCTCAAGTAAAAGCCCGTCAGGCCTCTCGATGTGTAGGCTGGAAAGGATTATTGATTGGGATGTAAGATATCCCTTTTGATGAGATCTTTCGGCTCCAGAATGCAGTCATAGGAGTATTTGGTGTGGCAGTGAAGGTCAATGATCGTCCCGAGGAAAGTGCCTAAAGTCTAAAGTGAACTAAAGTGCCCAAAATGATTATACCGGTAAGACCAATTTCACTGCCCAACAAACCGGCAACCAGCAGATCGCAACTCGCAACAAACAATCCCTCACTGGAAATCCCTAAATCCCTCAATACTCATGCAGTGATAGACCCCAACATCCCCTTAATGGCATTCTTACAAAAATATAGTTCCCTCTCTCTTGTCTCCGGGTCCAGGTGGTAAAAGGCGCTGAGGCGAGGGTCTTTGGCCAGGATTTCGCCAAAGATATCACCTTCATCCATATCCAAATCCTTATCCTGCCTTTGTTTTATTACCGAGAGCCAGAACTGTATCTGATCGTGAGCCATGTGTAACAGTTCAGTGGCATTTTTCCGAAGACCGTAGTGACCGTAGCAGATAATCTCTGGCCTCCTTTCAGCAACGAGGGAGATAGAGCGGAGGGCGCTATCAGGTTTAAAGGGTGGCGGTGCAGCCGGCCTCAGGTAAGGGTCATTGCCTGTAGGGATGCTGACTCCAGCAACCTCTCCGGCAAAAACAAGATTCTTGTAAAAGAAGCACAGGTGGTGGACCGCATGTCCCGGCGTCTCTACTGAGATGATCGGGGAGCCGTTCCACACCACATCAGTATCCGGGCGAATCCTTTTTTCGTCTATGGGAGATGGCTGGCCATATGCCCTTGCCAAGTCGCCGAGGACCTTCAATGATCCCTGCCAGAGCCTTTCCGGATCGGCAAGGTGGCTGATGGCCCGGGGATGGCACACGATTTCGGCATCCGGATAGCTTCGTACCAAATCTCCGCATCCACCGGCATGATCAAGATGGATATGGGTGAGCAGGATATGATCGATCTTGTTTATTCCCAGCTCCCGCAAGAAATCAAGTAGGGTACCGATAGCCGCAGAGGGACCCGGGTCGATGATCAAAGCCCGATCCCCGTCATTCATAATCCAGCTCCCTATGAACTGGGTGAAACCGCTGACTGGTAAGTCCAAATCAACGAGGAACAAATCGTCATGAATTCTGTGTATGGCCAATTATAAGTGCCTAAAGTGAACTAAAGTTCAAAGTGCCTAAAGCCCGCGCTGGCGCTATCTGCTCTGACCAGCTTACTAACTCTTTAACCCAGTATGTGCTTCAATTAGCGTACTAAATCAATAGGCCAGGACTGGGCCAGGGTTATATGCGATACGTGGCGTGTATCTCAGATCGCACATCGCAATTCAAAATGCCACAATTCCTGAATTGACAATATGAAGACTGCCAATCAGGAAGGAAACCCAAAGGTAGCCGCTTCCCCTAACTCCTCCTCTATTCTCAACAATCTGTTATATTTGCATACCCTCTCAGAGCGGCTGAGGGACCCCGTCTTGATCTGTCCAGCATTTACAGCTACGCTGAGATCGGCGATAAAACTATCTTCTGTTTCACCGGAGCGGTGGGAGATAACGGTTCTCCATCCGGCCCGGTGGGTCATCTCAATCGCTTGCAACGTCTCGGTGAGCGTCCCGATCTGATTGAGTTTTATCAAAACAGCGTTGGCGGATTTCTCCGCAATGCCTCGGCCGATTCTCTCGGGATTGGTAACAAAGAGATCATCGCCTACGAGTTGAACCCGATCTCCCAATTGCAGGGTCAAAGCCTTCCATCCCTCCCAGTCGTTCTCGTCAAGGCCATCTTCAAGGGAGAAGATAGGATAGCGGTCAACCCAGTCAGCGTAAAACGCGATCATCTCCCGGTTGTCCCGTACCGATCGGTCTGACTTGTCAAAGGCATACGTGCCTGTTTTGAAGAAAGAAGATGCAGCCGCATCAATTGCCAGCACAACGTCCTCACCTGGCCTGTAGCCGGCCTTTTCTATGGCCTGTACGATCACCTCCACCCCCTGATCATTGGATTTGAGGTCTGGTGCAAAGCCGCCCTCATCACCAACCCCTGTTGACAAGCCATTGTCTGAGAGAACCTTGGCAAGGGCATGAAATACCTCTGCGCCGATTCTGAGGGCCTCCCTGAAGGTTGTACCGCCTTTCGGTACGATCATAAACTCCTGCAGGTCCAGGTTGTTCATGGCATGCTTGCCCCCGTTGACGATATTCATCATTGGCATGGGAAGCCGGCAGGCATTTGTGCCCCCGATATACCGGTACAGGGGTATGCCCAACGAATCGGCGGCGGCCCTCGCTACGGCAAGGGAGACCCCCAAAACTGCATTTGCCCCCAATGAACCTTTGTTTGGTGTACCGTCAAGTTCAATGATTGAGCTATCAATGAGGTTCTGATCAAAGGGGTCCATGCCTGTGATAGCAGGGGCGATAGTCCTGTTGACATTGTCTACTGCCTTCAGGACACCCTTGCCGAGATATCTTTTCGGGTCGCCGTCCCTGAGCTCCAGGGCCTCGAACTGACCTGTGGAGGCACCAGAAGGCACAGCGGCCTGACCCCACCCGCCATCTGAGAGGCCTACCTCAACCTCGACAGTGGGGTTTCCTCTCGAATCCAGTATTTCCCGAGCATACACGATCTCGATCTTTTCCATTCTATACCTCCCTCAACATGAATGCGTTGGTTGTGTCCGTTCAGAGCTAATAGTGAACGCTCACTTAACGGTTTATTGACAGACAAGGACTCACAGAACAACTGCAAAAGCGTATTGCAGGGCTGATGTTAATGCCGGAATACGGCCGCTTTTCTCTTTGGGCAATGGGCCTTGTTGAATCTATCAAGATCTAACATAGGTTCCCGTAACCTGCCAATCCGAAACCTCACACCAACCCTTGCCCTAGAGCCAATCTTTCGGTGACCTGAAAGAGTGGTCATCAAAGCCCACACCTGTCCACCGGCACAGTGTGTGTTAATCCTCTCTTAATGCCCACTCCGAGCCTGTGTATACTGCTACAGAAACGTCTCTGGCCAGGGACCCGGAGGGATTGAAATAGATGGGACCGGCCAGACCGGGTCTGGCACGGGCATAAGAGTCGAGGTCCTGCAAGGCGCTTCGAATTGAAGGCGCACGTGCCCCCGCCCGTTCTATGGCCCACAGCAAAAGGTCAACCGCATCGTAGGTCTGGACGGCTACCCAGTCCATGGTATGTTTAAATTCCTCTTCGTACCTCCCCTTTACTACCATTCCTCGCTTGAAATCAGTGCTCCAGGCACAGGGATGGGCCGCCAAAATTCCTCGACTGCTCCTTCCTGACAGCTCCAAGAACTCTTCTGATACAAGCCTATATGTCCCAAAAATTAGGGGCCTGTCAATCCCCTGGGGGAGTTTTCTGACGAGCACGGCTGCCAGTTCGGGTCGTGCCGCCAAAAAGACGGCCCCTGCTTTTATGGTGAGTACCCTTTCTGTCGCTTCAGAAATGTCTGCGAGGGAATTGCCAGTTAAGGCAATGGTCTCAACTGAAAGGCCTCTATCCTCGCCTTTCCGGATGAACGAATCTCTCAGCAGATTACCAAGGGGAGAATTCTCATAGACGACGGCGACCTTGTTCACATCGGTCTTTCGATATATGTAATCAGCCAAAGACATCGCCTGACGGTCCTCGGAGAGGATTGTCCTGAAGGTAAAGGGAGATGTGATACGCTCCAGACCCTCTCCGGTAGCTATGGGCGAGATGTGGATGAGCTGAGACGAATTATACACAGGGAGTGCAGCAAGGGTACAGGTTGTAGTCAGGTGTCCAATCACGGCAACCATTGATTGATTATTCGTCACATGTCGAGTCAATTGGAGGGCCTCGGCGGCATTTCCTTTATCGTCCAATGCCAGCAGTTTCACGGCTATTCCGTTGCGGGGGCGTCGATTCTTGCCCTCATCAAGCCTCATTCTGCCGGCCCTGAGCATTGACCAGCCAAATTCGGACAACGGCCCTGAAAGGGGAGCAACGAGGGCGATATACGCCGTGTCCACCTCTTTTTCGTGTGCAGACGCGGTGCATGAGGCGCACAACACGAGAATACACGAAACGAAAATCATACGAGCGGCACGGAATGACAACCTCACCTCAGATTAGCCTCCACACGAGACTCATCACAAATTTTGACTCGATGTTTGCAACCCCGAATCTGAACCGGAATCCGAGCGACTCAAAGTACATAGTGATCATTTTCCACGGGTCTTTGTCGTTTTGCTTTCTCTCTTTTGTAAATATTTGGATTTCATCGTTATCCATCCAAGTCACCGGTGCGGTAGTCATCTTGCTGCCTCAGAACGTATTCGCTCCCTCATAGGTGCGAAGAGTCATCTCTCTCTGAAGAGAATTTTCAACGTGATGAGATTCAGGTTGAAATGCTCTCTGAATTGGTTGAGGAGATATCGCTCAAATGAGGGGCGAACGGCATCTGGTCGGTTTACGAATATGGCAAAGGTAGGGGGTTGGGCCGAGACCTGGGTAGCATAAAAGAGCTTGAGTCTCTTGCCGCCAACAAGTGGCGGAGGATTCTTGGCAACAATGTGATCCAAGGCCTTATTGATGATGGGTGTCGGCACATGGGTATTGTACTGTTCCCAAACGGCATCGATCAGGGTGAACAATTTGTTGACCCTCTCTCCGGTAAGGGCGGAAATATTTATGGTAGGGACAAAAGAGATGAATCCTAACAGGCGGTCGATGGAATCTTCTAAGGACTTTCGCAACAAGGGATTGCCCTTGACTAGATCCCATTTATTAAAGGCTTTCACCATACCGCAACCCCTGTCAAACGCATATCCGCAGATTCGCATATCCTGCTCATATACCCCTGCTGAGGCGTCGAATAAAATGACGGAAATATGGCAACGATTCATTGCCTTCAATGCCTTTATTATGGAGAACTTTTCGACCCTTTCCTTGACCCGTGCCTTTCGTCTAATGCCCGCAGTATCGATGAATTGATAGAGCCTCCCTTCCCTTTCAAAGAGAATATCAACAGAGTCCCTGGTTGTGCCCGGCATTTCGCTTACCACCAATCTGTCCGACCCAATAATCCTATTAATAAGGGAGGATTTTCCGACATTGGGACGTCCAATCATTGCTATCCTTATGCGGCCTTCTTCCTCCGGGCGACCTACACCGGCAGGCAGGTCCAGCATGAGTTGATCCATAAATGAGCCGATTCCATAGCCATGAGCCGAAGAAATGGAGAAGACTGTGTCTATACCGAGGGCATAGAATTCAAGGCTCAATGGCTCCTGTTTCGGACCATCTATCTTGTTTACCGCATAGAGCACCTTTTTCTCGGATCGCCTTAGCAGCGCGAGTAAATCCTCATCCCCAAGAACCGGTCCGGTTTTTCCGTCAAACAGGAGAATAATTACGTCTGCCTCTTCAACGGCAATTTGAACCTGTTTTCTTATCGCATCGGAGAGGGTATCGGTAGGAGCGGAGTCAAACCCGCCTGTGTCAACGAGAATGAAGTCCTTGTCGTTCCACCGTGCCGTTGCGTACAGGCGATCCCTGGTTACACCTGGAATGTCATCTACTAAGGCGTTTCTCTTTTTTGTGAGGCGATTGAAGAGAGTAGATTTTCCTACATTCGGGCGACCAACTATGGTGACAATGGGGAGCATGGTAAAGGTGCGTCCAAAAACGATGAAAGGTTCACATTGTTCAGGCTCACGTGCTGTGTGCTGCCCTGTCTTTAGGGGAAACCCTCGGAAGGACTATATAGAAAGTATTTCCATTCTCTTCCGGAGTGCACCCGGCGTACCCGCCATGGAGCTGGGCGATATTTTTGACGAAATGCAGCCCGTGGCCCGAACCGCTTTTGTCCTGCTGATCGGCGATCTTGTAGCCATCTTCAAATATGAGGAGGGCATCCTTCGGCGAAATAGCTCTGCCGGTATTGAACAGGCTCACTTTGAGGGCATCCCGCGGTTCCGGTGATTCCATGTCTACCGATTCTACCTGGTAAGATACATACCTTCGGGGGTTACCATGTTCATCGAGGACCGGCTCACAGTACTTGAGGGCGTTGGAGAGCAGGTTTGCGAATACCTGAGCTGCAAGGCCCAGGTCAACGAATATGTTCAGATCTTCCTCCGATGGCAAACTCGGGGGCTCGAGAATTTCGATGTTTCGATAGGCTAATCTCTTCCTGTAATGTTCCAATTCAGGTATGAACACCTCCTTTAGGAGGTTGTAGTGCCTTCTCTTGAGCACGTACCCGCCGGCTCTGAAATGGTCGCTACGAAAGAGTGTTTCGATAAAGAGGCTCAAATGCTTGAAGTGGGTTTCGAAGTCCCCCATCTTCTTAGCCATATCTTCTTGGATACTGTGGAGTTCATCAACGGGCCGGGTAAGGTCCTCTCCTGACACTCTGTTCGCTGGTTCGTTCCGGGAGACAAGGGAGCGCAGGTCTTCCAGTAACGAGAAGTTCCTTTTGAGATCCTTGTTCATATTGATCAGGAAGGCCTTGTAGTAGAGATTGGGTATAATAACGTTGTGTTCGATATCCGATACGATCTGATTGATGAATTGAATATGCTCAATGTTTTGCTCCACCACGAGTTTATTATGCATGTTGTAACCGACCCTGTTGGTGTATTTCTCGAAGAAGAGCGATCTATGGTTACTCATCCTCTTGACGGGATATATTTCGAGCATGCCGAGGATTTGATCATCCAAGAAGAGTGGAACCCTGTCGGCCAGGGCCTTTTTTCCGATTATGGGAAACACAGAAGAGGAGCCTGCCCTATAGGGGCTATGGTGAATAACGATATCTGCTCTGGCCGGTGTGGGAGGGTCCAACAGACCCTCAGCGCTGCAGCACTGTAACATGAGTGCTTTATCCGCTGGCCTGATCGTGTAAATGCTACTTTCATAACCAAAAAAGAATTTTATGACGGCAACCGCTGTCCTGTATAAGTTGCTAATGGTGGCAAACTCCTGGGCCAGGTCAAAAAAGGCAAAGATGGCCATTGTCTCCTTTGCCTTGAATTGGTAAGCAGTGTAGTCCGCTTCCTTCTTTTTCAGAATCTCGAAGACCTGATCCAGATCGTGACTCAAGGGCTTTTCCTTTGGCTTTCTTGTGTAAAGCCTTTCCAGCGTCTTTCAGCTGCCTTGTCAAGTTATGCGGGTCTTGTGGAGCGACTTGGAGTAATAGTCCTCCGGAAAAATCGTGCACCATAATAGCAGATTGCAAGAACATTTGAAAGGCAAACTTTGGCCTCACCAGGGCCTGCCTCCGGATATCATAGGTGCCGTGTGCAACGTGGTTTCTGAGTGGATGACCCAGGCTGTCTAGCTGAGATCTGTGGCGATCGCTTCTCTGAGGAGCGGCTCATACTGGTCCATGAGTTCGAGCCCGATCCGGTTCTGGGTGGATACGATGGTATCGAGAATTTCCTCGTTGATTAGCGGGTTGATGAGTACGGCCCGCAGAACAGCTATCCTCTGGGGCCTGTAGCGAGTTGATTCCAGGGTAGTTCTCGACACGAAAGTGGTGTCATCCTGACGTATTGACTTCTGCAATTGTATGTTGAGGGCATTCAGGATTTTATTAATTCCCCTTATTCTGTTGGTAAGATGCCTGATTTCAGTGCCTTTGCAAAGGGTTTTTTTCTGCTCCTCCCACTCACGGAATTTCTCGGATACGAACGGCGGAAGGAAGCGATAATTAATGATGAAGAGTTCGGGGTGATTTAAGATCTCAAAGTTTTCGGATTTCTCCAGTATCCTTTTAAAGGTTAGGGTTGCCTCATTCGCCTGCCTAAAGAGTAACCGGTACCCGTCCCTGCCCATGATCTTGAGCGAGGCCCACGGCTTCAGGCATGCAAAAGGCCTGGATCCCTCAACGGTGAACCGGCCCGTGTCGACGCTGTCCCGCCTGTTGATATATTGTGATACCTGCTTGAGGAGACCCAAATCCTTTTCATTGCGGAAAACGACTATGCCCATAGCCATCGGACAGTAAAGGAGCTTATGCACATCCACAGACACGGAATCGGCCCGTTCGATTCCACGAAACAGTGACCGGTACTCGTCGACAATCAAGGCCGCTCCCCCCCATGCAGCATCCACATGAAGGTACGCACCTTCCTGCCGCGCAATAGTGCCAAGCTCCCAGAGATTGTCTATATTCCCCGTCTCAGTCGTGCCGGCGATACCGACTATCGCCATGATCTTTGTCTTCCGCCCTTTTTTCTGATCATCTCTTTTTATGCTCCTGATCTTTCGTTTCAGGGCATCGATATCAATCCGGTTGCGCGTATCTACGGGCACATTTATTACGTTTTCCTCTCCAAGACCGAGGATGTGAAACGCCTTTTTTATGGAATAGTGACCCCTTTGAGAAACGAGCACCACCAGCCTCGAGTAACCATGATGACGCAACGCGCGATCGAGTCCGGCCTTACGAATACCGGGAAAAACCCTGTCGGCCGGGAGAGCCTTTTCCCTGGCGATGAGAAGGGCGGTTAGATTGCTCAAGGTACCGCCGGATGTAACATTCCCGAGGGCAACATGGTGGTTCTGGATGTTCTTCCGGTAAAAACCTTCGCTTTTTTGAAAGACAATTCTGTGAATCCAGGCCAGAAGCTCTCTTTCCACAAAACTGGAGGCCTTTGCAGTTTCGATCTTGACCTGATTCTGGTTCAGCGAGGCGATAATTGTCTCAAGAAGTATCATATAATAGGGTATAGCGCTGGTCATGTGCCCAATATAGTAAGGGCTTCCCATCACAACGGAATGAACGGTGACCTTATCCCTGATCTCTTGCAGGACATCCCTGATAAGATAGGGGCCTTCCGGTATTGATATCTGATTGAATACCTGTGCCAATTCAGGAAGTGTTGTCTTCTTGTGAAGCCCCTCCTTTCCCTTGGAAAAATCATAAATCATCTCCAGGACGGCGAGACCAAACTCCATGAACTTATCAGTAGAGTCCGGCAGTATGAACAGTTTCCGAAGATACTCTAGGCTCGATTCAGCTTTTTTCAATGCTTGTTCCTCCTCGGATCAGGATTTCTTGACCGTATTTCTCCAGGCAAGAAAGAAGGCCACGGCGTATAGGATTTCTCCCGCCACCAACAGGTCATATCGGTAGGGCAGGGGCATTTGTAAATGTATGGTTGCGTCGAGATCTTTCATGAAGGAATAGAGGATGATAAGCGTACCGGTTATCGTAAGGACCCAGGTCGGGAGAGATGGTCGAAAATCGTGCCCCTTTTTGTGCAGAGAGATTATGAAGAGGCCGATCACGATCATGAACACAGAAATCGTCACCGGTGCAATAACAGGGCCGATCCAGGGTAAGGGTATCAAGAACAGGATATCCAAATCAAACACCGATGATGGTCACGCTATAGCAACCCTGAGCCAAACATAGTAGAATATATCCCAGATACCGAAGCAGACAATAAAATAGGCGAATCTCTCCCAGAACCGTTTGCCACAGAGGGCGGCCACCGACATGAGCATGAGGATCGTGGCTGCTTCCCTGCCAAGCTCAACGATATAGTGCTGTAAAGCGATTACCTTGAGCGGGAAGGCGAATCCGTCAGGATAGTAAATGGCCCTCAAGTACACTACAATGGCTGCCTCTACCAGAGCCATGGCTATGCCGAACACGGTTACCCAGGGAATCTTCCTCACGGCATCAATCCCTTGGAACCTCGAGCATTCTTTTTACTGCTTCATAGGCCCTGACTCTGATGTCTTCCTTTACCGTAATGACCGGAGAGAGGGTCCTAAGGGAGCGCAGGATATCGCCAAGCTCGATCTTCTTCATATCGGTGCAGACCATCCTATCATCGGCGGGGATAAAGATCTTATCGGGGTTTTGTTTTCGTAGGGTATAGATGATCCCGGTTTCTGTGCCGATTATGAACTCCCTGTTCTGAGCATTTTTCACAAAGTCCAGCATTCCGGAGGTGCTTTTCACCTCATCGGCCAGGTCAATAACCTCGAGACGGCACTCAGGATGTGCAACGAAAAGCGCCTGAGGGTAATCCCTCTTAACCCTTTTAACCTGCTCAGCCGTCAACATATCGTGGTAAGGGCAGAACCCCTCCCAGTAAAGGACCCTTTTATCGGTAAATCTTTGGGTATAGCGGGCCAGGTTTCTGTCAGGGTCCATAAAGATCGTATCGGAGTTGGCGAGGGAGTTAACCACCTTGATTGCATTGGCTGACGTGCAGCAGATATCGGTCTCCGCCTTGACTGCAGCAGAAGAGTTAACGTAGGTGACCACCGGCACGCCCGGCAACTCTCGTTTCTTCTGGATCAAGGATGGGGCGGATATCATATCCGCCATAGGGCAGCCGGCCGACAGTACCGGCAGCAACACGAGCTTATCCGGGCACAGGACCGAAGCCGTTTCTGCCATGAAATGAACACCGCAAAAAACGATTACCTCGGCCTCGGTCTTTGCTGCCTCAAGCGAAAGCCCCAAAGAATCGCCTGTTAGATCAGCTAGATCCTGTATCTCCGGCCTCTGATAATTGTGGGCCAAGAGAATGGCGTTTCTTTCCTTGAGAAGGTTCCGTATCTTATTCTGTAACGCAGGAATACTCATTGGTGACGTTATCCTCCGGGTTTTCTTTTTTTAGCTTTTGCCTATCTTACTTCTGAATTTCCGTATCAATGCAAGGGGATCATTGGTTTCATAAAGGTCTTCGAGCCCGGCAATATCCTTCCATCTCCGGTGCTGCCAAAACCATTGATCCGGATATTTCCTAATATACTCCTCGAAAACCTGATTTATTCTTCGGGTGTTTTGTTTGAGATCAGCCTTTTCATCATCGGTATGGGCCAGGTTCATCGGTTCGTTAACTTCTATTCTGTACCTCCCCGGCCCCTTACGTATCACAAATACGGTCACTACGCTTGCCCCGCTGCCCCGTGCGAGTAATGGGGCGGTAATGTGAGTTTGTGAGGGGATGCCGAAGAAGTCGGTTACTATCCCGTGCCTCCCAACCCGTGGAGTGCCACCTGCTTTTTGATCGGCAAGGGTAATCGTAAGGGTATTTTTCAGGAGCAACTGGTGCATCCGTTTGAGCGCCCCATCAGGTCGAATCATGGTCACATTATGGGAATTCAATAGGGAGCTAAGGTAACGCTCCAGGTAAGGATTATCCAACTTTCTAATGACTGCGGCCCGCGGAGGTATGTTAAGGTAGCATGCGTATCTGAGCAGGAACACGTTTCCGAAATGCCCCGTGACTACAACGGTACCCTTGCCCCTCTCTACGGATTTCATGAGATGAGAGAAACCCGTAATCTCAATGAATTGATGAAAGTTCTCTGGATTGACGATTCTGTCAAACTTCAACAGATCCAGAATGTTCATGGCAAGCATTTCACAGCTCCGTCGGCCGAGAGCCTCCCTGCTTCTATCATCCAACTCCCTGCCAAAGACAACGGAAATATTGGCCTTTGCAACCCTCCGTCGAGACCTGTCAATACGGTAGTATGCTGTGCCGATGAGCCTGCCGAGGAATGCGTTGACCCTGAACGGCAGGTGAGAGGCTACCCATAGGAATGACCGGAAAACCATATAGACTAAGTAGCTTGATTGCATAGTGGTATCGGCAGTCCCTTCAATTGATAATGGTCTCGTATCGTTCAGAAGTGCTTGCACGATTGGATCGACATCATTATGCGCACCTGCTTTAACGTAACACTTTAGCACCTGACCCCGGCACTTCGCTTCAGGGTCATACCTGAAAGAAACGCCCTGTTGAGCATGGAGATGTCTTTTTTTGACTCTGTCCTCCCATGGTACAGAGGAGTGGGCGTTTCAAAACGACGCACACAGGCTGCTACCTTAGTGCTAAGGCTTATCGGGCGGTGCGCCGGTTTGAAACGGCCCTGTACGGGGCCTTGTTAAGAGGGCAGAGCAAAAAAAGACATCTCCATGCTCAGTCTCCTGGGTTCAGTTAAGAATAGCCACTGGGCCCCAGCAAATGGACAGGAGCGCTACCTTTTCAAAGAACTAAAGTGTTACGCTTTAACTAATGCAGTACTTTGCCAGCACGTTTAAGCGATACCAATCGTTTAGCAGTTCAAGAAACCCACGTCAACCATGAAGAATGAGGCATGAAAAGTGAGGCGACGCCTGTTTTTGTGCTTGCCTCGGGAAGGTTCTTCAAATAGATTCAAATGATAATTTGATTATAGGGGTATCCCCTTGACTGGCGTAACCACAAGATGTAGTATTCCAAGGTATGGAGGATTACCCCAAGAACCTTTTGGAGCTGGAGCACCGATTTTCGACCGAGGAGGCCTGCCGACAATATCTGTACGAGTTGCGTTGGCCGGACGGTTTCCGATGCCCGCGCTGCTGCCACGGAAAAGGGTGGCATTCGAGAGATGGGCTGATACGCTGTACTGCTTGTGACTATAAGACCTCGGTCATTGCCGGAACCATCTTTGAAGGGACGAGAAAACCGCTTGTGCTGTGGTTTCGCGCCATCTGGTGGGTGACCAGCCAGAAAAACGGCGCCAGTGCGAGAGGAATGCAGCGGGTTCTGGGGCTGGGCAGCTATGAAACCGCCTGGGCATGGTTGCATAAGCTGCGGAGGGCCATGGTCAGGCCTGGGCGGGATCGGCTCTCCGGCACAGTCGAGGTTGACGAGATGTATATCGGTGGAGAGAAGCCGGGGAAACGAGGCCGTGGAGCGGAGGGGAAAGCGCTGGTAGTCATTGCGGCGCAAGAGGATGGGAAGCGTATTGGCCGAATCCGGCTTCAACGTGTCAAGGACGCCTCGGCTCGGAGCCTGGGGCCCGCGGTCGGACGGGCCGTGGAACCCGGCAGCATAGTGAAGACCGACGACTGGAAAGGATACAATGGGCTGGAGCGGCTCGGCTACGTTCGTGAGATCGTGCGTAAGGATGGTTCCGTGGGGGATAATCTCCTGCCGCTGTGTAACAGAGTGGCGGCCTTGGTGAAGCGATGGTTGGTCGGAACCCATCAGGGAGCTGTGAGCCATGAGCATCTGGACTATTACCTCGATGAATATACCTTTCGGTTCAATCGTCGAACCTCCCGCTCCCGCGGGAAACTGTTCTACCGGCTCCTCCAGCAAGCGGTTGCCACAGAGCCCAGAGCGTATGATCGGCTTGTCCAGGGCGTACGGGCAGCTCGTCGGAGAAACCACAATATGTAGTGGCTACGCCAGTCAAGGGGATACCCCTA
>DATKZQ010000037.1:0-25983 GCA_035527895.1 Desulfatiglandales bacterium
CGTTCATGAAAGAGACGAACCATCTCCAAAGTCGGCATGTCTTGGGGCATATTGCTGAAGAAGTAGCGGAGTTCATATTCTCCCCCATCCTTCTTTCTTCTCTCGATGATCAGCCAGACTTCTTCATGAACAGTTCCCTTCCGGTAGCCTTGAGCGGGAAATACCCTTCTGGATACCGCCTCAATCACCAGAGGTTTATTCAGACAATCCCTCCGGATCTCAAGATGCTCCCAGTCTCCTTCAGCAACACATTTTCCCAGTTCAGAGACCTTTACCGGCAAGGGATTCGTCTCGATCAGTTTCGGGTATTTTCTCTTTCGGCCTCTCTTTTTCTCATCAGGATCGGGTTGAACAAAAACAGGAGACTCCAAAAAGACCTGCGTATCCGAGTAAACGCCGACGACATAGCGCTCTTGCCGACCATCCAGACCTCGGCGAAAATCCGTTATGTCTCCGTACCAACTGTCTGCCACAACCGCCCGGTGGGAGGCCCCGTCGGACCTTGCCTGATCAATCAGATCCAAAGCCATCTGCCACTTCTCCCGGTAATGGACATCCGCCGGCATGTAGGTTTTCTTGCGCATGTCGACACATTCCGGATCACCCGGATCATCCCAAGATTTCGGAATAAAAAGCTCCATCGCGTATGGCCAAGCAAACCCTTGACCCACATATGTCAAACTGACGCCAATCTGACAGTTGTCAACCTTCCCAAGAGATCCGCAATACTGCCGGGCAACACAGACACTATGGCGTCCCTTTTTCGGAAATCCCGTATCATCGATAACCAACACACCCTGGGGGTCGGCAGTCTCCGCAAGCATCCGTCTCCTGTATTCGCCAAATGCACCGTCGCGGTCCCACTTGACCTCTGTCAACAACCGCTGCATCCCCCTTTCCGAGGCGTGGACCTTCTCCGACATCGGCTCAACGGATTTCCTGTCCCCATCCATCATCAACCCGACCACATAACATTGCGCCAGATCCCTGGCTTCCGCTCTCTTAATGTAAGGAGTATACAGCGCCATGTAGTCGTCTATCCCGAAAAATACATTCTTGGTTCCCATGATGGATGCATATCATATCTTTCAAAACTTTTCAAGATAATATGTCGGAGTAGAAGTAGTTTATGGTCCATAAGGTGAGAAAGGCCATGGCTGTTAGAGATACTGGATGCCGTCTTGTTGGGTTGACAACGCGGGATGATTCATATTCCGGACTGAAAGGCACCACATGGGTATAAGGGAACGAACCGATGAGCCCGGTTTTGTGTGTTGTATCTCTGTGTTTTAAGATCTGAAGGCAGGGGGTGGTCTTTTGCCCGGGGTACACCGCGTTATTTCCACTTCAAAGACCGGGCATAATGTTTCTCTCCGTATAGTTTCTGAAAAGTATCTGCAAGTTATCTGTCTGAAATCTTCTATCGATTCAATCGACGGTTCCGCGAGAGAGAACTATTCGACTAGCGTATTAGGGCGTTACCTAAAACTATTGCTTATTCGATTTTGATTAAGATCGATAATGCCATTATAAAATAAGTCAATAGGCAATCTTCCATATAGGAGGTTATGAGAATGATATTACGAAGACTAAAAGATGTTGAAGTAATTGATGTGGGAAAGGCATTCGGCTTTCCTGAAAAAATGATGATGATTCAATGGATTATCAGCAATAAAATTGGAGATGAAAAATACCATCATACATACGCTGTGAGGAAGTATACCCTTCAGCCAGGCTTGCCTATAGAAGACATCCCTTTCCACAATCACAAATATGTTCAATCTCCTCACATCCTTTCCGGCAGACTGATCTGTGAAAGCGGTGATGGAGCAAGAATAGAGGTGGAACCTGGGGATACTGTTTTCTTTTATGAAAATGAGCCCCACAGAGTGGCTGTCTCGGGTGATAAACCTGTGGAGCTTCTATGCATAATCGATTGCCCAGGCAGTGGAGAAGATTGTGTTCCCAATCAACCCAAACATGTTAAACTTAAGTAGCTTGAAGTTTTAGGAAAATGTGAATTCAAATAGTACTAATGTCCGCATTTTGGAAAAATAACGTGTCCCTAAAGCAAAAGAAAGGGGGTGGGAATTCTTCTTGACCTTGGCAGAGTAGTATTAAAAAAACAACAATAAAATTTATGGAGGGAAAGTATTATGAAAAAGAAGATACTAATGGCGTTGGTGATACTGGGAGTAATAGTGTCTTTTACGAGTTCCGGTTTGGCCGCAGGGAAAGTCATCAAGTGGAAGGTCCAGGGATTCGTGCCTGCCGGGATGCTTTATCACGATAACATCGTCATGCTAGCAAAAGAAGTCGAAAAGGTCACGCAAGGCCGGCTGGTCTTCGAGGTCTATCCTGCCGGCGCCTTGGTGCCGCCCTTCGAGGGACTTAAGGCGGTCAGCGACGGGGTGTATCAGGCCAATTACGGCTACACCGGGCAATGGGTGGGAAAGATCCAGGTCGCGCCCCTGTTCTGTGCTGCTCCTGGCGGCTTGAACGTCATTGACATGATGGCGTGGCAGAATCAGGGCGGCGGCTATGAGCTCTGGCAGGAGATGTACGACAAGTACGGCTACAACGTCAAGATCCTTATGACAGGGCCTATCTCCATGGAGAACTTCATGTGGTCCAAGAAGCCCCTGCGCAAGCTGGAGGATTTCAAGGGCATTAAGATGCGCATGATGCCCTTAATGGGCGATGTCCTGCAAAAGCATGGGATGTCCGTGGTCTTCATGCCAGCGGGCGAGATCATGCCCAACCTCCAGAGAAACGTCATCGACGCTGCCGAGTACAGCATCCCCGCCTTTGACAAGACCCTGGGCATCTGGGAGGTCTGCAAGTACGTCATGTTGCCGGGCATTCACCAGCCCGCTTCGGCCACCGAACTCATCGTCAACAAGAAGGCCTGGGAGGCGTTGCCCGATGATTTGAAGTTGATTCTCGAGGCGGTCGTGGGCAAGTTCCGCCTGGATAACTACCTCTGGATGGAAGACAAGAACCTCGACGCCATGGATTTTTTCAAAGAGAAGGGGATCGAGATCGTGGTCATGGACCCGGAGACGGTGAAGACTATGGTCGATTGGGCCTGGGAGTATCTGGACGGGCTGGCAGCCAAGGACGAGTTCTTCGCAAAGGTCTGGAATTCACAGAAGGCCTTTGGCAAGCGGTGGTGGCCATTCTCCAAGATGTATAACCTGCCCCACTAAGATGATGGCGGGCGTTTGAGGGATGAATGCCCGAGGGTCATCATCCCATAGCCTCTTACCCATGGGATGATGACCCTCCTTTTTTATTTTGGAGGTCGCGGTATGGATAAAATTCTCCGCTTCATCGACTGGATTAGTGTTTGGGCAGGCAAGGTCTCGAGTCTGCTGGTCGCCGTGCTCACGGCGGTAATCGTCTACGACATCACTATGCGCTACGTGCTCGTCAAGCCCACGTCCTGGGCCTTTGAGGCCACCTACATGATTTACGGCATCTATGCCATGCTCGGCGCCGCCTATTGCCACCATCTCAAGGGCCATGTGCGCATGGACCTTCTCTATGCGCGCCTGTCCCCACGGCGGCAGGCCATTGTCGAGGTCTTCTGCTATATCTTCCTTTTCTTTCCGCTCTTCATCGTCCTGGTAGGGAAATGCGGCGAGCATGCTTATTGGGCCTACTCATACGGCGAGCGCTCTTCATCCAGCGTTTTGCGGCCGCCCCTCTGGCCCTTCAAGAGTCTTATCGCCCTCGGATTCCTGCTATTTCTCATGCAAGGGGCGGCTGAATTCATGCGCTCGCTCGGAATCGCCATCAAAGGAGAATCCCATGAGCCCTGAGTTGACCACCGTCCTGATGATTCTGAGCCTTTTTATCCTGCTGCTGGGGTTTCCCCTTGCCTTCGGCATCGGCACAATGGGGCTCTTGTTTGGTGTCCTGACCTCCGGGAATGCCTTCCTCTATATGATCCCCCAGCGGGTTGTCAACGGCATTCTCTCAGAGTACATCCTCGCTGCCGTACCGCTGTTCATCTTCATGGGCACCATGATGCAGACCTCGGGCGTGGCGGAGAGGGCCTTCAAGGTCCTCCATGGATGGATGGGGGGGCTCAACGGCGGTCTGGGCGTAGCCACCATCGTCCTCGCCGTGCTCTTCGCGGCCACCACCGGGGTAGTCGGGGCTTCGGAGACAGCCATCGGCTTGATGGCGGTGCCCTCCATGCTCAATGCGCGCTATTCGCCCTCCCTAGCCAGCGGCGCTGTCTGTGCCGGGGGGACCCTGGGTATTCTCATCCCTCCCAGCATCATGCTCATCCTCTATGCGCCCATGGCAGGAGTCTCCGTGCTTCAGATGTTTTCGGGGGCCATCATTCCCGGATTGATGCTAGGAGGCGCTTACATCCTCTATATCTTGATCCGCACCGCCCTCCAGCCGTCTTTGGGCCCCAGCATGGGGCGTGAGAACCAAGCGAAGTTTTTCTCCAGGAACTCCCTCATCGACGGCGCCCGCTATCTTGTGCCGCCGCTTTTTATCATCGTGCTCGTTTTGGGCTCCATCTTCGTGGGGTTCGCCTCCCCCACCGAGGCCGGGGCTGTGGGCGCTTTGGGCGCCGCCTGCCTGGCGCTGGCATACGGAAGGTTAAGCTGGAAGACCTTCCTGGAGAACTGCTATATCACCCTGAGGATCACCTCCATGATCATCGTCATCGCCATCGCCTCCAATCTATTCACCGGCGCTTTTCTCAACGCCGGCTGCGGTCAGGTCGTAACCAATCTGCTCATGGGCCTCGGCCTGGGCCGCTGGGGCATCTTCCTCACCGTGCTGGCGATCATCTTTTTCCTAGGCATGTTCATCGACTGGATCGGCATCCTCCTGATTACCGTCCCCATCTTCTCGCCTATCCTTCTCAGCCTGGGATTTGATCCTCTGTGGGTAGGGCTGGTGATTTGCGTCAGCCTGCAGATCTCATTCCTGACGCCGCCCTTCGCCTACTCCATCTTTTACCTCAAGGGCATCGCCCCGGAGATCGAGCTCCGCGACATGTATCGCGGCATCATTCCCTTCGTCTGTATGCAGATCGTCGTCGTGATTCTCACTATCATCTTTCCGGACCTGACCCTTTGGTTACCCCGCATCCTGCAGGGCTAGATCGGTTCGTTCAGAAAGGAGTGTCCTATGAAACTTGAGGAAATCCGTAATATCTCCGTTCTTGGTGCCGGCATTATGGGGCATGGAATCGCCCAGAGTTTTCTTATGGGCGGGTATCATGTGTGGCTTTACGATATAAGGGGATCCATTCTTGACACGGCTAAGGCTCATATCGAGAAAAACCTGGAGCTTTTTCGACAATTCGATCTTATTGGGGAACAGGATATCCAGCTGGCCCTCAAAAGGTTATCTACCACCACTGATGTAAAGACTGCCGCGGAGGGAAGCGATTTTATTGTGGAGGCAGCTCCCGAAGATCTGTCGCTCAAGCAAGGGCTCTTTCAGAAAGTTGAATCCTTCTGTAGAAAGGATACTATTATAGCCACGAATACTTCATCTCTGACCTTGAGAGACATTGGCGCACAAGTAAAAGACAAAGAGCGGCTGGTTATTACGCACTGGTTTAATCCACCTCACATTGTGCCCACTGTCGAGGTTGTAAAAGGAGAGCATACCAGCGATGAGACCATGGAGACGGCTTACGGGCTTTTAGCAAAGATAAGAAAGGTCCCGGTGAAGATCTATCAGGAGCTTCCCGGCTTTGTAGTGAATCGAATTCAGACAGCTATGGTCAGGGAGGTATTTGATCTGTATGAGAAAGGGGTGGCCAGTGCCGAAGATATCGACAAGGCCGTGAAGGGGAGCTTTGGATTTCGTTTGGCCAGCATCGGCCCCTTGCTTACAGCAGATTTAGGAGGGTTGGAACTCTGGCTCAAGGTATGCGAGAATCTGCTGCCCCACATTCAAAGCTCGACAGATCCCCCTAAAGCACTACAGCATCTCGTCTCTCAGGGCCATTATGGAATCAAGACCGGGAAAGGATTTTACGATTATGCCGTGGATTTCTCGAAGGCAGAGCTGGACGGAGCAATCCAAAAGCGCGACCAGGAGTTTCTAAATCGGTTGAAGCAGCTTTACTGGGTTGAGGAAAAGTGAGGGCTAGCATGTGATCGTGCGCTTACCAATCAAGATATCTTTAAAAGTCTACCCTATAACATTTACAGGAGGTTGTTATGAGCACGTTGGTTACCGGAGGAACGGGTTTCATCGGGGCACAGGTTGTGCGGATTCTCCTGGAAAAGGGAGAGAAAGACATCGTTGTCTTTGATATTAACCCCTCCACAAAGCTGCTGGATGACGTGGCCGACCAGGTTGAGTTCGTGCGTGGAGATCTGGGGAATTTCACCCACGTCTTGAGCGTTGTAAAGACCCGCAGGCCCAAAGTAATCTACCACCTTGGGGGTATGCTCTCTGTACCATCGGATGCGGACAATGCCGCCTCTTTTCGGGCCAATGCTATGGGCACCTTTCACGTTCTTGAGGCGGCACGATTATTCGAGGTGCCTCAGGTGCTCTTCTCCAGTACCCTTGCAACCTATGGCCTAGACATCCGTGAAGATGTAATCAACGATTTTACTTTGCAACGCCCACAGCTCTTTTACGGAACTACGAAGGTATTCTGTGAGCTTATGGGGTTATTTTACAAGAGAAAGTTCGGGCTGGATTACAGAGGTGTGCGCTACCCCTCAATCGTGGGGCCAGGGGTGAAAACCCCAGGGGTGGTTCAGTATACCTCGTGGGTCATCGAGGAGTGTGCTAAGGGAAACTCCTATACCATGTACGTGAAACCTGAAACCAAATGTCCGGTCATGTACTTTAAGGATGCGGCACAGGCCATCGTGATGTTGCAGGAGGCGCCGTTGGCGAACATCAAGATGGTAAACTATGTTATCGCTGGTGCCACCCCCATTGCCAGCGCCCAAGAGCTTGCAGACATAGTTAAGGCCAGGATCTCCACAGCGCAGATAACCTTCGAACCAGACCTGGAGCTTCAAAAGATTCTGGATAAACTCTTGCTCCGCATTGACGACAGTATTGCCCGGAAGGAATGGAGCTGGATGTCCGAATACAATCAGGAGCGGATTGTTGATGACTTTATCGAGGAATTGAAAGCTCATCCGCAGCGATATGCGTAACGTCCCTTTACCTGATATTCCCTTCGAGGACGCTCCTCTCCCCACCTGGCGGGGTGTAAATCCAGAACATACGCAAGGGCTCTTGGCCGGTGTTGATGATTTGGTGCTTCACGTTGTGCGGTATGAAAATAACGGATTCTGGTCCCACTGACTCGCGCTCTTCCCCGACCACCACTTCACCTGCGCCGGAGACGACGATCCATGTCTCGCACTCCGCCTCATGGCTATGAGAGCTGCTTGATTTTCCAGGGGATAGGATCGTCATACCTACGGCCAACCCTTCAACGCCCTGTTGCAGGCTGGGGGAGATCAAAACCTTCAACTCGCGTTCGTGAGGCTCAGGTGTCCTATAAGTCTTTGCCTGGCTCGAGTTTGCGTGAATCATGATCGATTCCTTTCTCTTTCGGTGCTATAACGGTGACAGGTTGATGCCAATATATGCATTATGAATTAAGGAATGAAGCAGTGGACAATGTTTTGTGTAAATTCTGAAAGGCTAGAAAAAAGGGCGCTTTTCCTCTCTATAGGGTTTGGTCCATAACTTCATAAAGAAAAAAGAAGCACCTATGAAAGTAAAAATCAACGTACCAGAAGCAGTGGAGATGTTCAAGCAGATTCAGGAACAAGCCCGAAAAAATCTTTGATATGACTCGTGTGGAGATCAGAGAGCATGCTGATAACTACCTGTCCCGGCTGATCGACATAGACTTTACCCGTTTTCTTGGAGGCTGTCCGGCAGGAGCATATCACCAATAGGGGTGATCCACGCCAATAAGGAACTGATCGAGCCTCGGATGGATAGATGAATCGGAATATATCACAGGTACCGATCAAGTATCTGATTTTAGACGGTGTCTGCTTCGGCATGCGCATAGATGGGGGTGCCGAGAAGGTCTCTGTGTTGGTTTACGGAAACCGGGTATAAGCGTGTTCTCGGGATCCAGACAGGAAATAAGGAGTCAGCCTCGAACTGGAGTGAATCTATCAAGGACCTCACGAACGACAAACGTAATCGAACGAGTCAACGAGGAATTCAAAGGAAGAACAAAACCCACAAGATCAGCTTTGAGATAGAGTACTTAGACTTGCAATTTTAATAACAGTGCATCATCTAAAAAATTAAAAAGAGAGGAGGCAGCCATGGAAAGTCAATCAAAACTCTTGGATAATCTCACGAAGATCAGGAAGAAGTATGAAAAAGAAATGCCCGGTGTTAGCACCGCCATTGATCAAGTCAGGGTTGAGGCATACAAAGACGGTGCACTCAGCCCTAAGATTAAACGGTTAATTGCCCTAGGCATTGCACTTGGGGCCGGTTGCATCGGCTGTATTCTAGCACAAACGAAGCTGGCGGTAGATGCTGGAGCCAATAGAAGTGAAGTATTGGAAGCTACCTCTGTAGCAGTAGCTCTGAGGGGCACGACCGGATTTGCCGAGTCGTTCAGGGTAATCCAGCTCCTCGATGAATTAGGGGTGCAGTAGGCGGTCTAACGTCTTGTTAAGATCGCTTGGCTAGCTCAGCCCCTCGTCATGTATTTGGCGTTGAATCCAAATTTTTGGATTGAGCAGTCGTAGATCGAGATAGCCCACCTACAAGGCTTCCTTTCCCCAACATGATTGAGAAATAGTTCAGACATATGATGAAGCGATGCTGGGCCGAATACAAACATTGGGGAAGGGAATCTTTTTTGATTGACAATCAATTTCAAAATGCTTTAAGGACATGGGAAATGAACATCTAAACAACAAGGAGTCGAACCAATGAATAAACGAATTATCACAGCAGCTATTACGGGAAGTATTCATACACCTACCATGTCACCCTATTTACCAATCACGCCGGAGCAGATAATAGATGAAATTCTTGCTGTTCACGAAGCAGGAGGCACGGTGTGCCATGTGCATGTGAGGGATCCAAAGACAGGCCAGCCGGTTACCGACCTGGAGATCTTCAGAGAGATCGCCAGCACCGTAAAAAGTAAATGTGATATTATTCTCTGTCTGACAACAGGGGGCGGTTTAGGGATGTCTGCCGAGGAACGCGTGCAGACCGTTACTACACTGAGTCCTGAGTTGGCATCGTTCAATGCAGGCTCGGTGAACTTCGCCCTGTTCCATGCAATGGAGAAATGGAAAGACTGGAAGTATGAATGGGAGCCGAAGTATCTAGGAATGACCGAGGATTTTATTTTTACTAATACATTCAAAACGTTACGTCAATTCTCCGAGTCTTTCGATAAACACAATACCAAGCCGGAGCTTGAGGTTTACGATTCGGGAATGATCAATAACATTGCCCATCTGATCGAGAGGGGGCATCTCAAGAAACCGGTCTATATCCAGTTTGTCATGGGAGTTTTGGGGGGCATCACTCCAAGCCCTGAGAATTTGGCGTTTTTAGTAGATTACGCCAGGAGGTTGATTGGCGATTTTGAATTCTCTGTGTGTGTTGCTGGTAGAGCGCAATTCCCTATTTGTACCCAATCTTTGCTCTTGGGCGGGCATGTCCGCGTAGGCCTAGAAGACAATCTCTATTTGGAAAAAGGGGCGATGGCCAAAAGCAACGCAGAACAAGTAGCAAAGATTATAAGGATCGCCAGGGAATTAGGCATTGAACCAGCTACCCCTAATGAGGGCAGAGAAATATTGGGATTGAAAGGACTGGATAAGGTTAACTATTGAGAATCGTAGTGAGTCTGTCCTGCTTTCAATTGACCTCTCCCTTGGTGAAGAGTACTATCACTAACAGAATGTAGTTGTGTAAAAATGAAGTCAATTATGGCAAACACATTGGAAAACAAATCTTACAGGGTTTAAAATATTTACTGTATCGTACAACAAGGAGGTAAATATGGCGAAGATGCTATGGAAACCATCGGAAGAGAGGATCAAGAATTCCAATATGTACCAATTCATGCAGTTTGTCAATGAGAAGCATGGGACCGACTTTCAAGAATATATGCCCCTCTATCACTGGTCGGTCAAGCGCATCTCCGATTTTTGGGCCACTTTTTGGGACTATGCGGACATAAAACACTCAAAGCCGTACGATACCGTCATCGATGATGTCACCAAGATGCCGGGAGCGAAATGGTTCCAGGGTGCGAGATTGAATTTTGCGGAGAACCTCCTGAGATACCGTGACGAGCAAACGGCCCTGATATTCAGGGGGGAAACTCAGAAAACCGCCAGGATGAGCTATGCGGAACTTTACGACACCGTGGCTCGTCTGGCCCAATCGCTCCGCGAGATGGGAGTCCGCCCAGGAGATCGCGTCGCGGCCTATATGCCGAATATGATGGAGACCGCGATCGCTATGCTCGCCGCCACCAGTATTGGGGCGACGTGGTCATCCTGCGCCACCGACATCGGCTCAGGTGCGGTGATAGATCGATTCGGACAAATCGAGCCCAAGGTACTGTTCACCGTGAACGGCTACTATTACAAGGGAAAGGCGTTTCACTCTATAGGTAATGCGGCGGAAGTGGTTAAGGGAATACCCTCGATTGAGAGGGTGGTGGTGACTTCCTATACAGAGGAAGAGCCTGACCTCTCCAATATCCCAAATGCCGTTCTTTGGAATGATTTTCTCGCCAGGGAGGATGGGCTCGAGATCCAGTTCGAACAGCTACCCTTTGATCATCCCGTCTACATCATGTTCTCCTCCGGCACCACGGGTAAGCCCAAGTGTCTGGTTCAGGGTGCGGGGGGCATCCTCATCAACCAGCTCAAGGAACTGATCCTCCACACGGACCTCACGAGAGACGATGTACACTTCTTTATCACCACCTGCAGCTGGATGATGTGGAACTGGATGCTCACCTCGTTGGCAGTCGGAAACACGCTGATCCTCTACGACGGCAACCCAAGCTACCCCGATGCCACTGCCATGTGGAAATTGGTTCAGGATGAGAAGGTAACCATGTTCGGCACCAGTGCCAGTTATATCAACTTTATCAAGGATCAGGGCCTCAAACCGGGAAGAGACTTCGATCTGTCCAACCTCACCCAGATCTGGCAGACTGGCTCGCCCCTCTCCCCCGAGGGGTTCGAGTATGTGTACCAGGATATCAAGAAGGATGTCTGGTTCAACTCCTCTGCCGGCGGCACAGACATCAACGGCTGCTTCTGCACGGGAAGCCCTACCAGCCCCGTGTATGCCGGGCAGCTCCAGTTTGCCGCGTTGGCCATGAAGGTCAATGTTTATGACGAAACGGGGAGTCCCGTTGTGGATAAGGAAGGGGAGCTGGTCTGTGAGGCTCCTGCCCCATCCATGCCCCTTTACTTCTGGAACGATCCCGGCGATGCCAAGTACAAGGATGCCTACTTTAGGGTGTACCCCAATGTGTGGCGTCATGGAGACTACGTGATACATGACAGCCGGACCGGTGGGTTTACCTTCTATGGCCGCTCCGACGCCGTGCTCAAGCCCTCCGGTGTTCGCATCGGCACCGCCGAGCTTTACAACCAGGTGGAGCAGATGGAAGAGATCGCCGACAGCCTGGCCATCGGACAGAACTGGGAAGGGGATCAGCGCGTCATCCTGTTCGTGAAACTCGCCGAAGGATACCAGTTGACAGAAGAGCTCAAGACGAAGATCAAAAAGACGCTTCGTGCCAAGGCCTCGCCCCGGCACGTGCCGGCCAAGATCATCGAGACCCCTGACATCCCTTATACGCTGAACATGAAGAAGGTTGAAGGCGCGGTCACCAATATCATCCACGGCAGGCCCGTGCTCAACCGGGATGCCCTGACGAATCCGGAATGCCTGGATTTCTATGAGAATCTACCGGAGCTTCAGAGCTGAAAGGGGAGGTGATCTCGCAGCCTGGAACTCCTATTGAAAAATGCTCAACGTGAAAGACTGTACGGCCACCCCTAAAAAGGGTGGCCTGGTTTTGACCCTAAAAGGGTCTTTGATCTCTCACAGGTATGACAAGGTGAGCTACATACGAGCCATGATAATCACCGTGGTAGGATCTGGGCACCTTACAACATCTCGAAAACATAGAGAGTGTAGAGAAGAATTTCATTTTCCCGTAGATAGACAAATGCCTGTTTACTTAAGCCTGATGCCACGTCCTTCCTATCCCCAGTTCACGAGTGGTCCGATAGAATAGCGATCTTTTTTCTTTAAACAAGTAAGTTGCCTATCGCCGCACCTATGTTTCAGACATGGCTGGGCAAACCCTAACTCGCCGTCTCCATCGGCCGCCATTTCCATCCATCACCCTTCTGCACGACACGGCCCAGACCCGGAAAGGGAAAGTGAAACGCAAGAACCAAGGCCTTCCGGGCCGCAGCCATGGTCAGGAGCCGTCGCCTGGTGGTCACAACCTGCTCAGGAATAAGATCGACCACTGCATACCATTCAGGCTGCTCCAGATGGATGGGATGAAGCGCCGTATCGGAGACGCACAGCAGCTGCTCACCCTCCGATGAGATTTCCAGCGCCATGTGCCCCGGAGTGTGGCCGGGTGCGGCCACGGCACGTATGCCAGGCACGATCTCTGTATCACGATTAATGAGGTCCACTTGTCCTTGGATCGGCGGGAGGTTCTCGCGCGCGGACTTGAGGAGGACTTCCTTAACGTGTTCATCGAGTCTCTGTTCCGCCTGTCCTGAGGTCCAGAAATCCCACTCCTCTTTCCACACAACATAGCGGGCGTTCGGAAAAGCAGCCTTGCCCTCGGCATCGGTGTTCCCGCCAATGTGGTCTGGGTGCCCGTGGGTGAGAATGACCGTGTCAATGTCCACCGGCGCGATCCCCCCGGCCTTAAGGTTCTGAAGGAGTCTGCCTGTTGTTGGTGCAAGACCACCTGCACCCGTATCCACCAGCACCAAATGGTCACCCGTGTTAACCACCAGACAGATGTACGGACTTGTCCACTCGACCCATTGCTCTGGCTGCAGGTTGTGTTCCACCAGTGCCTGCTCAAGAGGTTCTGTTGGCGCATTGGCGAATAGAAGGATAGCAGGAGGAGGAAAGATTGGAGGTGCGTACGTGAACGTGCCGTCACTGACAGCAGTACATTCGAGCTTGCCTATCTCAAACCGGAAGGTTTCCTTGCTCATGCCTATCACCTCTGTGCGTTTCTTACCCCTTCAAGGTGTTCGCGGGAATTCCCCATCTGAAGCCAGAATAGTACAATCTTCCCTGCTCATCGCGTGCCCTGGTACTGCTGCCCGCTGCCACGAGAACAGGGAGAACGCATTTCCGGAACTAATTCTAAAATCTACCGATTAGCGTGTCAATCGGATTCCTTCAAACAGAGGAGAAAAGGGAAGATGGCTGCCCCGAGGAGACGACTTCAAGCGCACATATCTCCGTTGATTGTCATTGGAAATACTGCATAATCCTGCCGCAGCAGCGCATACTCGATGGCATCTTGTATGCAATAGATTTGCGGAGGCGAAGGGAAATAGGCTGGAATGAACTGTCTCGACCTGACTGAGAGGGGCTGGGTGAGATAATGAAGACCTTAGAATCATATCTTAAAACTTCTGAAGGGCTGTAGCCTCAATGGCAGATATTCAAACTCGGGATCCTGACTATTTGAAACCGAAATAAACAGAATACCCATAGATGAACAACTGCGTATTTCTTGTAATCTGCACTTGTGATGGTTGAGATTCGATCATGGAAGCCGACAGGTTTCGCAATAATATTGAAGTTTCTACCGCCATCTGTATACTGAGATTTGTGTATATTTCAGTATATGTGGGCAACGAAAATACCTGGAACAGAATGACGATATCCCCAACACACACATGAGATTGATTTGAGAGGAATAGGATCACCATGGAAATTCATTTCAAAGGAGATAATGGGCCGGTAGATGAAGCCATTCATGATCTAATCGAGGTTGTGGGCGGCATCCGCCGACCTGGAATCGTTCGAGAGATGATACTGGCATCACTCAAAGCCGGTCAGGAGGATGACGGCAGAGTCGACCTGAAGCTCATGAATACCTCCCTGAAGGAGATGCGCTTTACGGCAAAGGCATTCAGCGCCTACCGACACTTTAAAAAGGTCACCGTGTTCGGATCGGCTCGAACACGGCCCGATGAGACGGCCTACGAGATGGCCCGCCTGCTAGGCCAGAAGCTATCTGAGGCAGGATATATGGTCATCACCGGGGGTGGTCCCGGCATCATGCAGGCGGTCCATGAGGGAGCTGGGCCAGAATACTCCTTTGGAGTGAACATTCGACTTCCTTCCGAGCAAAGGTCCAATCCCGTTATTGAAGGGACCCTCAGGAATATATCATATAAATATTTCTTCAATCGAAAAGTGGCCTTTCTCAAGGAATCCGATGCAATCGTGCTCTTTCCTGGGGGCTTCGGCACGCTCGATGAGGCGATGGAAACACTCACCCTCGTGCAAACAGGAAAGCGTAATCCTGTGCCCCTTGTCCTTATGGACGAGCCAGGAGGCTCCTACTGGATTAGATGGATTGATTTCGTGAAGGACACTCTTCTGGCACGGGGCTATATCAGCCAATCGGATTTGACACTGTTTGAGAGGGTCGACTCCGCCGAGGATGCCGTGCAAAGAATCAATCACTTCTACTCTCGCTATCATAGCCTGCGATATGTTGACGATCGTCTCGTAATTAGGCTTACCTCAGGTATTGAGCAACGGAAAGCGGAAGACCTGAGGGGCCGCTTTTCAGATACCCTGAGACCGGATGGGGAGATGTATCTGTCAGGGCCTCTTCCAGAAGAGATCGATGAGCCTGAGATCGGACACCTGCCCAGACTCATACTGAACTTCAAGCGGGATGATTTCGGAAGACTAAGAGAGCTCATTGATGCCATCAATAACGACTGATGGACGATAGCGTAGGCAAAGATCAATTGCTCGAGTCTTTCCGCTCCCTAATATTGGCTACTTGTGGATCAGCTCTTTAATCTGGGCATTTTGAAACCCATCATTTGCCAAAAGAAATAAGGCCGGATCACTAGATTTGATAAGATCTACCCTCAGTTGATAATTCCAACTGTATCTTACGATCCGCCGTCCTTAATTTGTTCAAATGGCGATTGTAACCGGCTATTATCTGCCCTGACAATTCCCCACCATATTTTTTCCGCAAATCATTAAAATGGCAAATATTCATTGGTGCGTATAGCATCTTGAAGTAAACAGATTTGATCAGAAGAAAAAGCAGGTCAAAACGACCTGCCAGTGATCGGTGATGGTGAAGTGATCAGGTCCAGATTTTGAACTGCATGCCTTAATCTGCAGTTTCATTAAACTCTACCTGTAGAAACGCGTTTTGGATAAATCTAATGCATGGAATTTTAAATGAATGCAGTAAAGAGGGGTATAGGTAATCTAATGAGGCGTTTAGATACATGCAAAGGAATGGTTACAGGTTTTTGCATAAACTAAGTAATTGGCTGGTTTTACTAAAAATATTTTATATCACCGTCTTTTATACTGAGAAGATCTAAGTGCCAATTGATTAAGAAAGACTATTTCGGAGAATTGAAAAAAAACTACTTGACAATTCACCAAAGTAAACAGATATTAAACAAAGTATATTCTAAGGAAACCTTGCTTGATGCCCAGCACGCTTTCGAGTTTGAAAAACAGATTCTGATCATAATGTGAGCCCTGATTCAGGGGCGTTTGGTCAAATATACAGACTTACCGCGCAAGAAGGGCCTTGAGGGCAAATCTTATTTTGCAGGGTTTTCTCATGTCTCTTGTGATATTCTCCCTTTTTTCTAAGAACAATTTTTTCTGTGTATTCCGACAGCCGCAGAAAATAGCCATCTCTCTGAAACTTATCTTCCTGCACCTACCTCTCAACAATAGGGCATTCTTTGAACACCTGCTTTGCAGATACAAAGTATGGATTTCTGGGGGTGAATACTGTTTACTATCTTGTATTCAAAGCATCATGATTCGTTCGTTTTATCCCCTTGCCAACATTTACTCCTGTTTTACCCTCACTTTAAAGGATAGGGTTTCATTCCGGCAATTAGTGCTGGGCATTTTCTATTTTTCTCTAACAATTAAACAATGGAGGTGCGACATGAGCAAGTGTTCAAAAGGGCTAGGGAGGCTGGTTCTTGCACTAATCTTAGCTATGACCCTTTGTCTATTAAGTGGTGTAAGTGCCGATGCCAAAGAGTATGTGTTAAAACTTGGGCATGACCAGACCGTTAACCATCCATATGATTTGGGCTGTAAAAAGTTTGCCGAGAATGTGGAGGCACGTACTAATGGTGCAATCAAGATCAAAATCTATCCAAGTGCCCAGCTGGGAGATTCTGCTGAACAGGTTGAAGGACTTCATATGGGGACCTTAGATCTATCTTTAGCTGCTTTCTCTCATGCGTCAGCGTTCATTCGTGAATTGACCATGTTTGGCGCACCATTTATGTTTGTAAATGACCAGCATTTTGCAAATGTCTTTGATGGTGATGTCGGGAAGATTCTTGATCAAGCTTGCCAAAAGAGATATGAAGTACGATTACTTTCCACATTTACCTCTGGGTATCGATATCTGTTCAACCGCAAAAGGCATGTGTTTCATGAAAAGGACTTAGTTGGTTTAAAAGTCAGAGTTATGGGTGGTGAAGCTGACGCACTGACCTGGAAGGTCTTTGGAGCAATACCTGCTCCCATGCCCTATTCTGAAGTATACTCAGCATTACAAGCTGGGGTGATAGATGGAGCGGAGAATGAGCCTGTAAGTGTCTTGGCTAATAAGTTTTATGAAACTTGTCCCCATTTTGCCCAGACGAAGCACCTAGTCCTGCCGATGGGTCTGTTCATGAGTACCAAGACCCTGGAGAAGCTCCCAGAGAAATTTCAGCAAATCTTCTTTGAAGAGGGACAAAAGGCAGCGGTTTGGGAACGAGAATTCATTACAAAGAAAAATAAAGTTGCTCTTGACCATATGATTTCTAAGTATGGCGTTATGGTGACTCTTGTTGATGAGGCTGCTTTTATTGAAAAAGGTAAACCCATACAAGAAATGGTGGCTAAGAAATTTTCTTTAGAGAACTTGTTAGAAGGGATCAGGGCCGCGACACCCTAGAGATTTTTTGGGTCTCAAACCTAAGAATTGATATTATGAAGTAAGGGGCTGGGCTAATTTAGCGCAGCCTCTTGCTTGGTTTTTTGAAATACCTGTCGCAATAGAAGTGACTGCGATTGTTCTTGAATGAAGTCATTTGATGAGGTGTGTCCGGCCGATGAGATTTTTCGCCTGAGTGATTGAAGAGAGAGAATTTATTTTCAAAGAGGCCTCCTTTTCTGCCGAATCATGATAGACAAGTTCATCTATTAGCCTAAGTATTTTCATTATTAGTCGTATAAATCCATGGTTAGGAGTGCCGGGGATTGGTTGTTACTCCATGATGGTTGTACCGGTTAAGGAGTTATCCCAAAAGACATACTCTGCTGGAAAAACCATTATTCTGAAAAGAGGAATTTGACTATTTTGGGTCATGGGTTATCGGTGTGGTATTTTAAAAAATTGCTGACGTACCATTTCGCCAAAATCATTGCCTTGCCAAATCCCAAGAAGTTACAGGGCAAGCGTTCACTTTCTTGGCGGGGAGAAAATAAGGAAATATGAAGAAGTTTATTGATTTTCTGGAAAATTTTCAGGGTTTTTTGGCTGTGATTATATTCATAGGCTTGACTGCAGTGGTTTTTCTACAAGTGGTAACCAGGTATGTCTTTCATGCTCCCTTCTTGTGGTCTGAGGAGGTGGCAAGGTTCCTTTTTTTCTGGGTGGCGCTGGTAGGAGCCAGTATGAGCGTTAAAAACGGAAGGCACTTTGTTATTGAGGTTATTACGGTTGAAAAAATAGGAAATCGAACTTTGCGAAACATATTGCAGCTTATTCCGAGCCTATCTATTTTGCTGTTTGCATTACTGATGGCGATTGTGGGTTATGAGTACTTTATAGTGGGGGGGCTTCGAGTGGGAGTAAATTCTCGAATTAATATGCGATTCGTCTATGCAGCAATTCCCTTCGCTGGTGTATCCATGATTATTTATAGTTGTTACCATATCGTACATATCTTAAAGGGCGGGCAATCTGAAAAAAAAGCACTATAAGTTGAGACCATGTTAATACTCTTGTTTGGTTCATTTATTATCCTGTGTATCTTAAAAGTGCCAGTGGCATTCGCAATGTTTCTCTCATCGACGCTTGCCATTTGGGTGGAAGGAGATGTTCCCCTCACTATCGTAACTCAGAGAATTTGGGTTGGCCTGAATAACTTTCCGCTCCTTGCAGTACCTTTTTTTCTTTTTATTGGGCAATTAATGAATGAGACTGGTATTTCTGGACGCTTGATTCAATTTTCCGAGAGCCTGGTAGGGCATTTAAGAGGCGGGTTGGCCCACGTTAATGTTGTTGTAAGTATGATATTCGCAGGAATTTCTGGTGTTTCATCGGCCGATACCTTAGGGGTTGGGTCTGTTCTGATCCCAGCTATGGTTAAGAAAGGTTACGACAAAGGATTTACTGCTGGTGTTACCGCTGCCTCTTCAACCCTCGGGAATATCATACCGCCCAGTGTTATGATGATTATTTATGCAGCTACTGCCGGGCTTTCAGTTGGAGCCATGTTTTTGACCGGACTTATCCCAGGGATAATGATTGGCGTTGGACAAATGGGTTATTCTTATTACTTTGCGGTTAAACATGGGATTGGGGCAGACCAGAAATTCTCATTGAGAAAACTACTTACGAGTACAAAGGCTGCGATCTTCGCACTGGCAATACCCGTAATTGTTATCGGGGGGATTATTGGTGGCATATTTACTGCCACAGAAGCATCAGTAATTGCAGTGGTATACGCTTTTGTGCTTTCAGTGTTCTTTGGGGAATTTCGTTTTGGTAAGTTTTATCGGGTAATTAAAGATAGCGTGGGCCTTTTTTCCCTTTCTCTTTTCTGTGTGGCTGCCGCTTCGCTTTGGGGATGGATTCTGGCTTATTACAATGTACCACAAATAGTTGTCAGCTATCTTGCTGCCATAGGATTGCTGAGTTCTACATTATATGTCTTTATCTTTGTGATCATTATTTTTTTGGTAATAGGAACTTTTATGGATGCGATTCCAGCCATAATTATTCTGCAGCCCATAATTGGAGAACTTGCTTTAGAAGCGGGAATTAATCCATATCATATGGGAATTGTGGTTGTGTTAACTTTGGCGATAGGCCTTATAACCCCTCCCTATGGATTGTGTATCCTCATAGCCTCGGATCTGGCCTCCATCTCAGTTCCTAGAGCTGTAATGTCTCTAATTCCTTTTTTCATTATCTCATTTCTGGTCGTATTGTTTGCAGTCAATTTTCCTGACGTCATGCTATCTATCCCTAGGCTGGTAATGCCGAAATTTATGTGATAACTGCCAGGGCTTTATTACGTGGTTTGTCGGCCAATAGAACGCCAGATATGCACATGATTGGATCTGTTCAGAATGCAAAGAAACTTGTTTAGCCTGAGTAATTTTGCTGATGAGACTTTTATAGATATCTTGTTTTCATGAGGTTAAGAGAGTAGTGAGATACGGATGCTGTGGATGTATGGTTGCCAAAGAGCCTGCCACCACGGGTGTTGATGTGATAGAAGAGCTTGAGAAAATTGGCTACGACTATATAGAGCTTTCACTGGCTCACCTGATGGACTTATCACAATCAGAGTTTCTGGGACTGAAAAACAGAGTTGATAATTCAAGTATCAGATGCGAAGTATGCCACAACTTTTTTCCTCCTAGTATCAGGCTAACTGGTGATGAAGCAGAAATGGATAGGGCCATGGAATACGTGCAGAAAGCATTAATCAGAGCTTCTCGGCTTGGCGCAAAGGTCATAGTATTTGGTAGTTCCGGTGCCAAGAATGTTCCTGAAGGTTTTTCCAGGGACAAAGCCTGGAATCAAATTGTTGATCTTCTGAGAAACATAGATCCGGTTGCAGGAAAACATGGAGTTACTATCGTTATTGAACCTATTAATAGATGTGAAAGCAACATAGTAAATACCGTAGAAGAGGGTCTGAAATTATCAAAACAGGTGGATAGGGAAAATATCAAACTGTTGGTGGATTACTATCATCTAATGCTTGAAAGGGAGGCTCCTGATATTATCCTCCGTGCGGGCGGGCACATAAGACATATCCATTTCGCAAAAGTTGAGGGACGTGTGTACCCAACGGAGAATGAAGAAGGTTATCTACAGTTTTTCAAGAAGCTAAAGAAAGTACAGTATGAAGGGAGACTCAGCATAGAGGCCTATTCTGCGGACTTCAAGAAAGACGCTGCTCGCTCGCTTTCTCTTCTTAAATGGCTTGAAGAAAAGACTTGGGGCTTGCCGCAGGTGTGATTTGCCGGTTGCATGAATTCGAAATGCTATGAAATGAGGTTTGAGGTGATTTTCTTTCAGGAAATTTGGAGGCTCCGAGGCATATGATAACGGAAACGTTAAATATAGGAAGACGTATCAGGATATTAAGGATGCAGCAGAATCGAACCCAGCAGGAAATTGCTGATGTATGCGAGTTCAGTAAGAGCCTTTTGTCGAAGATAGAACGAGGTAGCGTTGTTCCACCGGTTGCGACACTCGTGAAAATAGCTAATGCTTTAGGGACAAAGGTCTCATCGCTTGTCGAGGATACTGATACTGCAGGAACAGTGTATGCAGCCAATGATGAGATTGAGAAGAATTTCATAAGAACTGGCATAGGGTACTCAATTTTTCCCTTTGCAACCGATCATAAAGAAAAGAAAATGCAGCCCTTTTTATTTGTTGGGCGAAGGGGGGAAGTGAAAGAGCATCATGTTTTTCATGAAGGTGAAGAGTTTATTTACGTGATTGCAGGTGAAATGAAGTTTCACGTTGGAAATATCGAATATACCCTGAAAGAGGGTGATGGGCTGTATTTTAATGCATTAGAAAAACACGGTTTTAAACCCGTTTCCGAGACAGTTAAGTATCTGAACATCTTTGTGTAACAAGACGCTATTTAATAAACCAAAGGTCTGAAGTGTATATGGGCACAATCATCACGGATACTGCAAACGTTATCGATTATTATCGACAGAAGTCAATGTTAACAATGCCTGAAATGGAACCAGGTCAGTGTTGGACAAATTGATTTCTTCAGGGTTTTGATAACATATTCTTTCTACTAATAAAATCCCAGAAAGGAGTAAAGAAAAAATGAGAAAAGATCTAGGCGGCAAAACTCTTGGCATTATCCACGCAGCAGTGTTTACTTCACAGACAGTGCAAAAGTATATCGATGAAATTATTCCTGAGGTCAGTGTCATGCACCTGGGTGATGACACCATCCAGAGGGATAATCTCGCAGCAGGGGTTGGGGTTGTTCCGAAGAGTAACTATGCTAAGTTCATCACATATGCCAGGTTTCTTGAAGAAGCAGGCGCAGATCTTATTATGCTCGCATGTTCAACCTTTAACAGGGCAGTTGAATATGCCCGGCCCATGATCAATGCACCAATGCTTCAGATAGATAGGCCCATGATGGATCTTGCAGTGCAAGATGGAAACGCTGTAGGACTTCTGGCTACACTGCCCATGACTGTTCCATCATCTGAGCGCCTCCTTCGCTTGGCAGCAGAGGACGCAAAAAAGGAAATCGAGATAAAAACCGTTTTGAGCGGCGAGGCTTTCAAGGCGTTGCGGGAAGGCGACCCGGAAAAACACAATGCAATTCTTCTAGATGAGATAGATAAGCTTTCAAAGGAAGTGGATGCGATCGTAATGGCACAGGTGTCAATGACTGCCCTTGAACCACGATTGACGAAGACACGTGTGCCGGTTTACAACAGCGGCCGCACTGGCTTCACAAAAGCAAGAGAAATCCTAGAATCCTTATAGAGGCACAAGATAAAGCAGAGGTATGGCTATGACAATTGAGCGGCTTAAAGAGAAGGCAAAAAAGATTCGTCTTAATATAATAAGAATGATGGGTGTTGGTCAAAGGGGTCATCTTGGCGGGTCGTGCTCAATTGCGGATGTTGTAACTGCGCTTTACTTTCATAAAATGAGGCTTGATCCCAAGAATCCGAAATGGGAGAAGAGGGACAGGTTTATTCTGAGCAAAGGACATGCAGCATTAGCTCAATACGCAGCGCTTGCAGAGCTTGGTTTTTTTCCAGAGGAAGAGCTTGATAAAGCTAAGAAACTTGGATCTATTTTGCAGGGTCATCCCGACATGAAAAGCACGCCTGGGGTAGAGGCGAATACCGGATCTCTTGGCCAAGGGTTATCCATTGCCTGTGGAATGGCAGCTGGTTTGAGGCTGGATGGTAAAGAAAGCAAAGTCTATTGCATAGTTGGCGACGGAGAGATAGCTGAAGGCCAAATTTGGGAAGCCGCAATGGCAGCCCGATTCCATAAGCTGGACAATCTGGTAGCAATACTTGACCAGAATGGCTTTCAAGCAATGGGACCGATAGTTGAGAGGTTTGATACGAATCCTCTTGCCGAAAAATGGAAGGCCTTTGGTTGGCATGTTCAGGAGATTGATGGTCACGACATGAAGGCTATAGTTGGGGCCCTGGACAAGGCCGATGAAGTAAGGGGCCAGCCGAAAATTATTGTTGCCCGGACAGTGAAGGGGAAGGGTGTATGTTTTGCAGAAAACAAAGCAGGGTTTCATAAAGGGCTGCTGGACCAGGAGCAATATGAACAGGCATGCAGTGAGCTTGCAGCATGAAGGGAGGCTTAACATAACGATGCAGAATCCGAGAGAGGTATATGGCAGAACCTTGGTGGAGTTAGGGAAAGAAAATGAAAATATTGTCGTATGTGACGCAGACCTTTGTACCTCCACGATGACCTGCTATTTTCAGGATGCTTATCCCGAACGCTTCTTTGAAATGGGAATAGCAGAGGCAAATATGACATCATTTGCAGCAGGCCTTTCACTTGTAGGGAAGATACCCTTTGTGAACTCTTTTGCTGTCTTTGCTTCTGGACGTGCCTATGATCAGATCCGTCAGGGGATCTGCATTCCAGGACTGAATGTTAAGATAATCGGATCAAGTGCAGGGCTGTCTGATTCTGATGACGGAGCAACGCATCAGGCCGTTGAGGATGTGGCAATTATGCGTGCCATACCTAATATGACCGTTCTGGTACCTGCTGATGCAATCGAAACTAGAAAGATGATTCACGCAATAGCAGAATATTATGGCCCGGTATACGTAAGGATTAACCGGAATGACTTGCCTGACGTGTTTCCAAAAGACTTGGAATTTAAGATTGGCAAGCCCTATGTTATCCGGGATGGGGGGGATGTCGTAGTCTTTGCAAATGGTATGATGGTATCAAAGGCTGTGAATGCAGCGGTGACTCTTGAGAAAAAAGGAGTTTCTGTAAGGGTAGTGAATGTGAGCTCCCTGAAGCCGGTTGATGAAGATGAGCTAAGGAAACTTACTGAGGGAATTAAGGGAATAGTAACAATGGAAGAACATTCGTTAATTGGCGGATTGGCTAGTGTGATAACCTATGTGCTTCGGGGTAGTGGCTTACCTATTAAAGCAATTGGAATAGAGGATAGCTTCGGCCAATCTGCGCTCTCCTATGATGAGCTTCTCGAACATTACGGCTTGACTGAAGAAAATTTGATAAGCGCAGTCAAAAGCATACTTTCATATAACTAAGAAGGGGAGTAAGGATGATGAAAAAAATCGGATTTATCGGTCTTGGAATCATGGGCAAACCGATGGCAAAAAACCTGCTCAAAGCAGGATATCCTTTAATTGTTTATGATATAAATAACGTTCCAGTAAAAGAGCTTGTGGAGTCTGGGGCTCAAGAAGGTAAATCATCAAAAGAGGTAGCAGCTCAGAGTGAAGTAATCATCACGATGCTGCCGAACTCTCCCGAGGTTAAGGAAGTAGTGCTTGGAAAAAATGGCGTTCTTGGCGGGGCAAAGCCAGGCACAATCCTGATTGATATGAGTTCAATCGCTCCCCTTGCATCCAAACAGATTTCTGAAAAGGCGAAAGAAAAAGGTGTGGTAATGCTAGATGCACCAGTGAGTGGTGGGGAGCCCAAAGCTATTGACGGGACTCTTGCTATCATGGTTGGTGGCCCTAAGGAAATCTTTGAGGAGGCTAAGGAAATACTTGCGGTGATGGGTGCTGCTGTGACACATGTCGGGGAAATCGGAAGCGGAAATACCACAAAGCTTGCAAATCAGATAATCGTTGCACTGAATATTGCTGCAATGGCTGAGGCTATGGTTCTTGCTACCAAGGCCGGAGTTGATCCTGAAAAGGTTTATAATGCAATCCGTGGCGGACTCGCTGGTAGTGCTGTGCTGGATGCAAAGATGCCGATGGTGCTCGATGGGAACTTTAAACCCGGATTCCGCATAGAATTGCACATTAAGGATATGATGAATGCCCTTGAAACAGCGCATGAACTCTGTGTGCCTGTGCCTCTTTCAAGCCAGATTTTGGAGATCATGAAAGCACTGAAGTGTGATGGAAAGGAGAAGGATGATCACTGTGGAATTGTCCGGTTCTATGAAGGTGTTGCAAAGATAGCGGTAAGAAAAGAACGAATTTCAGCTTAATAATGTGAGTTGGATTGAGAATTGGTTGAATTCAGATTTTTTTTCTTAATAAACTGAAACGTATTATTGTCGAACCAGAGCTACAAAAGCGGGGCGCTTTTCAATATTTCAATATATCATACTTAAGATGCCTTAAACATATGACACCTGCCATCATTGCAGACATATAGAATTCTTGCCCACTTTCATATTTCATCCGAATATCTCATGAATTCAGCGTGATAAATTCCTGCCCAAGATAGCAGAAATCGCTACCTTTGGATTTTGGAGCTCATTCACAAGGCATGGATGTACTAAAGCAAGTAGAGGGAGGCCGTAAGGCCCTCCTCTACTTGATTATCCATTTAACCACTCACAATCACTGGGCAATCACCAGGCCCGGGTCCGTAACCAGGTTCACCAGGCCCGTAACCGGTGCCGTCTTCAGGGCCTTCTCCGTCGTTGCCCTCGCCGTCGCCAGGGCCGTAGCCGCCGTTATCCCCGGTACCGCCATTGCCCTCGCCGTTATCTGACCCCGGACCGTTACCGGTGCCGTCACCAGGGCCTTCTCCGTCGTTACCGGTGCCGTCGCCTGGTCCATAGCCTCCGTTTCCGCCTCGCGCCAGGATTAAACGATTATCGTTGATATTCACCCTGCCGCAGTCGCCTGGTCCATAGCCTCCGTGAGGGAGGATAGAAAGTCGATCTGTATTCATGCCCGCGTTATCTGAGCTCCACGCCGGAAAACTCAGAAGTCCCAACACCATCACCAAACAACCGATCTTGCATACCTGCTTCAGCATTGCATTTCCTTTCCAATATTTTGAGGTTTAATGAAATCCGTGAAACCACCACACGCCCTAATACCTATTTAGAATCATATGGGGAGCTGGGTTTCACACTACAAATTGCAAAAAAAGAGGCCTCTTAATTTGCTTCCAGCGGCGACCGTAGCCTTAACCGTCCGCCGAATCCATTTAAACCTTAAAACGCACAGCTCACGAAAAGGTTACATGCTTTTTGATTTTCTTTCTTATTTTCTGCGTTGTTGGATGAAAGTGTTTCTCTGATTAGAGTCTTACTATGAATGAGTTCCTCCTGGCCAATAAGTAAAGTGGATTACTCTAGCTATCCGGAGGTATAGGGGCAAGTCTGCTCTTGACTCTTGCTCAGCGAGCTGTTGAATCCTTCTCTTGAGCCTTCGATCGCTGGATAGCAGCGCTTCCGTCCGCGCAATGACGCT